>JAISTC010000065.1 GCA_031272805.1 Propionibacteriaceae bacterium
GGACCGCATCAACATGCGCGTCGAGAAGCAACTCAAGCGTGACGCCGAATCCATCCTCAAGTCCCTCGGCCTCAATCTGTCCGACGGGATCAACATCTTCCTGCACCGCCTCGTCGCCAGCCGCGGCATCCCCTTCCCCGTGACCCAGGCCGAACCGGCCGCGGCTCTGGGGCGGGCGGCCGAGGTGGAGGCGGCGGCCGAGCGGGCCGTCTCCGCGGAACTGGCCCACAAGAAGGCGGCCGGTCTCCCCATTGCCCGCTTCGACCTTGAGACGGGCCGGGCGTTTCTCGAGTATCCCGACGGCCGCAGAGAGTACCCGCTCAATGCCTAGTCCTGCCGTCCTGGTCTTCGCCGGACCGAATGGTTCCGGGAAAAGTTCCGTCACGGCCGAGATCGGCCGCGTCGGCACGTACGTCAACGCTGACGAGATCAAGGCCCGGACGGGGCGCTCCGACCTGGCCGCCGCCGAGGAAGCAGAACGCCTGCGCGAGTTCTGCCTCTCCCGGGGTGAGGACTTCACTTTCGAGACGGTCCTGTCAACCGACCGCAACCTGGCTCTACTCCGACGCGCGCGGGAGGCCGGGTTTGCCGTGCGCAGCGTCTTCGTCCTGACGGCGAATGCCGAGATCAACGTTCTCCGAGTGCGTTCCCGGGTCGCAGACGGGGGCCACGACGTGCCGGTCGACAAGATCCGAGCGCGCTTCGCTCGGTCCCTGGCCAACCTGCCGGAGCTGGCCCGCTTGAGCCAGGAGTGCAGCGTGATCGACAACACCACCGACCATCCCCACGTCATCTACCAGAAGGTGGGGGAAGAGGAGTTCATTTCCCCTAGCCCCGTCTGGTCCGAGGCTGCGATCAGGGATCTGCTGGGCCTGGCCAACACGTGAGCGATGGGTACGGCACGTCACGCCTGGAGACCGTCCGCAAGCAGGTCATCAACCGCGGTGACGGCGCCGGATTCGACGGCGCAGTCAGTGACGTCATGAGCCAACTCCCTGAGCGTGAGGTCATCGATCACGCGCCGCCCACGGGTTGACGAGTTGCACGGGCAGGAAGTCGAAGTCCTTGACGTGGCGCGTGGCCAGCGTGGCGCCATGGCTCACGCAGACCGCCGCGATCATGCCGTCCTCGGCGGTCAGGGCGCGGCCTTGGGCCCGCGCCTGCGCCTGGAGCGAGGCGTAGGCGCGGGCCGCGGGTTCGTCGTACGCCAAGATGTCGGGGCCCAGGAGCGCCGACTCGATGACGGCGAGGAGTCCCGCCCGGCGGCGGCCCTCGGGCAGCCGCATGTCACCCCGGCGACGGCCGGAATCTGTGACCAGACGAGGTCAGCAGTTGAAGCAAGGCTCCCGCCGGGCTGGCAGAAAGTGTGACAAAGGAACCGTCCCCAATGTCACACAATGTCACACCCTGTACGCTCGGGGAGGATCTCGACGGTGAGGTGATGCGATATGCCGACGTACCAGGTGTTCGTGCCTGCGGGCGCGCTCGACGACGAGGGGAAGCAGCGGGCCGCGCAGGCCATCACCCGGGCGCACTGCGCCGCCACCGGCGCCCCGCCGTTCTACGTTCAGGTCATCTTCGCCGAGATCGGCGACACGGACCGGTACGTGGGTGGCGGCCGGTTCAACCGGCACCTCTGGGTCCGCGGGGATGTGCGGACGGGGAGGACCGAGGAACAGCGCCGCACGTGGCTGTTGGGTTTGGCGGACGCGCTGGCCGAGGCGACCGGCTGGGATCCCGACGCGGTCTGGATCGACCTGTGCGGCATCGACCCGGCGAGCATCCTGAAGTACGGCCAGGTCTTTCCGCCCCCAGGCGCCGAACCAGCGTGGTTGGACGCGCTCCCCGTGGACGCCAAGGCAGTTGTCGAGGAACTGCAATCATTGCCGGGGGCGGTCCCGGCGTGACCGGCTGAGCACAGCCCGCGATACACAAGTACCGGTACCGCTGTCGCGTTGTTGCCGTCACGCGGTCAACAACGGTACAGCGGTACCGGTACTTTGGGGTTGTGGTCTAGCCGATTTCGATTAGGCCCTGGCCGCCTTGTACTGGGTCGCCTTGGGCGACCAGGATGGCCGTCACCTGGCCGGCCCGCGGCGTCGTGATCTCGGTTTCCATCTTCATGGCTTCCAGGATCAGCACGACGTCGCCCTCGGCGACCTCCTGGCCCTGGTCGACCAGGATGCGGTTGACCGTGCCGGCCAGCGGCGCGGGGATCGCGTTGGCCGAGGCCGGGGCGGCCGCCGCCCCGCCGGACGCCTTGGGCGCCGCGCCGACCGCAGCGCCCGAACCGCCGCCGAACGTGATGGACGGGAGCGCCAACTCCGGCGGCGCCACCTCGACGTCGACCTCGTACGGCACCGCGTCGACCGTTACCTTGAGTTTCATTCTGGGTCCTTTACGAGTAGAGCGGGTGGTGGGCGTGTTGGGCGCGCCGGGTGTTGGCCGACCAGACCGGGCTGGGCGGATAGCTCGCCTGGCTCTTGGTCCGGTCCAGCCCGAGGTAGGCCGCCACGGCCGCCGCGATGACGGCCGCGTGCTCCTCGTCGGGGGCCGCCGTCTTGGCCGACAGCCTCTTGACCTCCAGCTTGAGGCCCTTGATCTCACCCAACAGGGCCGCGACCCGGTCGGATAGTTCCTTGTCAGACATCAACGCTCCTAGACCGGCAGGAGGCCGTGCTTCTTGCTGGGGCGCTGCTTGCGCTTCGTCGCCAGCAATTCGAGCGCGGCCGCGATCTTCTGGCGGGTCTCGCCCGGGTCGATGATCTCGTCGACCAGGCCGCGCGCGGCCGCCATGAACGGCGTGTTGAACGTGTCCTGGTACTCCTGGACCTTCTGCTCGCGGGCCGCCGCCGGATCCTCGGCCGACTCGATCTCCTTCTTGAAGACCACGGCCGCGGCGCCGTCGGCGCCCATCACGGCGATCTCCGCGGTCGGCCAGGCGAACGCCCGGTCGCAGCCGAGGTCACGCGACGCCATCGCCAGGTACGCGCCGCCGTAGGCCTTGCGCAGCACGATCGTGATGAGCGGGACCGTCGCCGACGAGTAGGCGAACAGCAGCTTGGCGCCGTGGCGGATGATGCCGCCGTGCTCCTGCGCCACGCCCGGCAGGTACCCGGGGACGTCCACGAACGTGACGATCGGAATGTTGAAGGCGTTGCAGAAGCGGATGAAGTGGGCGCCCTTGTCCGAGGCGTTGATGTCGAGGCAGCCCGCCATGACCGACGGCTGGTTGGCCACGATGCCGACGGTCCGGCCGTTGACCCGGCCGAAGCCGACGACCATGTTCATCGCGTAGCCCGCCTGGGCCTCCAAGAAGTCGCCGTTGTCGACGACCCGCTTGATGATGTCCTTGACGTCGTAGCCCTGCTTGGCGTCGACCGGGACGATGCCGGCGAACGACGGGTCGTACTCGACGGGCGCACCGGTCTTGACGATCGGCGGTTCCTCGGCGTTGTTCTGCGGGAAGAAGCTCAAAAGCTTCTGCGCGATGAGCAGCGCCTCGTGGTCGTCGTTGGCGACGAAGTGGTTGACGCCGGACACGGCCTGGTGCGCGTCCGCGCCACCCAGCGCGTCCTGGGTCACCTCCTCGCCCGTGACCTGCTTGATGACCGCGGGGCCCGTGATGAACATGTGGGCCTGGCGGGTCTGGATGACCCAGTCGGTCAGCGCGGGCGAGTAGACCGCGCCGCCGGCGCAGGGGCCCGCGATGATCGAAATCTGCGGGACCACGCCGGACAGCAGGACGTTGGCGTAGAAGACCTTGCCGTAGCCGGAGAGCGAGTCGATGCCCTCCTGGATGCGGGCGCCGCCCGAGTCGTTGATGAAGATGAACGGGGTGCCGGTTGAGAGCGCCCCCTGCATCATCTCGACGACCTTGACGTTGTGCATCTCGCCGGCCGAGCCGCCCATGACAGTGAAGTCCTGGGAGGCCAGGTGGACCGGACGGCCGCCGATCGTGCCCGTGCCCGTGACGACGCCCTCAGCCGGAACGTCCGCCGTGTCCATGCCGAACGTGACGGTCCGGTTCTTGCGGAACAGCGAGACCTCCTGGAAGGAGCCGTCGTCGAGGAGTTCGGTGATGCGCTCGCGGGCGGTCTGCTTGCCACCCTCGTGCTGCTTGGCGATGCGCTTCTCGCCGCCGCCGAGCTGCTGCTTGGCCCGCTTGGACTTGAGCTCGTCGATCCGCTGGTCCATCGGGACTGGTGCTTGTGCCATCTCCCCCTCCTTATGCCGGCTCGACCTGCACGGCGTGCGTGCGGCCGCCCAACGTGACGTTGTACTTGACGGGACCCGTAATGCCCTGGGTCTTGGCCTCCTTCGAGGCGGCCAACTGGGCCTCGGTCATGGCCACGGACTTCGGGCCCTCGTCGCGGGTCTTGAAGAACCCGGGGGCGACCTGCGGGAACATCGCGTAGGTCAACGTGTCCTCGACCGAGCCGTCGTTGCCCTCGAGCTGCTTGGCCTCGGCGTCGAGGGTCTCCCACTCGGGCTCCATGAGGTCGGCCGGGCGGACCGTGATCGGCTGCTTGCCGGTCTGCTGCTCGGCGATGGCGACGACCTCCGGGTCGTGGGGGCCGATCGTCTCGCCGTAGTAGCCGAGCATGAGGTCGGCGAACTCGCCGGTCAGCTTCTTGTAGGGGCCGAACAGAACGTTGAACACGGCCTGGGTGCCGACGATCTGGGAGGTCGGCGTGACCAGCGGCGGATGGCCGGAGGCCGCCTTGACCCGCGGGATCTCCTCCATGACGTCCTGGAGCTTGTCGCCGGCGCCCTGCGCCTTGAGTTGGGATTCGAGGTTCGAGAGCATCCCGCCCGGAATCTGGGACAGGAGGATCTCGACGTCGACCAGGGTGGCCGATTCGAACGCGGCGTAGCGCGGGCGGATCTTGGCGAAGTGGTCGCGGATCTTGAGGAGCTTGTCCATCTTGAGGTTCGTCGTGTACTCGGTCCCCTCGAGGGCGGCCACGAGGGACTCGGTCGGGTTGTGGCCCGGGCCGAGGCTCATCGACGAGATCGACGTGTCGACCGAGTCGACGCCGGCCTCGATGGCCTTCATCAGGGAGATGAACGTCACGCCGGACGTCGAGTGGCAGTGGAGCGCGATGCGGATGTCGCCGTACGTGTCCTTGATGCCCTTGATGATGTCGTAGGCCGGCTGGGGCTGGAGCAGGGCGGCCATGTCCTTCAGGCAGATGGACTCGGCGCCCATGTCGATGAGCTGGCCGGCCACCTTGACGTAGCCCTCGACCGTGTGCAGCGGGGAGATCGTGTAGCAGATCGTGCCCTGGGCGTGCTTCCCGGTCTTCTTGACGGCCGCCATGGCGCGGGCCATGTTGCGCGGATCGTTGAGCGCGTCGAAGACGCGGAACACGTCCATGCCGTTCTCGGCCGACTTCTCAACGAACTTGTCGACGACCATGTCCTCGTAGTGGCGGTAGCCCAGGAGGTTCTGGCCGCGCAGCAGCATCTGCAACCGCGAGTTGGGCATCAACTCGCGGAAGGTGCGCAAACGTACCCAGGGATCCTCGTTGAGGAACCGGATACACGAATCGTAGGTAGCCCCGCCCCAACACTCGACGGACCAGTAGCCGGCTTGGTCGATGTCGGCGCAAGCGTCGACCATGTCTTCCATTGCCATGCGGGTAGCCAGAAGGCTCTGGTGTCCATCGCGTAGGACGAGCTCCGTGACATCAACTGTGCGGGGACTCATGGTCCCCTATCTAACCACCCTGAAACCCCTGGTTTGCACGGCCGCCCATGGCAGGGACCGTCACGCGCGCCGTGACCGGGCGCACGACGTGACGGACTGCACACGTGACCGCCCACCGTGACCGGACGCCGATTGAGCGATCCTCGCGCCGAAAGCCCGCGACACGCCGGGAATCGTGGAGCGCATCGCTCAATCGGCTGCCTGATCCGGGGGCTAGGGGGTCAGGGGGGCTAGTTGTCCTGGACTGCGCCTTCTACCAGCGGGGGGTCGGAGGACCAGGGGAACGCGATCCACTTGTCTGTGTGTTTCCAGACGTACTCGCACTTGACCAGGGAATGCGGCTTCTCGTAGAGCACGACTGTACGGATGTCGCGGACGTGGCCGGCGCAGAAGTCCCGGACCAGCTTGAGCGTCCCGCCCGTGTCCGCCACGTCGTCGACGACGAGGACCGACTTCTCGTTCAGGTCGACCTCCTGCGGCACGGGCGGCAGCACGATGGGGAGCGGCAGGCGCTCTTCGACGTCGGTGTAGAACTCGACGTTCATGATGTGGATGTTCTTGATCCCGAGCGCGTACCCCAGCGCGCCGGCGGGGAACAGCCCGCCCCGGGCGATGCCCAGCAGGAGGTCGGGCCGGTAGCCCGAGTCGTACACGGCGTGCGCGAGATCCCGCACGGCCACCCCGAAATCAGCCCAGGAAAGCACTTCACGAGTAGGAGCCATGGAGTGAGCCTACAGGCAGGCGGGGTATACTTCGTGGGTTTGTGCCGCCTGAGAGGACCCCCTATGCCGCAACGCCCGGATCTCCGGAATGTCGCCATCATCGCCCACGTCGACCACGGCAAGACCACGCTCGTGGACGCCATGCTGTGGCAGTCGGGCGCGTTCCGGGCCAACCAGGAGGTCGAGACGCGGGTGCTCGACTCGATGGACCTGGAGCGTGAGAAGGGCATCACGATCCTGGCCAAGAACACGTCGGTCCACCACGTCGACAAGCAGGGCCACCCGATCACGCTGAACATCATCGACACCCCCGGCCACGCGGACTTCGGCGGCGAGGTCGAGCGCGGCCTGGAGATGGTCGACGGGGTCCTGCTCCTGGTCGACGCGTCGGAGGGCCCGCTCCCCCAGACCCGCTTCGTCCTGCGCAAGGCGCTGGCCAAGAAGCTCCCCATCGTCGTCGTCATCAACAAGGTCGACCGCCAGGATGCCCGCATCGCCGAGGTCCTGGACGAGACCTACGCCCTGTTCATGGACCTGATCGAGGACGACCAGACCCACCTCCTCGACTTCCCCGTCGTCTACTGCGCCGCCAAGGCGGGCCGCGCCTCGCTGGAGCGCCCGGCCGACGGCGGCATGCCCGACTCCCCCAACCTGGAGCCGCTGTTCCAGACGATCTTCGAGACCATCCCCGCGCCGAGCTACATCGAGGGCTTCCCACTCCAGGCCCACGTCACGAACCTCGACGCCTCCCCCTACCTCGGCCGCCTGGCCCTCTGCCGGATCGTCAACGGGACGTTGACGCGCGGCCAGACCGTGGCCTGGTGCAAGCACGACGGGACGGTCGAGAACGTGCGCCTGTCGGAGCTCCTCAAGACCGAAGCCCTGGACCGCGTGACGTGCGACGAGGCGGGGCCCGGCGACATCGTGGCCATCGCCGGTATCCCCGAGATCACGATCGGCGAGACCCTCTCGGACCCGGACAACCCGCGCCCGCTCCCCCTCATCCACGTCGACGAGCCCAGCATCTCGCTGACCCTCGGCATCAACACGGCGCCGCTGGCCGGGCGTGACGGCAAGAACCTGACCGCCCGGCTGGTCAAGAACCGCCTCGACCAGGAGCTGATCGGCAACGTTTCCATCCGCGTCCTGCCGACCGAGCGGCCCGACACGTGGGAGGTCCAGGGCCGCGGCGAGCTGCAGTTGGCCGTGCTGGTCGAGATGATGCGGCGCGAGTCGTTCGAGCTGACGGTCGGCAAGCCGCAGGTCGTCACGCGCGTCATCAATGGCAAGGTCCACGAGCCGATGGAGCGGCTGACGATCGACGTGCCGGAGGAATACCTCGGCGTCGTGACGCAGCTCGTCGGGCTGCGCAAGGGCCGCCTGGAGCAGATGGTCAACCACGGCACGGGCTGGGTCCGCATCGAGTACACGATCCCGGCCCGCGGCCTCATCGGCATCCGGACGGAGTTCCTGACCGAGACGCGCGGCACGGGCGTCCTCAACCACGTCTTCGACGGCTTCGAGCCGTGGGCCGGCGACCTCCGGCTGCGGCCGACGGGCTCGCTCGTGGCCGACCGGCTCGGCACCGTCACGACGTATGCCCTGTTCAACCTCCAGGACCGCGGCACGCTGTTCGTCGGGCCGGGCGAATCGGTCTACGAGGGCATGGTCATCGGCGAGAACCCGCGGCCCGAGGACATGGACGTCAACCCGACGAAGGAGAAGAAGCTGACGAACGTGCGCTCCTCGACGGGCGAGGAGCTGGAGCGGCTGATCCCGCCGAAGAAGCTGTCGCTGGAGCAGGCGCTGGAGTTCTGCCGCGAAGACGAGTGCCTGGAGGTCACGCCCGCCGCCATCCGCATCCGCAAGGTGACGCTGCCCGCCCACGACCGGGCCAGGGCCCGGGCCAAGGCCAAGAACGCGTAAGAAGCCACGGGGTCGGGCACGCTGGCTACGGAGCGAGGCACGAGCGACAGCCAGCGGGCCTGACACCGTGGCGACCGGAAAACACTCCCGCTGCGCCACGGTGTCAGGCCCTGTGGCTGTCGCTCGTACCTCGCTCCGTAGCCACAGTGCCAGACCCCGTGGCTATGGTCACTCCGCTGATTCGGCGGATTCCGGGGAACGGCTGGACCAGGGCGAGTAGGGCGTGACGGGCGTGACGTCGACCTGGTCTTCCCACTGCCATTCGCCGGCCCGGCGGACGATGCGGTCGTAGTCGAGGACGATGAAGCTCTTGGTCGAGCTCCAGACCCAGCCGCGGTTGTTGAACTCGGCGAACGCCTTGTTGACGGCTTCGCGGGAGGCGCCGACCATGCTGGCGATGTCGGCCTGGGTCATGTCGTGGCGGACCTGGATCGTGCCGTCCGGCCGCCTCTCGCCGAAGCGCGTGGCCAGGAGGACGACCGCCCGGGCGACGCGGCCCGGCACGTCCTGGAGGACGAGGGCGCTGGTCGCGTTCTGGGCCAGGCGGAGGTGGCGGGCGACCTGGAACATGATCGAGCGGGCGAACGACGGCTCCTCGTAGAAGAGCTCCTCGCAGTCCTCGCGGCTGATGAAGCGGAGCACGCAGTCGGTCACGGCGATGGCCGTGGCGTTGCGGGGGCCGGGGTCGCAGATGGACATGGCGCCGAAGATCTGGTCGGGGCCGTACACGCCGAGCACGTTCTGCTGGCCGGTCGAGTCCACGTCGGGGGTGCGCTGGACCTTGACCTTGCCGGACATGATCCGGTACATGCCGTCCGGCTCGTCGCCCGTGCGGAACAGGACGTCGCCCTTGCGGACGGAGATTTCGCGGATGCGGGAGGCCACGGCGGGGAGGCTGTCGGGGTCGATGAAGGGCAGCAGGTCGGTGTGGCGGGGGGCGTCGAGGCGGCGGGTCCAGCGCGGCTGGGTATCGGCCAGGGGCGCCAGCGCCTCGGCGTGGCTGAGTGTGGCGACTTGGGTCATACGGGTATCTCCTCCTGGGACAGGCCCCGGCGCGAGCCGGCGGTAGCGGTCAGGGACAAGGTGTTCACATCTATGTCAACCGTCACAACCCGGTTGTTATTCCCGCTTTCGGCCGCGAACGCGGAAAGTGTGGCGAATCCCACCAAAGGCGCCGCTACGCTGGGCCCATGACTTTCAGCTCGGGGGGCAGTTTCAAGGGCGGCCGCGTCCGCAAGGGCGGCGTCTCCACGGGGGCCAAGGTCGGCGGCGGAGTCGGCGTCGGCGGCCTCCTCATCGTCACGTTGGTCGCACTGTTGGGCGGTCCGAGCGACCTCGTGGCCAACCTGTTGGGCACGGGCACGTCGGGGTCCGGCACCGAGGTCATCAGCGGCGACAACGGCTACGTCGAGGCCTGCACGGCGGACCAGGCCAACTCCGACCGGGAGTGCCGCCTGTCCGCCACCGTCCAGGCGCTCGACGCCTACTGGGCGACGGCGCTGCCGGCCCAGGGCGGCGTCCAGTACACGCTGCCCGACGTCGTCAGCTTCCAGGACGCCGTGTCGACGGCCTGCGGCAACGCGTCGGCGGCGTCCGGCCCGTTCTACTGCCCGGGCGACCAGACCATCTACATCGACGTGTCCTTCTACGACCTGCTGACCAGCCAGTACGGTGCGTCGGGCGGGCCGCTGGCCGAGGAGTACGTCGTCGCCCACGAGATGGGCCACCACATCGAGAACGAGCTCGGCTACCTCGACCGGGCCGCCAACGACGAGGGCGCCGACTCCGACTCGGTCAAGATCGAGCTGATGGCCGACTGCCTGGCCGGGATGTGGGCCGGCAGCGCCGCGTCGACGGTCGACCCGAACACGGGCACGACGTTCCTCGACCCGATCACGGACGCCCAGTTGCAGGACGCCCTGTCCGCCGCCTCGGCCGTCGGCGACGACCACATCCAGCAGCAGGCCGGCTACATCAACCCCGAGAGCTTCACCCACGGCACCAGCGCCCAACGGCAATACTGGTTCACGATCGGCTACAACAACGGTTCCATCGCGCAGTGCGACACGTTCCAGGCCAGCACGCTGGACCCACACTGAACCGCCTTGTCATCCCAACCACCTTGTCAGCCCAACCCCCTTGTCATCCCGGCGAAAGCCGGGATCTTGAACCCGGGGAAGTCGACCACCTGAGGAAAGATCCCGGCTTTCGCCGGGATGACAACGGTTTGGGACGACAACGGTTTGGGACGGCTGCGGCATGACCTCGTGACGGGTCAAAGATCCCGGCTGTCGCCGGGATGACAGCGGTTTGGGACGACAGCGGTTTGGGACGGCAGCGGTTTGGGACGACCACGGCATGACACGGCTGGCGCAGCATCGTCATCCTGCGCGGAGGCCGCCTGCGGCCGGAGTCGCAGGATCTACCCGCCACCACAGCAACTCCGCGACTGGCAGATCCTGCGACTCCGGCCGCGGGAGGGCCTCGTTCCTCGGCCCGCGCCGCCGCCGCGCAGGATGACGTTCCTCCGCGCAGGATGACGGGAGTGTGCCGGGATGACAGGGGGTTGTGAGCCATAGGATGGGGCCATGCGCATTCATATCGCGACGGACCATGCTGCGTTCGAGGCCAAGCGGGCGATCTTGGACGCGTTGGAGGCCGCGGGCCACGAGGTCGTGGACCACGGCGCCCACACGTACGACGCCGACGACGACTACCCCTACTTCATCATCCCGGCGGCCGAGGCGGTGGCGGCGGACCCGGGCTCGCTCGGGATCGTGCTGGGCGGCTCCGGCAACGGCGAGGTCATCGCGGCCAACAAGGTCACGGGGGTCCGCGCCGCCCTCATCCACACGCCCGCCACGGCCCAGCTCGCCCGGGAGCACAACGACGCCAACGTCGCCGCCATCGGCGGCCGCCAGCACGACCTGGCGACCTGTGTCGACCTGGCCCTGGCGTTCGTCGCCACGCCCTTCTCGGGCGAGCCGCGCCACCAGCGCCGCATCGACCTCCTGACGACGTACGAGGCCACGGGCAGCCTGGGGTGACCGTGACTGACCCCGCCCTCGCCTGGGGGCCCGGCCTGACCGTCGGGCGGATCGGCGACGTCACGGTCGGCCACGAGGAGGGGCCCTACCTCGCCCCCTACGCGCCGCGGCTCATCCTCGGCGACGAGGGCGCGGAGGAGCCGGAGTGGTCGCCACCGCGGGAGGACCGGGCCCCGGACGAGGTCACGGTCGTGCGCCAGGCCGACGGCGTCACGTTCGGCGTCCGCCACCACATCGAGCCCGAGACCTGGGACCTCCGCGTCTGGCTGCGCAATGGCCGGACCAGCCCGATCACGCTCGACCGCTGCGTCCTGGCACTCAACCCGGCGCCGCGCGAGTACCGCCCCGACGGCGCCTGGCCCGGCACGATCGTCCCCAACCCGTCGGTCGGCTGGGTCTGGCCCGCCGCGTCGGCCGGGCTCATCGCGCTGGCGGCCGACGGCGCGCTCATCGGCCTGCGCGTCCGACAGGGCGAGTTGCTGTCGGCGTCGCTCGGCCTGCCGCCCGACATCGACCCGGCCGGCCTCTCCAAGCTCCGCCCGCCCGAGGGCTTCCAGGACGAGTGGCTGTGGCTGGACGGCGGTACGACCCTGCTGCCCGGCCAGCAGGCCGTCTTCGCCCTCCAAGGGCGCCTCTACGACTCGTGGGCGGCGGTCGGCGGCCTCGTCCCCGCCTGGCTGCCGCCGCTCAGCGTGGCCCCGGACGCCGTCATCGAGATCGACCGGCCCGACGCCATCGTGACGGCGCCGGCCGCGCTGGAGGCCGACGACCTCGACGGCCGGACGTTCCTGCGCGGCGAGGGGCCGGTCAAGGTCACGCTGACCCAGAACAACAAGCGCGTCACGCTGGACGCGGCCTTCGCGTTCGACGTGCCGGGGCGGACGGCCGAGCTGGCGTGCGACTGGACGTCGCCCTACCTGCCGGACCTGGAGGTCGCCACGGGGCTGGTCGTGGCGGCGCACTGGCCGGCCTGGGACGAGGGCTGGGACGAGGTCACGGGGACGCTGGCCGAGCGGGCGTGGGAGCGGCTCGGGCGGCTGGCCCAGGGGCGCGAGGAGGAGGTGTACGGGGAGACCGGGCTACTCCTGGCGGGCCTGGCGGCCACGGGCCAGGACGTGGCCGCGGACACGACGGGTGTGGTGGCCGAGGCGCTCGAGTTCGCCCACCAGCGCGTCGGGCTGGGGCTGGCCGTGGCGGAGCTGAGCGTGGCCGGGTTGCTGCGCGAGCGTGACCTGGGGCCGGTCCAGGCGCTGGTCGACCAGATCGACGCCTGGCCGGCGGGGCGGGACTGGCTGGCCGAGCTGGAGTGGGACGCGGCGCTGGGGCGGGTGCCGGCGCAATCGGAGCTGACCAAACTTATGTTGCTACTGGGAGCGGGCTTGCCGGGGGCGCTGGTGTGCGGCGTGTCGGGAGTACCGTCGGGCGACGAGTCGGTCGCGCGGGCCGTCGCCGTGGCGTCCCTGCTGGGCGACCGCGCGCAACTGGCGGGCGACTGGCCGACCACGCTGGGCCAGGCGGCAGAACTGGCCCGCTGGAAGGTCTTGGCCAAGTTCGCCACGGACCTGACCCCCGTCGCCTGGCTGGCCCTGGCGCCGACGTAGGCCGAGGCGAGGCCAGGCCGAGGTGTCAGGCGCCCTGGCCCTGGCGACGAAGGAGCCCAGGCCAGGGCACCTGATACCGCGGCCGACAGCAGACAACCCCCACCGGCCGAGGTGTCTGACACCGCCGCCCGGGCCCGTTCCTCGCCAAGGCCGCGGTATCAGACACCTCGGCCTGCCGCGGCCCAGTTGCTAGTCGAAGATCGGGCCGACTGTCCGGGTGCGCTTCAGCTCGAAGAAGCCGTCGTATTCCGTCACCAGGGCCAGTCCGTCGAATAGCCGGCCGGCCGCCTCGCCCTTCGGCGCGGGCGAGATGACCGGGCCGAACAGGCTCTTGCCGTTGATGCGGACGACCGGAGTGCCGACCTCGAAGCCGACCGGGTCCATGCCCTCGTGGTGGGACTTCGTCAGCGCCGCGTCGTACTCGGTCGTGACCGTCGCGTCGGCGATGGCCTCGTCCAGCCCCAGGTCGGCCAGCGCGGCGCGGACGGTCTCGGGCGTCCTCGGCTCCTGGCGCAGGTGGTAGCGCGTGCCGAGCGCGGTGTAGAAGTCGCGCAGGACGGCGGGGCCGTACTTCAGCTCGACGGCGATGGAGGCGCGGGCGCCGTACCACGCCTCGGTCTCCATGCGCCGCTTGTAGTCGGGGTCGAGGCCCTCGCGGCCGGCGTTGAGGACGGCCAGGCTCATGCAGTGGAACGCGGCCTCGATGTCGCGCACCTGCTCCACTTCGAGCAGCCAGCGGGAGGTGATCCAGGCCCACGGGCACAGCGGGTCGAACCACAGGTCAACAGTTTGCGTCATGACCCGATCGTAGCCGTCACGCCGGATGCCGCCCCGCGCGTGACGGACTAGCCCAACCGGCCCAGCACGCCCGTGACGAGGTGGAGGTGGAGGGGCGCGGCCAACGTCAGGAACTGCGCGAAGTCGACCATCGCCTGGCCGTTGGCGCGGTCGGAGATCGTGCGCACGATGCCGAACGGCAGCCCGGCCGCCACGCAGACCTGCGCCAGCGCCGCCGACTCCATGTCGCAGGCCAGGACGTCCGGCAGCTCCTGGCGCAGCCGGCGGGACGACCCCCACGAGTTGACGAAGGCGTCGCCGCTGGCCACGAGGCCGTCGTGGCGCTCCGGCGCCCCGAGCCCGAGGTCGTTGGCGGGCAGCCCGTCGGTCACGACCTGGTCGGCCGCCGCGCCGACCGCCTGCGTCACGACGGGGTCGGGTGTGAAGCGGGCCATGCGCAGGTCCGGCTGGGTGTAGCGGGGGAACAGGGGGCGCGGATCGAGGTCGTGCTGGATGAGCGACGTGGCGACGACGACGTGGCCGGGGTCGACGCCGGCGCCGAGCCCGCCGGACGTGCCGACGAGGATGGCCGCCTCGACCCGCTCCACGAGGAACGCCGCGGCGGTCGCGGCCGCCACCTTGCCGATGCCCGAGATCGCCACGATGACGTCACGCCCGGCGAGGCGCCCCTCGTAGAACGGCCGGCCGGCGTGCATCTCGATCTGCGGCTCCGCGAGGGCGGCCAGGACGGCGCTGGCCTCGGCCTCCAGGGCGAACTGGATTCCAATCATCGGCGACCTCCGATCACTCGATCGACCAATCCGGGGCCCACCTCGGAGGCGTCGAGCGCGAAGACCTTGTGGTCGCGCCAGGCGCCGGCGATGTGGATGTAGCGGGGCCGGATCCCCTCATAGCGAAAACCTAGCTTCTCCACGACCCGGAGGCTGGCGGCGTTCTCCGGCCGGACGCAGATTTCGACCCGGTGGAGCGCCATGACCTTCATGGCGTAGTCCGTGGCCAGCGCGACGGCCACCGGCACGATGCCGCGGCCCGCCCACTCCTGGCCGATCCAGTAGCCGATCGTGGCGAACCGGGCCGACCCGTACGTGACGTTGTTGAGCGTGCACTGGCCGACGACCGGGCGGCCTTCGGAGCGGCCGTCGCGGATCAGCCACGGCACCATCCGGCCCGCCCGCGCCTCGCGCCGGAAGCCCGCCAGCATCTCGCGGGCGTCGGTCGGGCTGACGCCGTCCGGCGAGGTCGCCTCCCACGGGTCCAGCCAGGCCCGGTTGCCCTCGCGCAGCTTGGACCAGGCGCCGATGTCACGGCGGCGGAAGGGCGCCAGGTAGACGTCCTCGAAGCCGATCGTGACCGGCCACGTGTGGTGGTCGGGGAAGATCGGCCGCCGCCCGGCGCCGGTCAGCGCGGCCGGGGCGTCGGTCGCGGTCACCGGCCGAGCGGGATGTAGTCGACCCACGTCCCGATGTCGATGTGGCCGTCGGCGGCCTCGAGGAGGGCGACGCCGTTGGCCCGGTTGATGGCGACGAGCGCGTCGACGCCCGGGCGGCGGGCCCGGAACGACAGCGTCGACGAGTCGTCGACCACGACGTGGGCGGCCGTCAGCAGGCCCGGCGTGACGGAGACGGGCTGGGTCACGCGGGCCCGCTCGGTCGGCGGCAGGACGTTGTCCTCGCCCATCAGCGCCCGCACGGCCGGCACGACCATCGTCGTCAGGAGGATGTGGGCCGCCACCGGGTCGGACGGCAGCGCCAACAGCGGCGTGTGCTCCTCGCCGACCAGGGCCACGCCCTGCTGGCGGCCCGGCGTGATGGCGACCGGCGTGGTCTCGGCCAGGCCGATCTTCTCCAGGACCTGCGTCACGCTGACCTCGTCCTCGGCGAAGCCGCCGGTCGTGACGAGGAAGTCGGCCCGGATCAACTGGTCGGACAGCAACTGGGCCAGCTCGTCCTCGTCGTAGGCCGTGCCCGGGACGTGGTAGAGCTGGGCGCCCTGGGACTGGAGCTCGGCCGCCACGAGGAAGCTGGCCAAATCGCGGCCGCCGGCCACGGCCTGGCTGGGCCGGCCGACCGGGACGACGACGATGCGCGGCCGCGGCCGCGTGATGACCTTGTCGATGCCGATGGCCGAGAGCAGGCCGACCAGGCGCGGTTGGATGCGGACGCCCTTGCGCACCAGCGTGTCGCCGATCTTGATCCCGGAGTTCGGGAGATTCTGGTCCGCCGTGATGGACTCGTTGAGGGTTAGGTCGACGGCGTCGAGGAGGGAGACCCCGAAAGGCG
>JAISTC010000127.1 GCA_031272805.1 Propionibacteriaceae bacterium
CGGTGTCGGCGCCCGTGCCGGTGGACGGTGGCGGGGTCATGTTCGGCGCGGTCACGGGCGGCGCCGTCACGTCGAGCAGCGGGACGCCGGGCGGGGCCACGTCCGGGGTCGGCGCGCCCGACGTCACGATCGCCGTGACCCCGGCGTCGCTCAGCTGGAAGGCGAGGCGGGAGGCGGGGTGGGCGGGGTCCAGAGGAACCCAGGCGGCGCCGAGGCGGCTGGCGGCCAGCAGCGCGGCGTAGAAGTCGGGTTGTTTGGGCAGGAGCAGGGCGATTCTGTCGCCGGCCTGCACGCCCAGCGTGGCCAGGTCGGCGGAGAGGGCGATGGCGCGGGCCGCCAGGTCGCCGTACGTCACGGTCGTGGCGGCGTGGACGACGGCCGGGTGGTGGGGGGTGGCGTGGGCGAGGGCCGCGAAGCGGTCCCAGAGCGTGGCGGTGGTGTCCGTCGGGACGGAGGGTGGGTTGAGGGACAGGAGTTCTTGTTTTTCCTGGTCGTCGACGGGGGAGAGGTCGTGGAGCTTGAGGTCGGGGGTTGTGGTGGCGCGGCCGAGGAGGACGGTGAGGTGGTGGGTCAGGCGGGTGATGGTGGGGGCGTCGAACAGGGCGGTGTTGTATTCGACCGCGAGCGTCGTCTGGGGGGCGGCCACGGTGTCGGGCCCTGTGGCTGTCGCTCGTGCCTCGCTCTGTAGCCACAGTGCCCGACCCCCTGGCCTTGGGGTGGGGGCGGCCACGGTGTCGGGCCCTGTGGCTGTCGCTCGTTCCTCGCTCTGTAGCCACAGTGCCCGACCCCCTGGCCTTGGGGCGGCGGGCGTGATCGAGAGGCTCAGGTCGAACTTGGCCACGCCCTGGTCTGGGGTCACGAACGTGGCCGGACGGCCGGTCGGGGAGATGATCGGCGCCTGGTTCTGCAGCGTCACCATGACGTCGAACAGCGGGTTCCGGGCCGGGTCGACGGGGTGGCCGGCCAGGGCCGCGATGCGCTCCAGGGGGACGCCGGCGTGGGCGAACGCGTCCTGGCAGGCCTCGTGGATCGACCGCGCGAAGTCCGCGAACGTGACCTCCGGGTCCGGCCGGCCCGCGATCGGCAGCGTCGCCACGAACATGCCGACCGACCCCTCGAGGTCCGCCCGGTCGCGGCCGTGGTGGGCGCAGCCCGTGACGACGCGGTCCGAGCGCGCCGACCGGGCCACCAGCGCCTGGACGGCCGCCGTCCAGACGGCGTAGTCGGAGACGTGGAGGCGGCGCGCCAGCGCCGTCACGCGGTCCGCTGTGGCCGCGGGCAACGTCACCGTCATCGTGGCACCGGCGAACGTGCGGTAGGCGGCGCGCGGGTGGTCGAGCGTCAGGTCGGGGGTCGGGGAGAGGTCCTGCGCCGCCCAGAACGCCTCGGCCGCGGACTGGTCCTGGGCGGCGGCCCAGAGGGCGTGGTCCTTCGGCTGGACGGGGGTGGGCGGGAGGTCCTGGCCGGCCAGGAGCTGGACCAGTTCGGTGGCCAGGACCGCCAGGCTGGTGCCGTCGGCGATGGCGTGGTGGACGTCGAGCAGGAGTGCGGACTCGTGGGCGCCTTGGAGGAGGGCCACGCGGCAGAGCGGGGCGGCTGCCGGGTCGAACGGGCGGATGAACGTGGCCAGGTGGGAGCGGACGGTTGACTCGGTCAGGGGGGCGGTGGTGGGCGTGACCGTCAGAACGGGCGGCGGACACGGGGCCGGGGACGGGTTCCGGTTGTCCCCTTCCCTGTCATCCTGAGCGAAGCGAAGGATCTCGGTCTTGGTAGGTAGAGATCCTTCGCTGCGCTCAGGATGACAGAGGGGGGGCTCAGGATGACAGGGGAGGGGCTCGGGATGACAAGGGGTGTTGGGGGTGAACGGGGGTGGTTGCGTGTCGGCGTTGCCCTCCTGGTTTGTCATCCCGGCGGAAGCCGGGATCTTGGCCGGGGAAGGGCTCGGAGTCGCGCCGGGATGACAACGGTTTGTGTTGGTGGCGGGTTCAGGATCCCGGCTTTCGCCGGGATGACAGAGGGGGTGGACCATCTGTCTGAGTGTGCCGTCGACTAGGTGGAAGCTGGTGCGGAGGGACTCGTGGCGGGACGAGAGGGTGGCCAGGGCGGACTGCAATCTCTCGGGGTCCAGGGGCTCGGCCAGGATCACGGCGCCGGGGAGGTTGTACACGACTGTTGTCGGGTCGGCTAGTTGGGCGGCCACCAGGCGGAGTTGGGCCGGGCTGAGCGGGTACGCGCCGGGGCCGCCGGCCGACGGGAGGGGCTGGTCGGCGGTGGCAGGACGGTCCCCCGAGGCGGCGCCGGGCGGGGTGCCGGGCTGGGCCGACTGTCCCCCGTCCTGCTCGGGCAGTCCCCGGTCACGCAGCAGTTGGGCCAGCGCGCGGACCGTCGTGTGCGTGAAGAAGTCACGCAGGGGGATCGTCGCCCCGGTCCGCGCCCGGATCAGGTTGACCGCCTTGGCCGCGCGCAGGGAGTGGCCGCCGAGGTCGAAGAAGTCCGCGTCGATGCTGGTGACGGGGCGGTCCAACGCCTCGCTCAAGACCGCCAACAGCGTGACGTCCAGCTCGTCCCGCGCGGGCGTGACCGGGCCCTCGGCCGCCACGGCCAACTTCGGCAGCGCCTTCCGGTTGGCCTTGCCCGACGAGCCCTGGGGGATCGCCGCCAGGCGGGCGCAGGCCGCCGGGAGCATGTAGCGCGGCAGGACCTCCGCCAGCTGCGACCGCAGGACCTCGGGGGCGATGTCGGCCGGGCCGGTGTAGAACGCCACCAGGACCGGCTGGCCGCCGGGGTCCGGCTGCGTCGTCACGCACGCCTGGTCGACGCCGTCGAGCGCCGCCAGCGCCGCCTCGATCTCGCCCAGCTCGATGCGAAGGCCGCGCAGCTTGATCTGGCCGTCCCGCCGCCCCAGGCACTCGACCCGCCCGTCCGGCCGCCAGCGCGCCAGGTCGCCCGTCAGGTAGATCCGGCCCGGGCCGTAGGGGTTCGGCCGGAAGCGCGCCGCCGTCAGCTCGGGCGCGCCGAGGTAGCCGTCGGCCAGGCTGACGCCGCCGATCGCCAGCTCGCCGACCTCGCCGACGCCGCAGGGCCGCGGTGCCGGGTCCGACGCCTGGTCCGCGTCGAGGACGTAGAGGTCGTAGTTCGCCAGGGGGAAGCCGATGTCGATCCAGTCCGGGTGGTCGATCCGGCCGAGGGTACAGGCGATCGTGGCCTCGGTCGGGCCGTAGTGGTTGAACCAGGCGGCGTCGCTGTGGGCGGCCAGCCGCTTCATCAGCGCCGTCGTCAGCGGCTCGCCGATCTCCACGATGGCCTTGAGGCCGGCCAGGCCCAGCCGGTCGTCCGGCACGGACGTCAGGAAGTCCAGCAGCGACGTCGGGCCCGACAACACCGTGGCCCCCGTCGCCCCGAGGAAGCGGTTGAACGCCTCGGGATCGTCCAGCTCCGCGCGTGACGCCAACGCCACCGGGAAACCCCAGACCAGGCCGTTGAGCCACTCCATGCCGAATGCGTCGAACGTGGGGGCCATGCTGGCCGCCAGGACGGGGGCGGGGTGGTCGTACAGCGGGGCCAGCGTGGGGCCGAGGCAGTAGTTGGCCAGCGCGCGGTGGCCGACGACCACGCCCTTGGGGCGGCCTGTGGTGCCGGACGTGAAGATGACGTACGCGGCGTCGTCGGGCGTGGGGGTCACGCGGGGGGCGGTCATGGCGTCGCCGTCACCCTCGCTGGTCATCCCGGCGGAAGCCGGGATCCTGGCCGGCGGACGATCCCGGCTTTCGCCGGGATGACAAGGGGGTGTGTTGGCTGGGGGGACGACAGGGGGCGCGGGGGCGGCCACGGTGTCAGGCCCTGTGGAGATCGTTCGCAGAGCTCGCTCCGTAGCCACAGTGCCCGACCCCATGGCCTCGGGTCGCTGCGCTCCCTGCCGGGGTATCTGACACCTCGGCCTGTCTGTGTTCCAGATGGCGTCGGTGAGCGTGACGACTGGGCCCGTCCAGGGGAGGGGGCCGACGGGGCCGACCACAGCCACGGCCGACGGGCTGGAGTCGGCCAGCAGGTGGCGCAGGCGCTCGTCCGGCTGGGTCGGGTCGATCGGCACGTACGCCGCGCCGGCCTTGAGGATGCCGAGCAGGGCTGGGATGAGCTGGGGCTCGCGGCCGGCCATGATGGCCACGCGGTCGCCGCGCCGGACCCCGGCCTCCGCCAGGCGGAAGGCCACGGCGTCGCTCGCCCGGTCCACGTCCGCCCGCGTCCACGCCTGGTCCGGCCGGACCAGCGCGACCGCCTCCGGAGCCGCCGCCGCCCGGGCCCGGATGGCGTCCACGACCGTCCCCTCCAGGACCGGCACACGCGGCGGCGCCGACGCCTCCCGCCAGCGCTCCAGTTCCGCCTGGCTCGACAGGCCGAGCGCCGCCACGCGGGTCGCCGGGTCGCCCGCCAGGCTGGCCAGGACATGGGCCAGTTGCGCCAGCGCCAGCTCCCCGTCGGCCCGCGCCAGCCGGGCCGGGTCGTGGTGCAGGGTCAACAACAGCCCTTCCGGCGTCGTCAACGCCGTCAGCATCGCCCCCGTGACCGTCTCCTGGTAGGCCGTGACGAGCCGCGTCCGCGCCGCCCCCAGCCGCGTCAGATGCGACTCGTCGACCGGCGTGTTCTCGAACGCCACGAGCGTCGCCGCCAGGTCCGGGCCCAGCCCGCTGGCCCGCCCGACCTCGGCCAACAGGCAGCGCGGGTGGCGGGCGGACTCGGCCGCCTGGGCGGCGACGGCCGCCAGGAGCTCGGCCACGGTCGTGGCCGGGCCGAACGTGACGCGGACCGGGACGGACGTCACGAACAGGCCGACGACCGCGTCCGCGCCCGTCACGTCGCGGCCCGACGTGACCTTGCCGAACGCGACGTCCGCCGCTCCGTTGCGCCGCGCCAGGAGGAGGCCCCAGGCCGCTTCGACCAGCGTGTTCAGCGTCACGCGGTGCGCCCGGGCGGCGGCCGTCAGCCGGTCGGTCAGGCCCCGGCCGAGGTGTCGCCGCGTGGTCGCGTGGCGGCCGCTGGCCGGCTCCGGCGGCACCAGCGGGTCGAGCCGGGCGGGCCGGTCCAGGCCGCGCACGAGGTCCAGCCAATACTCCAACCCATCCGGCAACTGCGCTTGCTGGCGGACCCAGTCGTGGTAGCGCAGGCCGTCTGTCGCCGCCGCCCGCGCCGCCGCCTCCAACCCCGCCGCGTCCGCCCCGTCCAGCAGCCGCTCGTAGAAGTCGATGAAGTCGCGCATGAGCAGGTCGAAGCACCAGCCGTCCGCGATGATGTGGTGGTAGGTCCAGATGAGTTGGGCCTGGTCAGGGCCCAGTTGCGCCACCGCCAGCCGCAGCAGCGGGTCCACCGTGGCGTCGAAGCCCCGGGCCACGTCCGCCGCCGCCCAGTCCGCCGCCGCCCCCGCCGGGTCGGGCTCGCCCGCCAGGTCCACGACGGCGAACTCCGGCCGCCGCCGCGCCAGGATCGCCTGGACCGGCTGGGCCACGCCGCGGTACAGGAACGCGCTACGCAGGACCTCGTGGCGGACGGCCAGGAGGTCGAGCGCCCGGCGGAGCGCGGCCAGGTCGAGGGGCCCGTCGGCGGCCGCCACGTGCTGGAGGACGTAGGCGCTGGGGCGGCCGGTCAGGTCCGACTCGACCAGCATGGAGAGCTGCAGGTCGGTCAGCGGCGCGACGGATTCCAGATTGCCCGAGACCAGGGCAGCGGCGGCGGCCGGTGCGGGCGGGGCGGCCGAGGCGGGGGACGCGGTCACGCGGGTCACGCGGGGCCTCCCTCCGCCAGGGCGTTGAGGGCGGCCAGCGTGGCGGCGTCCAGGCCGTCCAGGCCGGGCGGCGGAGTCGGGAACGCGGGCGGGCTCGCCGGACCGTCGGGCCTGGCCAGATCTGCGGGCGTCACGCTGGGCGCGGCCTGGCCGGTCGCGTCGGCCTCGGCGGCCCGGGTGAGTGTGGCGGCGAGCGCGTCGAGGTAGTTCCGCGCCGCGTCGGCTGTCACGGGCGCGGCGTAGTCGAGCCGCAGGTCCAGCCCGCCGTGGGCCAGGGCGGCGGTCAGCGTCAGCGCGTGGTCCGGCGGGTTGGCCGGGCTGACGGTCGTTCCGACCGGCCAGTCCGACAGGTTCCAGCCCGCCGGCAGCCCGGCCGCGCCGATGTCGCCGTGGTAGTTGACCAGCAGCGGCGGCCGCCGCTCCGGGATGGCGCCCTGCTGGGCGAGGAGGCGGTAGCCCAGCCCGCCGTCGGGGGTCTGACGCAGGGCGGTAGTGGCGTCGGCCAGCGTAGCGGCGAAGTCCGCGCCCAGCGTGACCGCCACCGGGTACACCGTCGTGAACCAGCCGACGGTGCGGTCCAGGTTGAGCGGGCGGCCGGGGTCCAGCCGGCCGTGGCCCTCGACGTCGACCAGGACCGTGGCGGCCGCCGTCACCCCTAGTAGACCCGGTGTCGCGGCCAGCGCCGTGGCGGCGGCCGCCAGCAGTACATCCGCCGTCCGGCCCGGCAGCGCCCGCGTCACGCCGGGCGCCAGCCGGGCGGTCAACGTCGGCTGGGCCAGACCGGTGGGCGGGAGTTCGGCCGCTTCCGGGCCGACCGCGCGCCACCAATCCGCCTGGGCGAGGAGGGGG
>JAISTC010000132.1 GCA_031272805.1 Propionibacteriaceae bacterium
TCGGTCTTCGAGTCCGACTACCGCGGCATCCGGACGAGCCAGCGCGTCTTCGTGCCGATCGGGGAGGACGCGGAACTGTGGGACGTGACCGTCACGAACACGGGCGACGCAGCGCGTGACCTGTCGTTGTTCGGCTATGTCGAGTTCTCCTTCCACACGGTCTCGATCGACAACCAGAACTTCCAGATGTCGCTGTACGCCGCCGGGTCGAGCTGTGCCGACGGCATCATCGAGTACGACTTCTACTACGAGCCGTGGACCTACCACCACTTCCTGGCCGTCGACCAGCCGGAGGGCTTCGACTGCCGCCGCGACGACTTCATCGGCCTCGGCCGGACCGAGGCCAACCCGATCGCCGTCGAGCAGGGCCGCTGCTCGGGTTCGGCGGGCACGACGGGCAACCACTGCGGCGCGCTGCACCACAAGGTCACGCTGGCGCCGGGCGAGTCGCAGCGCCTGACGTACATCCTGGGCTACGGCGACCGGGCGGTCGGCCAGCGGCGCCGGGCCAAGTACGCCGCGCCGGGCGCGGTCGACGCGGCCATCGCCGAGCTGGCGCAGCACTGGCGGGCCAAGCAGGCGCGGCTGCGCGTGGCGACGCCGAGCCAGGACTTCGACACGCTGATCAACACGTGGACCCTCTACCAGATGGAGACCTGCGTCGTCTGGAGCCGCTTCGCCTCGTTCGTCGAGGTCGGCGGCCGGACGGGCCTGGGCTACCGCGACACGGCCCAGGACACGATCGGCGCCAGCCTGGCCAACCCGGCCAAGGTCAACCAGCGGATGCGCGAGCTGCTCCACGGCCAGATGGCCGCCGGCTACGGCCTCCACCTGTTCGACCCGCTGCTGTTCGCCGAGAACCAGCACCCGGACATCCCCGTCGGCGTCAAGCTCCCGACCGTCGTCCCGGGCGGGGCGGCCGACCAACTCCACGGACTCGAGGACGCCTGCTCGGACGACCACCTGTGGGTCGTCGGCGCGGTCGTCGAGTACGTCAAGGAGACCGGCGACCTGGGCTTCCTGCGCGAGGTCATCCCGTTCGCGGACGAGGGCGAGGCCACGGTCTATGAACACCTGAAGCGGGCGGTCGACTTCACGGACGCCCACGTCGGCGCCCACGGCATCGCCCAGGGGCTGCGCGCCGACTGGAACGACTGCCTGAACCTGGGCGGGGGAGAGACGGCGCTCGTGACGTTCCTCCACGTCTGGGCCGCCCGGCTCCTGGCCGAGACGGCCGTGGCGCTGGGCGAAACGGCGGACGCGGCGGCCTACACGGCGATGGCGAACCGGGTCGCGGCGGTGGCCGAGCGGGAGCTGTGGGACGGCGCGTGGTACCTGCGCGGCTTTACGAAGGACGGCGTCAAGATCGGCTCGGCGGCCTCGCCGGAGGGCCAGATCTTCCTGGAGCACATGGGCTGGGCGGTGCTGTCGGGCGTGGCGTCACGCGATCACGGCCTGGCCGCGATGGACGCGGTCCACGACAAGCTGGCCAGCCCGTACGGGCTGCACCTGTGCGCCCCGAGCTTCACGACGGTGGACGATTCGATCGGCTACGTCACGCGGGTCTACCCGGGCGTCAAGGAGAACGGCGCGATCTTCTCCCACCCGAACGCCTGGCCGGTCATCGCCGAGGCCATCCTGGGCCGGGGCGAGCGGGCGATGGAGTACTACGACGCGCTGGCCCCGGCGCGGGGCAACGACGCGATCGAGCGGCGCCGGACGGAGCCCTACGTGTACGCGCAGTTCCTCTACGGGCGTGACCACGAGTGGTACGGCCGGGCGGAGAACCCCTGGCTGACGGGCACGGCGGGCTGGATGTACCAGGCGGCCACGAAGTACGTCCTGGGCGTCCGCCCGGGCTTCGGCGGCCTGACGGTCGACCCGTGCGTGCCGGGGGAGTGGACCGGGTTCACGCTGACGCGGCGCTGGCGCGACGCGGTCTACCACATCGAGGTCCGCAACCCCTCCGGCGTCTCCGCCGGCGTCGCCCAGGCCACAGTCGACGGCACCCCGGCCACCTTGACGACCGACCCCTTGACTGGTCGAACGAGTGTTCTATTAACAGCGACAACAGGCGAACACGAGGTAGTAGTCGACCTGGGCTAGACCGCAGTCGTCCTTGTCATCCCGGCGAAAGCCGGGATCTTGAACCCGGGGAAGTCGACCACCAGAGGCAAGATCCCGGCTTTCGCCGGGATGACATGTCGCCGGGATGACAACGTCACCCGAGGCAGACCGCCTATTCGGTCGGCTTGCCGAAGTGCTCGGCCAGGTGGTCGAAGAGCCGCAGGCTGGTCGAAATCGCACAGATGAGCGTTTGCAAGAGCTGGTCGTCGGTCACGCCCGGCTCCCAATCGACCGCGTGTTCGGCGTAGACCTGGACCTCGCCAGTGTCGGACACGCGGGTGTAGCCCTTGGGCCAGTAGCGCTCCTGGTGCCACTCGTCGATGATCTCGCGGGCCTCGAGCCGCTGGTCGACCTCCAACGTCTCCTTCCAGCGGCCCTGGATGTGGAGGATCTCGTCCTGCTCGCCCGTGACGAAGAAATAGAACAGATTGCCGTTCCAGATGCCGCCGACATCGCCGTCGGAGTCGACCCGGTAGGCCCATTGCTTGCGTTTGAGGGCCGCCTCGATGCGGTCCCGGCTGAGCGGCGCCGGGGCGGCTCCGGCACCAGCCTCGGACGAGGTGAAGAACGCCATGACGTGAGTCTACAGGCCCCGGTCCGCCTGTCACTGTCATCCTGAGCGCAGCGAAGGATCTCTCCTGACAAGCCAACACGATGGCCCGATGGCGGAGCCTGCCGACGGCCGAGATCCTTCGCTGCGCTCAGGATGACAAGACGTGTGAGTGAGCGAAGCGAACGATGCGTCTTGACCACAGGCCGCGAGCGTGCGAAGCGAGCAAAGCGGCCCGACCACAGCGAGTGAGCGCGGCGAACGACGCGTCTTGACCACAGCGAGCGAGCGAGCGAAGCGAGCAAAGCGTCGTGACCACGGCTGGCGTTCGCTTATCGGTCAGGCGCGATGCGAAGCGAGCGCCTGGACGATAAGCGAACGGCCTTATCGGTCATCCGGGGTCAGGCGCGAAGCGCCACCCCCCGGATGACCGATAAGGCACATTATGTCATATCGCCCCCCACGTCATGTCCCCCATGCCCTAGAAGTTGATCATGTGGCCGGTCACTCCCTCGGCGGCTTCCTTGATGGCTTCGGACAGCGTGGGGTGCGCGTGGATGTTGCGGCCGACTTCGGCGGCCGAGAGGTCCCACAGTTGGGCCAGCGTCAGTTCCGGCAGCAGCTCCGTCACGTCGGGGCCGACCAGGTGGGCGCCCAGGAGTTCGCCGTGGGTCCGGTCCGCCACGATCTTGACGAACCCGGTCCCGTCGCCCAGCCCCCACGCCTTGCCGTTGGCCGCGAACGGGAACTTCGCGACCGTGACGTCGTAGCCCTTGTCCTTGGCGGCCTGTTCCGTGTAGCCGAAGGCGCCGATCTGCGGCTGGCAATACGTCGCGCGCGGGACCATGTCGTAGTTGACGGGGAACGTCTGGACGCCCGCGATGGTCTCGGCGGCGACGACCCCCTGGGCCTCGGCCACGTGCGCCAGCATGAGCTTGGCCGTGACGTCGCCGATGGCGTAGATGCCCGGCACGTTCGTGCGCTGGTGGTCGTCGACCGCGATCGCCCCCCGCTCGGTCAGGGCGACGCCGGTCGCCTCCAGGCCGTAGCCCGCCGTGCGGGGCGCGAAGCCGACGGACAGGAGGACCCGCTCGGCCTCGAGGACGAACTCCTCTCCCCCGGCCGCCGGCGCGACGTAGACCTTGGCCGACCGGTCGTCCTCCGTGATGCCCTTGACCGCGTGGCCGGTCAGGACCTTGACGCCGAGCTTGCGGTAGGCCTTGGCGATCTCGGCGGAGACCTCGGGGTCTTCCAGCGGCACGATGCGGTCGAGGAACTCGACCATCGTGACCTCGACGCCGTAGTTGGCCAGGATGTAGGCGAACTCGGTGCCGATGGCGCCGGCGCCGCAGATGACGATAGAGCGCGGCAGGGAGTCGGCCAGGATCTGCTCCTTGTACGTCCCCACGCGCGGCCCCAAGGTCACGCCGGGCAGCAGTTTCACCGTCGAGCCCGCGGCGATGATGGCATGGTCGAACGTCAGCTCCTCGACGGCGCCGTCGTCGCGGGTCACGTTCAGCGCGGTCGGGCTCGTGAAGGTCCCCCAGCCGCTGTACTCCGTGACCTTGTTCTTCTTCATCAGGAAGTGGATGCCCTTGACCATCCGCTCGGACACCTGGCGGCTGCGCGCGAACGCCTGGCCGTAGTCGAACGTGACGTCGCCGGAGATGCCGTAGAGGTCCTTTTGGGTGTGGAAGACGTGGGCCAGTTCGGCGTTGCGCAGCAGCGACTTGGTCGGGATGCAGCCGACGTTGAGGCAGACGCCGCCCCACCATTCCTTCTCCACGATGGCCACGGACAGCCCGAGTTGCGCGGCCCGGATCGCCGCCACGTACCCGCCGGGCCCGGCGCCGAGGACGACAACGTTGAAGTGTTGGCTCATGGGAGCCCACCCTACAGTCCCGGCTCCCCCGCCTCGGCCCCGCCGCGGGTTGCGATATCTCATTTATGAGATACCATCCCTCTCGTGACGATTTCTCCGGAGTCCATTGGTTCCCTCATCCGCGACGCCCGGCGGCAGCGGGGGCTGACCCAATCGCAGTTGGCCCAGCGCCTCTCGACCAGCCAGTCCGCCATCGTCCGGATCGAGGGCGGCAACCAGAACCTGACCCTCGACACGATCAACCGCGTCGCCGAGGCTCTCTCCTCCCCCCTGCTGACCGCCGGGTCGGGCGAGCTCAACTTCGTCATCGAGGGCGGCCACCAGCTCCACGGCTCGATCGAGACCCGGTCGAGCAAGAACGCGGCCGTCGCCATCCTCTGCGCCTCCCTCCTCAACCACGGCCAGACGACGCTGCGCGGCATCGCCCGGATCGAGGAGGTCAACCGGCTGGTCGAGGTCTTGACGTCGATCGGCGTCGACTGCGCCTGGCAGGACCACCACACGTCCCTGGTCATCGCGCCGCCCGACCGGCTCGACCTGGCGGCCATGGACGTCACGGCCGCGCGCCGGACCCGCTCGATCCTCATGTTCCTGGGGCCCCTGCTCCACCACGAGCCCGTCTTCGAGCTCCCCTACGCCGGCGGCTGCGACCTGGGGACGCGGACCGTCGAGCCGCACCTCCAGGCGCTGCGCCATCTGGGGCTGCGCGTCTTCGCCCGCGAGGGCGCGTACCACTGCGAGGTGACGCGGCCCGAGGCCGGGTACCGCCACTTCGCGCTGACCGAGCGCGGCGACACCGTGACGGAGAACGCGCTGATGGCCGCCGCGCTGACGCCCGGCGTGACGGTCATCCGCAACGCCTCGCCCAACTACATGGTCCAGGACCTCTGCGCCTACCTGTTGCGGCTCGGTGTCGACATCGAGGGGGTCGGCTC
This sequence comes from Propionibacteriaceae bacterium, assembly GCA_031272805.1. GTDB lineage: Bacteria > Actinomycetota > Actinomycetes > Propionibacteriales > Propionibacteriaceae > WQYJ01. Next base: position 5,495 of record JAISTC010000132.1, read on the forward strand.
GACCACGCTGACGGTCCACGGGGTGGACCGGATCGAGCGTGACGTCGAGTACGACATCTCCGAGGACCCGATCGAGGCGATGAGCCTGCTGACGGCGGGCGTCGTGACGAATTCGGAGCTGACGATCACGCGCGCGCCGATCGAGTTCCTGGAGATCGAGCTGGCCATCCTCGAGCAGATGGGGTTGGGGTATTCGCTGTCGCCGGAGTACCCGGCGGCCAACGACCTGACGCGCCTGGTCGACCTGACGGTCCACCCGTCCGAGCTGCGCGCCGCCGCCGACAAGATCCACCCGATGCCGTTCCCCGGCCTCAACATCGACAACCTGCCGTTCTTCGCCGTCATCGCGGCGACGGCCGAGGGCACGACGACGATCTTCGACTGGGTCTACGACAACCGCGCCATCCACCTGCTGGACCTCAACAAGCTGGGCGCGGACCTCAAGCTGCTCGACCCGCACCGGTTGATGGTGACGGGGCCGACCAAGTGGCGGGGCGACCGCCACATCACGTGCCCCCCGGCGCTCCGGCCGGCCATGTGCCTGCTGATCGCCGCGCTGGCGGCCCGCGGCACGACCGTCCTGCGCGACACGTACGTCATCAACCGCGGCTACGAAGACCTGCCCCAACGCCTCGGCAGCCTGGGCGCCAAGATCGAAGCCGGCGTGGTCTGACAGAGGGTCCCTACTCGCAGACGTCCAGCCAGGTGTCGTCTCGGACCAGCTTGGTCAGCCCGGGCTTCACTCCGGCGGCCACGCTGTTGCGGCAGTCGAGGTGGTCGCGGACGGTCGTGAACGCGTTGTCGGCGGTCACGCTCCACGTCACGTCGGACGCATAGTTGCTGAGGGCGTCGAGATGGCTCTCGGCGCCGCCGAACAGCCAGTACTCGCCGTCGGCGTCCTGTACGACGCAGGTCGAGTCGTTGCACGCCACATCGACCGCCCGGCCCGGGAAGAACACGCTGGTCGGGTCGGCCGCCGCGGTCACGGCGTCCGGCGCGGCCCAGCCGGTCAGGGACTTGGCCGCCTTCAGCGAGATGCCCGACCCGGTCTGGGCCACGGGCTGGAGGGCCCCGGCCCGGTCCGGGAACTGGTCGGTCAGGCTGGTCAGCCCGTAGGAATAGAGGTTGCCGTCGGTGTCGACGACGAGGACCAGGTCGCGCGAGTGGGCCACGTCGGCCGGGATGACGGACCCGTGGAACCCCGCCGCGCCCGGCGAGTCCGGGGTGGTCGTCCGGCCGGCGCCGAGGTACGTGCCGTTGCCCCAGCTCAGCAGGCCACGGTTGCCGCCGCCCTCGCCCGAGCGGTAGACGACCTGGGAGCCGTACTCGTGGCCGGTCATGAGCTTGAAGCCACCCCGGTCGCGCTTCAGCGCCTGCCACCGGCCCGGCACCGCGGTCCGCAGGAGGGCGCCCTGGCGGACGCCGGTGTCCTCGTCCGTGCCCGCGAAGCCGTAGGCCGGGCTGTCGGCGACATCGGCCGCGCTCGTGAAGAACTCGTGGTAGCGGATCAGCAGGGTGTTGTCGTATTCGAGCTGGGTCGGGGTGGCGACGTAGCCGGCGGCGTCGAAGTAGCCGCCGATGGGCCGGCCGCCGCCGAGGTACTGGCCCGTGGCCGCGGTCGTCAGCGCAATCTGGCTGGCGCCCCAGAAGACGATCGTGCTGGTGACAGGTTGCTTGTCGGTGGGGAAGTTGGCGCTGTCGACGCAGTCGGTGTGCGCGGCGCCCTGGTTGGCGGCACCGTCGGCCCAGGTGGTGGCGGTCCAGCCGCACGTCACGATGGCCCAGGCGTGGTTGGGGCCGACGCCGAAGGAGTGGACGCCGGTCAGGATGCGGCGGGGCCGGGCGCTGGCCGCGGTGGCGGGGCCCTGGCCGACCACGGCCGTGCCGAGCGAGTCGCCCCAGGAATACAGGTCGCCCTCGGAGGTCAGCGCGAAGAACGCCGACCGGGTCGACTTGAGGTCGATGACGGTTTCCCCGCCGTCGAGCGCGGGGTTGTAGTCCGTGACGCGGCCCGGGACGGCGGCGAAGCCGCCGTCGGACTCGGCGGCCGGGACGTCACGCCCGCAGCGGCTCCCGCCCGCCCCCTCGGTCAGGCAGCCCCAGGTCCAGACGTCGCCCAGGCCGTCGAGGGCGGCCAGGCCGACGCCCTGGTCCTGGAGTTCGACCGCGATGGGCGCGCCGCCGACCACGAGGTCGACCAGCCGCTCCCCCACCGTGGCGTCGCCCAGCGTCACGCGCGTGGCCGGGTCGGCCGCGGCGACCGTGACGGCGCCGCCACCGCCCAGTCCCCGGCGCCGGTCGCCCCACACGTACGCCGCCTCGCCGTCCGCCTCGACGGCGACGAGTGTGGCGGGCAGGTACGTGTCGGGGAACAGCCAGCCGCCGGGCGTCGTGACGGCGAAGGCGGCGGCCTCCGTGTCGGTGAACGTGGCGCCGGCCGGGACCGCGAGGGCCGTGGCGGCGAGGGCGACCGCGGCCGCGCCCAGGAGGGCGCGGCGGGCGGCCGGACGGCGGGTGGGCATCGGTCGGTCTCCTCGGCGGTCGGCGGTGGGCGGATTGCGGCTAGCGGTGCGCGGCGGGTCTAGACGACGTACTCGCCGGCGAACTGCAGGAGGAACTTGGCCGTGTCGCCCTCGTCCTGCATGCTCAGCGCGTTGGCGCCCGTCAGGGTGAGCTGGTCGTCGAAGTGGACGGTCACGTCCACGCTGACCCACTCCCCCGCGTCGAGCACGGCGACGAGTTCCTGGGCCGTCGCCAACTGCGAGAGCGTCTGGCCGGTCAGCTCGGTGCCCTTCGTCCAGCCGGTGACGTAGCCGCCGTTGTCGATGGTCGGGACCTGGACCGTGATGTCGAACGTCAAGTAGTCCTTGACGTGGGCGGTGGCGGTGGCCGCCTCGCCCGTGACGGAGCCGGCCGGGATGAGGACGGACAGCGACGTCTTGGCCGCGGTCGAGGCGTTCTTCAGGTGGAAGCGCGAGGTCTCCTGCCAGCCCGGCAGCAGGTGCGAGGTCTGGCCGAGGCTGAACTTCTGGGTCAGGCTCGTCTCGAAGGGGCCGTCGGCGGTCTGGTCGTCCTCGGACGTGTCCGCCCAGGTGAGTGTCGACGCCAGCGCGCCTTGGGACAGGGCGGTCTTCGAGATCTGGAGGTTGTAGTCCGCGTCGGTCAGGCTGAAGCCGCCGTTGTCGGAGGCGTTGATCCATTCGGAGTCGGTCCAGGCGGCCAGGGTGCCGCCCAGCAGGAGGGCGAAGCCAGTCGCGGCGGCGGCCACCAGGCCGGCGCGGCGGCCGCGCTTCTCGGTCGTGGCGATGACGATCGGGGATCGGTTGGTCATGTCGGTCTTTCTGTTCGGGTCGCCGATGGTGGTTCCACAGGCTGTCCGCCTCCGGGCTCTCCGGCGGCGAAAATCTTGGGGTTGTTCTAGGGCTGCGCGGTCACCACCGCGATGACGTCGGCCCGCCCACCCTGCAGGGCGTTGGTGGCGGCCTGGTCGAGACTGCCCGTGCCGTCCACGACGTCGAGCAGCCGGACGGTCACGGTGACGCGGAGCAGCGCTGCGGGCGCCAGCGTCACGCCGGGGTCCCACTGGCCGGGTACGCCGAGGTCGTCCGCGGTCGCGGCGACGGTCCGCCAGGCCGCCCCGTCGGGTACCGCCAACGTCAGGCCAGCCGCGAGCTGGGCGCGGAACGCGGCGTCGACCGCGCTGGGCTGGGCGGTGGCGTCGGCCAACGCCAGGGCCAGCCGAAGCGGCGCGGTGCCGGCGTTCTGGACGTAGAACTGGGTCTCGGCGCGGCTCTCGGCCACGCCCGGCAGGAGGGTGGCGGCGGAGAGGTTGAGGGGCCCGGCGGTGACGGTCTCGAAGGGCGTGTCGGGGGTCCGGCCGTCGGCCGACGTGTCGGTCCAGGCGGCGCCGTCGGCGCTCAGGCGCAGGTCCAGCGTGCCGATCGCGTAGCCGGGGGCGTCGGCCCACTCGGCGTCCTGGAAGCGGGCGGCCGTCTGGCCGGCCAGGGCCGTGACGGCGGCCAGGGCGAGGGCGCCGAGCGTGGCGGCGAGGCGGGCGAAGGTGCGCATGTCCGTCCTCCTAGACCGTGGCCGAGCCGTAGACGAGGACCTGGAGGCCGGCGGACTGGTCGGCCAGCGTGCGGTCGCCGGGGACGGCGGCCGTGACCGTGACCTGGAACTCCGTCCCCGCGGCGGCGGCCGCCGCCAGGGGCAGGGAGTTGGCGCCGGACAGGTCGGCGAAGCTCAGGGGCTGGCTGGACAGAGTCTGGCCGTCGAGCTCGACCTCGAAGCTCAGGGCGGCCACGAGGGCGTCGCTGGACTCCGGGGCGGCGGCCAGGGCGAGGCGGATGTCGCCGGCCGCGCTGCCGGGGGCGACGCGGAGGGCGAACGTGGCGGAGACGTCGGACCACGTTCCGGTCGGGGCGAGTTCGAGGGGCGCGGCGGCGGACGTGTCGGTCCAGAGGCCGGTGGCGGGGTCGAGGAGTTGGAGGTTGAAGGTGGCGGCCTGGTGGGTCCGGGCGACGAGTTCCTGGTCGGCGAAGGTCGCCCAGGTCCCGCCGGCGAGGCAGCTCAGGCCCAGGCCCGCGGCGGCGGCCAGCGCGGCCAGCCCGCGCCGCCACGAGTGGCGGACAGCGGGGGGCGCAAGGGCGGCGCGCCGGGGCTCAACCATGTGGGCTCCTGTGGTCGTCGGTGTTCGACCGTTTCAACGCCCGCCCAATGTGCCCCCATTCCCACTGTGAGTTTTCTCACAAGCCCGAGGTATCAGCCCCAGGCCAAGGTGTCAGGCTCCCCCGCCCTGGCGAGGCACGAGCCCAGGCCATGGGGTCGGGCACGGTGGCTACGGAGCGAGGAACGAACGATTCCACCGGGCCCGACACCGTGGCCGACCCCACACACCCCCGGCCGAGGTATCAGCCCAAACCCCTGTCATCCCAAACCCTTGTCATCCCGGCGAAAGCCGGGATCTTTCCCGCCAGCAAGACTCCAGCCGCTCAAAGATCCCGGCTTTCGCCGGGATGACAAGGCAACGGGGATGAGAAAGGAAGGGGGATGACAGGGATCTCCTACCTGACCTGGGTCGCCGTGAATGTCGTGCTCGGGCGCACGATCTCGTCCTGCGCCGGCACCAACTGCAGCTCCCTCTGCCCGGACGCGGCCGTGGCCGCCAGCAGCGAGTAGACGATGGAGGCGGTCTCCGCCAAGGCGCCGGAGAGCGACCCGGAGTCCAGCAGCTTGGCCACGAACACGGCCGTCGTGACGTCGCCGGACCCCGTGAACGGGCGGCCGATCTTGGGTGTCGTCACGAGCCAGGCCTCGTCCGCGCGCACGGCCACCATCGAGATCGTGTCCGGCGGCGCGTCCTCGGCCACGGCGCTCGTGACGAGGACGGTCGAGGGCCCCCGCTCGAGCAACCGGTCGGCGGCCGCCAGCAGATCGGCCAGCGAGCGGGTCTCCGTGTCCGTCAGGAAGTCGAGCTCGAACTGGTTCGGCGTCACGATGTCCGCCTGCGGCACGATCCGGTCGCGCAGGAACCCGGGGATGCCGGACGCCACGTAGAAGCCGCGCCCGACGTCCCCCATGACCGGGTCGGCGGCATACACCGCCGCGGGGTTCCGTTCCTTCACCAGCGCCACGGCGTCGAGGATCGTCTGGCCCATCTCCTCGCTCCCCTGGTAGCCGGTCAGGACCGCGTCGACGCCCGCCAGCGCGCCGCGCTCGTCGACGCCGCGGATGACCTCGGCGACCTCGGCCGCCTTGAAGACCGGCCCGCGCCAGGACTGGTAGACGGTCGAGTTGGAGTAGTGGACGGTCAGGACGGGGTAGGTCTCGACGCCGAGCCGCTGGAGGGCGAAGGCCGCGGCGGAGTTGCCGACGTGGCCGTAGGCCACGGAGGACTGGATGGAAAGAATAGTCGTCACGGGGGCACAGCATAGTACGGTTTCACGGCCGGAGCGTATGCAAGCGTATACGTGTTGGCGCATGGCGAAATGCCCTTATTGGGGGCAGACTGGCCCCGTGCGCAGCACCCCACATCCCTACGCTGACTTGCCCTTTGTCGCGCTGGCCCATCGGGGCGGCGCCCTGCTGCCCGGCAACGAGGGCCGGGAGAACACCCTGGCGGCGTTCCAGCGGGCGGCCGACCTCGGCTACCTCTGCCTCGAGACCGACGTCCGCGTGACGGCCGACGGCCTGCTCGTGGCCTTCCACGACGACGACACCGAGCGCTTGACCGGCCAGCCCGGCACGGTCGAGGCCCGCCTGGCCGACGCCGTGGCCGAGCTCCGCGTCGGCGGCCAGCCCATCCCGACCGTCGACCAGCTCTTCGAGACCTTCCCGGAGAAACGGTTCAACATCGACCTCAAGGGCCCCGGCACGGACCAGGCGCTGGCCTGGGCCATCGCCCGCCACCGCGCCCAGGACCGGGTCCTCGTGGCGTCCTTCGACCAGGCCCGGCTGTCGAGTTTCCGCGCCCTGACGCGGGGCGAGGTCGCGACGGCGGCCGCCCAGCCCGGCATCGCCTGGTCCCGCTATGTCCCCCTCCTGCCCAGCCACCTCAGCTCCCCCGGCCAGGCGTTCCAGGTGCCGCTGCGCCACCGGCTCGGCCCGCGCCAGGTCACCGTCTTCCACCCCCGCCTCGTCGCCCACGCCCACGCCACCGGCCGCCAGGTCCACGTCTGGACCGTCGACGACGCGGCCGAGATGAACCGTCTCATCGACGCCGGCGCCGACGGCCTCATCACGGACCGGCCCGACATCCTGAAAGCGGTCCTCCACGACCGCGGCCTCTGGGAGGGAAGCCATGACTGACAGCCTCAACCTGCCCGACCCGCCCGCCCGGCGGCCCCACACGGCCGGCGGCCGCGCCCTCGGCGCGGAGGGCGGCGCGTCCAAGCGCGGCATCGTCGCCTGGGCGATGTGGGACTGGGGGACGCAGCCGTTCAACACGGTCATCACGACGTTCGTGTTCTCCGTCTACATCACGAGCAAGTCGTTCGGCCCGACCGACCCGACGAGCCAGGCGCTGGGCGTGTCGACGGCCATCGCCGGGTTCTTCATCGCGGTCCTCGCCCCCGTCCTCGGCCAATCGGCCGACCGCCACGGCCACACCGTCCGTGACCTCCGCTGGCTGACGTGGGTCCTGGCCCTGATCTCCGCCGCCCTCTACTTCATCGCGCCGGATCCGAAGTTCCTCTACTTCGGCCTGGCCCTCCTGGCCGTCGGCACGGTCATCTCGGAGATCGCGTCGGTCAACTACAACTCGCTCCTCAACCGCGTGGCGACGGAGCACAACGTCGGCCGGGTCTCCGGCTTCGGCTGGGGCATGGGCTACCTCGGCGGCATCATCGTCCTCCTGGCCGCCTACTTCCTGCTCATCAAGGACAACCCGATCCTCCCCGTGCCCGACCACGACTCGCTCGGCATCCGGCTGTCGATGATCGTCTGCGGGGTCTGGACCCTCCTGTTCACGATCCCGACCTTCCTGTCGCTGCGCGACAAGCGGGCGGCCGGCCCGGCCGGCAGCCAGAACATCGGCGTGGTGGCGTCGTACGTGGCGCTGGGCCGGACGATCCAGCGGCTCTGGCAGACGTCACGCCAAACGCTGTACTTCCTGATGGCCTCGGCCCTGTTCCGCGACGGGCTGGCCGGGGTGTTCGCGTTCGGCGCGGTCATCGCCTCCGGCACGTTCGGCTTCTCCAGCGGCGACGTCATCATCTTCGGCGCGGCCGCCAACGTCACGGCGGGCGTCGCCACGATGGCCGTCGGCCTGCTGGACGACCGGCTGGGCCCCAAGACGGTCATCCTGACGACCCTCGTCATCCTGGTCGGCTGCGGCCTGGCCATCTTCATCCTCCACGACCAGGGCGCCATCGTCTTCTGGATCCTCGGCCTGGTCATGTCGGCCTGCGTCGGCCCGGCCCAGGCGGCCTCGCGCTCGTTCCTGGCCCGGCTGGTCCCGGAGGGCCGCAGCGGCGAGATCTTCGGCCTGTACGCCACGACCGGCCGCGTCGTGTCCTTCCTCTCCCCGGCGATGTTCGCCGCCATGATCGGCGCCGGCCACCTCGTCCTCGGCTCGGGCACCGAGACCCAGTACTGGGGCATCCTCGGCATCATCGTCGTCCTGGCCGCCGGCCTGGCCGTCATGATCCCGGTCAAGCCCGTCAGCGAGCACTCCACGATCGAGGGTTCCGACTAAGCTCGGCCCCGATGTCCACAGCCGTTCCCGTCACGCCGTCCACCCCGTCACGCGGTCCGTCGCGCCTGTCCCGGCGCTCCCGCCGCCTGGTCACGGGCCTGGCGGCCGTGGCCGCCGGGGTCTGTACCGGCCTGGCGTTCCCGCCCACCGGCTGGTGGCCGCTGCTGCCCCTGGGCCTGGCCGTCTTCGGCTGGCTGACGGCCATCCGCCGTCCCCGCGGGCGCATGGGCCTGGCCCTCGGTTTCCTGTTCGGCCTCGGCTTCTTCGCCGTCCTCATCCGCTGGCTCCTCGTCGTCGAGGTCTGGTTCGCCTACTTCGCCCTGACCGCCGTCATGGCCCTGTGGCTGGCGCTCCTGGGCGGCGCGCTGACCTGGCTGGGGCGGTTCCGCGGCTGGCCGGCGTTCGCCGCCTCCGCCTGGATCGTGGTCGAGTTCGCCGACTCCCGCTGGCCCCTCGGCGGCTTCCCCTGGGGCCGTTTGGCCTACGCCGCCGCCGGCACGCCGATCGACGGCTGGTTCCCCGTCATCTCCGCCAGCGGGGTCTCCTGGCTCATTGCGGCGACCTCGTTCCTCCTCCCCTGGGCGGCCGCCGCGCTGGTCCAGGAACGGCGGGCCGGCCGCCTCAGCCTGCGCCAGTTGTTCGCCGATGACCCGGCGCCCGCCCCAGCGCCGCCGGGCGTCGGCGGCGTCGCCCCCGTGCCGCTGCCCGAGATCATCCAGGACGCCGTCAAACCCCTCCGCTTGTTGTCCCTGGCGGCGCGGCCGGTGGCGGCGTGGGTGCTCCTGACGCTGACGGCCATGGGCGGCTGGATGGGCGATCAGTACCAGCCCGCCGCGACCGACCAGACCGTGACCGTCGGGATCATCCAGGGCAATGTCCCCGGGACCGGCCTCGACGCCATCGGCCCGGCCCGGACGACGACGCGCAACTCGCTGGCCGAGACCATCGCGCTGATGGCCCGGGTCGAGACGGGCGAGCTGCCCCGCCCCGACTTCATCCTCTGGCCGGAGACCTCGGTCGACATGGACGCCGAGGCCGACGCCGAGACCGGGCGCCTCGTGGCGGCGGCCTCGGACGTGGCCCAGGCCCCGATCCTGGTCGGCGGTCTGACGCGCCTGCCCGAGGAGGGCCACCGCTACACGGTGGCCGCCTGGTGGAGCGAGGACAACGTCGTCACGAGCCGCTACTACAAGAAGAACATCGTGCCGTTCGGCGAGTACGTCCCGGGCCGCGCCTTCTGGCAGAAGCTGTTCCCCGTCCTGGAGCTGGTCGGCCTCCAGACCATCCCCGGCAGCGGCCCCGGCGTCGTCCTGGGCGCGCTGGACGACGGCCGGACCATCCCGGTCGGCGTCTTGATCTGCTTCGAGGTCGGCTACGACGCCACGGCCGACCAGATGATCCTGGGCGACGCCACGCTGCCCGGCGCCCAGCTCGTCACCGTCCAGACCAACAACTCGGCGCTGACGGGCACGGGCCAGATGGAGCAGCAGGACGCCATCACGCGCATCCGGGCGATGGAGGCCCGGCGCGACATCCTCGTGGCTACGACCAACTCCCTGGCCGACTGGATCGGCCCCGACGGCGTCCACCGCTGGACGGCCGAACCCGAGCACTCGGCGGCGACCAGCGTGACGGTGCCCCTCCGGACGAACGTGACGTTCGCCGTCGCCCACCGCCGCGCCATCGAGGTCACGTTGGTCGCCGTCCCGGCCCTGTTCCTCGGCCTGGGCCTGCTGCGGCGGCGTGCCAGAATGGCCCCATGACGGAGACCGACATCCCCCTCGACAAGATCCTGGTCATCATCCCGACCTACAACGAGTCCGAGAACATCGGACCGATCACGGCCCGGCTCCGCGCCGCGGTCCCGGCCGCCCACATCCTGATCGCCGACGACAACTCCCCCGACGGGACCGGGGCGCTGGCCGACTCGCTGGCCGACGCCGACGACCACATCCACGTCATGCACCGGGCCGGCAAGCAGGGCCTCGGCGCCGCCTACAAGGCCGGCTTCGAGTGGGGCCTGGCGCAGGGCTTCGACGTCCTGGTCGAGCACGACGCCGACGGCTCCCACCAGCCCGAACAGCTCCCCCGCCTGCTGGAGGCCCTGAAGACCGCCGACATGGTCAAGGGCTCCCGCTACGTCGAGGGCGGCGCGGTCCACAACTGGCCGAAGTCGCGCGAACTGCTGTCGCGCGGCGGGTCGCTCTGGACCCGGCTCATGATCGGCGTGCCGGTTCGCGACATCACGGGCGGCTTCAACGCCTTCCGCGCCGCCACCCTCCGGGCGATCCTGCCGCAACTCCGCTCGGTCGGCTACAACTTCCAGGTCGACCTGACGTGGCAGGCGATCCAGCAGGGCTTCACGGTGGCGGAGGTCCCGATCGACTTCTACGAGCGGGAAAAGGGCCAGTCCAAGATGAGCGGCCAGATCGTCGTCGAGGCCCTGGCGAAAACCACCGCCTGGGGCATCCAACACCGCCTGACCCAGCTCAAACACCTGGTCACGAAGAACTGAC
>JAISTC010000020.1 GCA_031272805.1 Propionibacteriaceae bacterium
TCGACGGGCTGCTGGGGGAGTGATGGCGGCATGACCGGGGCGGTCGCCATCCGGCCGTGCGCGCGGGCCGACCTTGAGGCCACGCGCGCGATCTACAACCAGGCGGTGCGGGAGACGACATGGTCGTGGCGCTGGGCGGAGCTGACCGGCCCGGAGTGGCAGGACTACGCCCGGGCCCACACGGCGGGCCGCCAGACCTTCCTCGTGGCGGAGGTCGACGGCGTCGTGGCCGGCTTCGCCAACACGGGCCCGTTCCGGGCGCCGGACGGCTACGAGCTGACGGCCGAGGAGTCCGTCTACGTCGCCCCGGGCTGTCAGGGCCAGGGACTCGGGACCGCCCTGATGGAGGCCCTGGTCAAGCGGGCCCGGTCCCAGGGTCTCCACGCCCTGATCGCCGGCATCGACGCGGGCAACGTGCCGTCCCTGGCCCTGCACGCGAAACTGGGCTTTGCCGAGGTCGGCCGCCTGCCGCAGGTGGCCCACAAGTTCGACCGCTGGCTGGACCTGGTGTTCCTGGAACTGCTGCTGTGACGTGCCCCGTGAACCATCCCGGATCTTCCCTGGAGTCATCCCACCCAATGTGACAAAGGAACCGTCCCTAATGTCACACCCACCCATTGACGTTGGTTGACGGGCGAGGGGCGGGGCCGGTGGAGTCGCGCCACACCACTGTCATGAAGTCGGGTTCGTCTGTCGGCGCGGGGTCGGCTTTGAGGGCGGCCAGCAGGCGGGACATGGCCTGGCGGCCCAGGTCGGCGCGGTCGATCTGGACCGTCGTCAGGGACGGGGTCAGCAGGGAGCTCAGCTCGGAGTCGTCGTAGCCCGTCACGCTGAGGTCGCCCGGGACCGTCCAGCCGCGTAAGACGGCCCCGCGCATGGCGCCGACGGCCATGACGTCGTTGGCCGCGATCACGGCCGTGACCCCGGCGTCGGCCGGGAGGTTCAGGATTGCGTCGGTCGCGCCCTGGCCCGACCACGCCTCGACCAGGACGCCGTACGACTCGAGCCCGAGCCGGTCGATGGCCGCGAGGTAGGCGTCGCGGCGGCAGCGGGCGGACGTGTGGTCCAGCCCCCCGGCCAGGTGGACGAAGCGGCGGTGGCCCCACTCGGCCAGGCGCTCGACCATCGCGCCGACCGGCGCCGCGCCGGCCAGCCGGCCGATCGACCGCATCTCGTCGTCGTAGACCGGCACGACCGTGACCAGGCCGTCGAGCCGCCGCCCGCGGATGGCCTCGGGCAGCGGCACCAGGGAGAGCACCCGCTCGAACAACTGGGACTCGATCAGCTCCAGGACCCGCTCGCCGCGGCTCGCCGGACTGCCGCCCAGCGTGACGACGTCGACGTCGTAGCCGGCCTGCCGGGCGGCCGACGTCGCCCCGTGGAGGATGTGGATGGAGCCGGTGGCCGGGCCCTCGGGCAACAGGATCGCCAGGCGGCCCGACCGGCGCGTGCGCATGGCCCGGGCCGTCAGGCTGGGGCGGTAGTCGAGGTCGTCGATGGCGGCCTGGACGCGCTCCTGGATGGCCGGGCGGACGCCGGCGCCGCCGCCGCGGATGTAGCGGGACACGGTTTGGTGGGACACCCCGGCCAGCTTCGCGACCTGCTGGATCGTGGCCGGACGGACACTGTCGATCATGGCTTGCCTCCTTGGGGCGGGACCATCTTGGCACACCGGGGGATCGGTCTTGACATAAAAGTGATCGATCACCTACTATCCAGAGTAGGTGATCGATCACTTTCGAGTCAACGGTTGACCAGCCCAGGATCGGTTGCCCGAGGGGATGCCCATGAGCCTCATGGAGCTCCAGGCTCTGGCCCGCGACCGGAAGAAGGCGGGCCCCAGGGCCAAGGAGGCGACGCCGGACAACAAGGCGGCGCTGGTCTTCCTCGCCCCCTGGCTGATCGGCGTCGCGGTCCTGACGGTCGGGCCGCTGGCCGCCTCGCTCGTCCTGGCGTTCACGAACTACAACCTGCTGCAACCCCCGAAGTTCACCGGCCTGGCCAACTTCGCGCGCCTGCTCTCCGACACGCGCCTCCACCACAGCCTCGAGGTCACGTTCACGTACGTCGTCATCGGCGTGCCGTCCGCCCTGGCCGTGGCGCTGCTCCTCGCCCTGCTGCTGGACAAGGGGATGCGGGGGCTGGCGATCTACCGCTCGATCTTCTACCTGCCCAGCCTGCTCGGCTCGTCGGTCGCCATCGCGGTCCTCTGGCGGCTCGTGTTCGGCGGCCAGGGCCTGTTCAACTCCTTCCTGGGCCTCATCGGCATCGACACCCAGAAGAGCTGGATCGCCAACCCGTCGACCGCCCTGGGCACGATCATCCTGCTCCACGTCTGGACGTTCGGCTCGTCCATGGTCATCTTCCTGGCCGGGCTCCGCCAGATTCCGCGCGAGTTCTACGAGGCGGCGGCGACCGACGGGGCCACGACCTGGCGGCAGTTCCGCTCGATCACGCTCCCCCTGCTGACCCCGATCATCTTCTTCAACCTCGTCCTCGGCATCATCAACGCCTTCTCCGCCTTCACCCAGGCGTTCGTCGTCTCCAACGGGACGGGCGGGCCGAGCGACTCGACGCTGTTCTACACGCTCTACCTCTACCAAGAGGGCTTCGGCTCGTACCGCATGGGCTACGCGTCGGCCCTCGCCTGGCTGCTGGTCGTCATCATCGGCGCCTTCACGGCCATCAACTTCTGGGCCAGCCGCTTCTGGGTGCACTATGAAGACTGAAACCATCATTGCCGAGGCCGGCGCCGGCGTGACGTCCGGCGTGACCCCCACGTGGACCGACCTCGACCCGCCGCCCCGCCGCCGCCCCGCCTGGACGCGCTGGGCCGCGGCGCTGGCCAAGCACCTGCTCATGATCGCCGTGTCCGTCGTCGCGCTCTACCCGGTCTTGTGGATGGTGGCCTCGTCGTTCCGGCCCGACTCGGAGATCTTCGGCACCGCGTCGATCTTCCCCGACTCCTTCAACCTCGACAACTACACGGCCGGCTGGAACGCGCTGACCAAGCCCTTCAGCACGTACCTGATCAACTCCGCCATCGTCGTGGGGGGCGCCATCATCGGCAACCTGCTGACCTGCTCGATGGCCGCGTACGCCTTCGCCCGCCTCCGCTTCCGGCTGCGCGGCCCGGCCTTCGCGCTCATGCTGCTGACGCTGATGATCCCGATCCACGTCGTGATCGTGCCGCAGTACATCATCTGGGCGAAGCTCGGCTTGGTGAACACGTTCGTGCCGGTCATCGCGCCCAAGTTCCTGGCCTCGGACGCGTTCTTCATCTTCCTGATGGTGCAGTTCATCCGGGGCCTGCCGCGTGACCTGGACGAGGCCGCGCGCATCGACGGGGCGGGCCACGGCACGATCTTCTTCCGGATACTCCTGCCGCTGATGACGCCGGCCCTGGCCACGACCGCGATCTTCACGTTCATCTGGACGTGGAACGACTTCTTCTCCCAGCTCATCTACCTGACCAAGCCGGACCTCTACACGGTCCCCGTGGCGCTGCGCAGCTTCATCGACGCCACCAGCAAGTCGTCCTACGGCGGGATGTTCGCCATGAGCGTCGTCTCCGTCCTGCCCCTCGTCCTGGCCTTCGCCGTGGGCCAGAAGTACCTCGTCCGCGGCATCGCCACGACCGGCCTGAAGTAAGTCACCCCACCCATCCATCGAACCGACAAGGAGACCAACCCATGAAATCAGCCCTCACCCGCCGCTGGGCGGCCCTCGGCGTGGCAGCCGGCCTCGCCCTCAGCCTCGCCGCCTGCAGCTCAGCCGACAGCGGCTCGACCGGCAGCAGTTCGGCCGCCGCCGCGCCCAGCAGCGCCGCCGCGCCCGTCACGAGCAGCGCCGCTGAGCCCGTCACGATCACCCTGACCTGGTGGGGCGGCGACGCCCGCCACGAACGGACCCAGCAGGTCATCGACGCCTTCGAGGCCAAGTACCCCAACATCACCGTCGAGCCGGAGTACACCGACTGGAACGGCTACTGGGACCGCCTGGCGACCGAGACGGCCGGCGGCAACTCGCCCGATGTCATCCAGATGGACATGATGTACCTGGCCTCCTACGCGGGCCGCGGCGCACTCTACGACCTGTCCTCGGTCAGCTCGCTCGACCTGACCACGCTGGACTCGACCCTGCTCGGCATGGGCACCTACGACGGCGGCCAGTACGCCATCCCGATGTCCGCCACGTCGTGGGCCATCCTGGTCAACACGGACCTGCTCGGCCAGTTGGGCCTCAGCTTGCCCGACACGGAGACGTGGACGTGGGACGAGTTCGAAGACTTCGCCCTGTCGATCACGACCGCCTCCGGCGGCACGGTCCACGGCACCGGCCCGCAGATCAACGCCTACTCGCTCGACCTGTGGGCCCGCGCGCACGGCGACGCGACTTTCAGCGGCGGCGACATCACGATCAAGCCCGAGACCGTCGCGAGCTACTTCCAGTTGGCGCTCGACTGGTCGAAGTCCGGCGCCATGCCGACGGCCGAGCAGTACGCCGAGACCGCCACGGCCGCCCTCGACCAGTCCGACTTCGCGCTGGGCAAGCTCGCCATGATCTTCACGCAGTCGACCCAGGGCGCGGCCTACGCCCAGGCCGCCAACGCCAACGTCCAGTTGGTCAAGATCCCGACGGACGACGCCAACTCGACCAAGTACGCCTACCTCAAGCCCGGCATGTACTGGTCGATCTCGTCCCAGACCAAGCACCCCGAGGAGGCCGGCCTGTTGATCAACTTCATCGAGAACGACCCGGCGGCCGCCGCCATCCTCGGCACGGAGCGCGGCATCCCGGCCAACCCCGCCATGGTCGACGCGATCCAGGGGTCGCTGACCGACGCCGAGAAGCAGGCCGTCGCCTACGCCGAGTCACTGGCGTCGGTCATCGGCCCGGCGCCCGAGATCACGCCGAATGGCGCCAGCGCGATCGACACGGCGCTGACGCGGTATCTCCAGGACGTCCTGTTCGAGACCAGCACCCCGCTGGTGGCGGCCCAGGCCTTTATCGACGAAATCCACCAGGGGATCGAGGCGGCGCAGTAGGCCCGGCCACGGTCACGCGGGGAGGCCGCCATGCCCGATCCCCCCGATCACGGTCCGCTCGGGCCGGCCGACGCGGCCACCGGTTTGACGGTGGCCGCGGCCGGCCGGCCCGCCCGGATCCGGGTGGGCGCTGACGCTCCGGAGCCCGTCCGCCGGGCCGCCGCCGACCTGGCGGCGGACCTGGCGGCGGTCTGCGGCGGGCCGGACGCGGCCGGGGTGGCGGCGGACGCCGGCGGCGTCGGGGAGATCGTCGTCGGCGTCCTGGGCGACCCCCGCGTGGACGCGGCCGTGGCGGCGGGCCTGGTCGACGTGACCCCGCTGCGCGACGGGGACAGCTGGCGCTGGGAGGGGTACACCCAGCAGGTCGCCGACGGGCGGCTCTGGCTCGTCGGGACCGACCCGCGGGGCGCCGTCTTCGCCTGCTACGACTTGGCCCGCGCGGCGGGCCAGTCGCCCTGGTACTGGTGGGCGGACGTGCCGCCCCGGCGCCGCACCCACGTGACGGTGGCGGCGGACCTGGCCCGGTTCGACTGGCCCGACGTGCGCTACCGCGGCGTCTTCCTCAACGACGAAGAGGAGCTGGGCCGCTGGGCCGCCCGCCACACCCCCGACGGCGCCCTCGGCCCCGCCGCCTACGACCGGGTCTGCGAGCTCCTCCTCCGGCTCAAGGGCAACTACCTCTGGCCCGCCATGCACGTCGGCGCGTTCGACGCCGACCCGCGCAACGCCGCCATCGCCCAGGCCCGGGGCGTCGTCATCGGCACGAGCCACTGCGACATCCTGACCCGCAGCAACCAGCACGAGTGGGCGCCCTGGGCCGAGGCCCACGGGGGAGTGGCCTACGACTTCTCGCTGGACGGCCCCAACCGGTCGGCCCTGCTCGACTACTGGCGCGGCGGCGTGGCCCGCCACCGGGACCACGAGGTCACGTGGACGCTGGGGATGCGGGGCATCCACGACTCCGCGCTCGTGACCGCCGCCCTCGACGGCGCCGGGCTGGGCCCGGCCGACCTGGCGGCCGCCCGGCGTGACCTGTTGGCGAAGGCGATCGCTGCCCAATGCCGGCTCCTGGCCGAGGAACTGGTCCCGGCGGCGGACCGGGCGGAGAAGGTCTTCATCCCGTACAAGGAGGTCCTCGAGCTGTACGACGCCGGCCTGGAGCTCCCGCCCGACGTCACCGTGGTCTGGGTGGACGACAACTTCGGCTACATCAGGCGGTTGCCGGGGCCCGCCGACCGGGCCCGCTCCGACCGCCACGGGCTCTACTACCACTGCTCCTACTGGTCGCAGCCGCCGCGCAGCTACCTGTGCACGTCGTCGACGCCCCTGCCCCTCATGCGCCACGAGCTGGACCGGGCCTACGCGGCCGGGGTCCGGCGGCTGTGGGTCAACAACGTCGGCGGGCTGAAACCGCTTGAGGTGGAGACCGAGTTCTTCCTGGCGGAGGCGTGGGCGGCGGGCCGGGACCGGCCGGCGCCGGAGGCGTGGCTGGCGGACTGGCTCGACGGGCAGTTCAGCGGGAGCCTCGGCGCTGAGGTGGCGGCGGCGGTCACGGCCGCGACGGGGCTGAACCAGTGCCGCAAGATCGAGCACCTGGCCCCCGGCGCCTTCTCCCAGACCGCCTACGGCGACGAGGCGGCCTGGCGGCTGGGCGAACTGGGGCGGGCGGCGGCCTCCGCCACGGCCTGGTGGGACCGGCTGCCGGCGGGAGAGCGGGACGCCTTGGCGGAGTTGGTCTTGGTCCGCCTCCACCTGACGTACCTGGTCAGCGCGCAGTTCTACCACGCCGACCGCAGCCGGCTCTGTTTCGCGCAGGGCGACGGGGCGGGCGCCGACCGGCACCTGGCCTGGTCGCGCCGGTTTGACGCGCTCAAGCGGGCCGTCATCTTCGGCTACAACCACCGCCTCGCCCAGGGCCGGTGGGAGGGCATGTTCACGCCGCAGGAGGCGCCGCCGCCGCGCCTGCCGGCGTACCCCCCGGGGTGCCCGGCGCTCCGGCGCGGACTGGACGACGTCGGCGGGCCGCCAAGGTGGGAGCGGCGGCCCGTCGGCGGCGGCCCCGGGGCCGGTGGCTACATCAGCCTCGACCCGGCCCGGCCCGACGCCGTCACGTCCACGCCGACGGCCCGCTGGGAGGAGTGGCCGGGGCTGGGCCGGCCCTACGGGCCGGCCTGGGGCGCCCGTGTGGACGCCGCCGCCGGGGACGGCGGCGCGGCGACCGCCGCGTACGACTTCTGGCTGGCCGCCCCCAGCGCGCCGCTGCTCGAGGTCCACCGCCTGCCCACCCTCGCGGCCAACGGCCGGATCCGGCTTGGCGTGGCGGTCGACGGCGGCGCCCCCGTGACCCTTGAATCGCCCACGACCGACAGCCATACCGGGGCGTGGGCCCAGGCCGTGCTCGACAACGTCGAACGCCTGACGCTGGACTTGCCCGATCTCACGGTCGGCCCCCACCGGCTCACCCTCCACACCATCGACGACCACGTCGGGTTGGCCAAGCTCGTCCTCTACACGGCCCCCCGCCAACCGTCCAACCTCGGCCCGCCCTTCGGCTGCCGGGACGCCGAGCCGGCGGACGACGTGACGGACGACGCGGCGGAGCCGCGCTGGGCCGACTGGGACCAGGCGATCCGTCGGATCTACGGCACGGCTGTCGACGAGCCGCCGCTGCCCGACGCCCTGTACGCCGACGCGGCCTACTGGACGGCCGACACGACGTATGTCCCGCCCGTCGCCCGGCCGCAGACCCGGCTCGGCCCGCTCCGGCGTGACCGGGACGCCGCCGGGCGCGTCGACCGCTTGGCCGCCATCCCGGCCCGCCCGCTGGCGGTCGGGGGAGCGCTGGCCTGGGAGGCGGAAGCCGCCCTGCTCGGCGCCGCCTGGGCGGAGGCCCGCCCGAGCCGTGACCCTGACCCCGTCGGCTGGTCCCACTGCCAGGCCGAGACCGACGGCGGCACGGGCCTGGCCCTCTACGCCGACGCCCCCGGCCGCTGCTGGGAGGACCCGGCCGCCGCGCCTGCCCTCGTGTACGGCCTCGCCGTCCCGGAGCCCGCCACCTACCGGCTCTGGGCCCTACTGAAGTGCGACGACCACGACGGCGACGCCCTCGACCTGGCCGTCGACGGGGCCTTCCTCCCGGCGGCCGCCCTGTTCTCCGGCGGCCGCCTCTACCGCTTCAACACGGCGCAGGCCTGGGTCTGGTCCGCGCTGGCCGACCTGACTCTGACCGCCGGCGGCCACGACATCACCCTGGCCTCGCGCCGGCCGGGCCTCAAGTTCGACCGTTTCTGGCTCACGCCGAACGCGGGTTGGCCACCGCCGGATGCAACCTGGCCTCGCCCCGGACCGGATTGCTTAGGCGGGCGGTGCGGGGCGGAAGCCGGACTCGGCTAGGAACTGAGCGCACAGGTCTGTCCAGGCGCCGGCCTCGGGGTGGCTCGTGGCGAGGCCGAGGCCGTGGTGGCCAGCTCTCCCAGCAGGTTGTCGGCCGAACCCTGGTGGGTGTGCTGGACGAACGAGATGACCGGATAGCCCAGGACCGCCACGTCGGGGCGGGCGCTGGAGGGTCCGGGGCCGGCCGTCATGCGGGGGCCGGTCCGGCTGATTCGTGCCACTCGACGGTCATGATGGGCGTGTCGTCGACGGCCGCCTCGGCGCCGGTCAGTTCGGCGATGTGCTGCGCCATCGCCCGCCGGCCGAGTTCGCGGTGGTTGATCCGGACCGAGGTCAGCGACGGCACCATCCACGGGCCGATCGGGTTGCAGTCGAAGCCCGTCACGGAGAGATCTCCGGGGACCTGCCAACCGCGGGTCAGCGCGCCGCGGATGGCGGCCGCGGCCAGCCGGTCGTTGGCCGCGATGACGGCCGTGACACCGCTCCCGGCGGGCAGGTCGAGAATGGCCTGCATGGCGTCTTCGGGGCGCCAGTCGCTCTCCACGACGCCGTGCGACTCCAAACCCAGGTTCTCGATCGTCGCCAGGTACATGTCACGTCGGCGGCACGCCGACTCGTGCGTGTAGCTGCCGGCGATGTGGAGAAAGCGCCGGTGCCCGTCGGCGGCCAACTGCTCGATGATCGTCTGGATGGGGGTGGCGTCGGCCACCGGCCCGATGCCGCGCATGGCGTGGTCGTAGATCCCGAAGACGGTCAGGTGGGTGTGGGACTGGCGGGCTAAGACCGTGGCTTCCAGCGGGGTCAGGGACAGGAGGCCCTCGAACAGACTCGATTCGACCAGTTCGACGACCCGCCGGTCGCGGGCCTCGCGCTCGCCGCCGACCCTGACCACGTCGACGTCGTAGCCGCCCTCGCGGGCGGTGGTCGTGACGCCTTCCAAGACTTCGACCGAGCTGTGCGCCGACCCTTCGGGGAGCAGGACCGCCAACCGCCCCGTCCGGCTGGTGCGCATCGCGCGCGCGGCCAGGTTGGGGCGGTAGTCGAGCTCGTCGATCGCCGCCTGGATCCGTTCCTGCACCGGCGGCGTCACGCCCTCGCCGGCGAACCGCACGAACCGCGACACCGTCTGGTGGGAGACACCCGCCAGCCGGGCCACCTCGATGATCGTCGTCCTCCGCCCACCGTCGTTCACGGGTTCCCCTTCCTCCATGAGCACCGCTCGGGATCCATCTTGACACATCAAGTGAAGGTTCACTAATCTTCCGGCAACGCCAACGTGAAGGTTCACTCAGGCTGGCCGTCCAGCTTCTGAGGTTCACAGCGAGACGGGCGTGGGAAGCCAAGGAGGCTCCATGAATCACGTTGTCGAACGGTATCCGGGCAACACCCCGATCCACGCCGTCGACGGCGAGCCCGCCCACCTGCTCTGGCCGCCCTACCGCGCGGCCATCGACCCCGGACTCCTTCGGCCCGGCCGCAACCGGCTTGAGGTCGTCGTGACCAACAGCGCCGCCAACCACTACGAGGGCACGGACCGGCCGTCCGGCCTGTTCGGGCCCGTGACGCTCGACTACGAGGTGGGCGGAGCGGCCGCGCGGCTCACGTGACCGCGCCGATGGCCCAGGGGACGAATTCGGCCTCGCCCAGACCCAGTTCCTCGCTCGCCGTCCGGCGGCCCGAGGCCACGGCGATGACCGCCTCGTAGATGTCGCGCCCGACGTCTTCGACCGTGGCCGTGCCGGCGGCGATGGGGCCGGCGTCGAGGTCCATGTCGTCGCGCAGGCGCTCGAACAGGGCCGTGTTCGTGGCCACCTTGAGGACGGGTGTCGGCACGCCGCCGAGGACCGAGCCGCGGCCGGTCGTGAAGACCACGACGTTGGCCCCGCCCGCGATCAGGCCCGTCACCGAGACGGGGTCGTAGCCGGGCGTGTCCATGAAGTACAGGCCCGGGCCCGGCACGGGCGCCGCGTAGTCGAGCACGCCCTGCAACGGCGCCTGGCCCGACTTGGCGACAGCGCCGAGCGACTTCTCGATGATGGTCGTCAACCCGCCGGCCTTGTTACCCGGCGAAGGATTGTTGTCCAGGCTGCCGCCGCCGCGGCGGACGTACTCGCGCCACCACGCCATCTTGCCGGCCAGCGCCTGGCAGACGGCCGGACTGACCGCCCGACGCACCAACAGGTCCTCGGCGCCGGTGATCTCCGAGGTTTCGGCCAGGACCGACGCGCCCCCGCCGGCCACCAGCCGGTCCGACGCCCAGCCCAAGGCCGGGTTGGCCGTGACACCGGAATAACCATCCGAACCACCACAGTTGAGCCCCAGGACAAGCTGCGCCACCGGCAGCGGCTGGCGCCGCCGCTGATCGGCCGCCGCCACCATGGCCCTGACCTTCTCCACACCGGCCCGGACCGTCGCCCGGACCCCGCCCAACTCCTGGATGACCAGGCTGTCCACGAGCGTGTCCGCCGGGATGGGGGCCGTCTCCAGGATCGCCTGGACCGGCACCATCTCGCAGCCCAACCCGACGATGATCAGGCCGGCCAGATTCGGGTGGGCGGCGTAGCCGCGCAGCGTGCGCAGGAAGACCTGGCCGCCCGGTGAGTCCGGGATGAAGCCGCAGCCGCCGGTGTGCGTGAACGCGGCGACACCGTCGACATGGGGGTACTGGGCCAGGAACGGGCGGGCTTCGGCGGCGATCAGGCGGGCCGTGGCGGCCGCACAGTTGACCGTGGCCAGGACGCCGACCATGTTGCGCGTGCCGGCCCGCCCGTCGGCCCTCGGGTAACCGTCGAACGTCCGGCCGGGATCAGCCGGGACGGCCGCCCGGGCGGCGTCACGCGCGGAGCCGTCCAGCGCATCGGCGTAGGCCAGGTTGTGGCTGTGGACATGCCGGCCCGCCTCAATCGGGCAGACGGCGATCCCGATGGCCGTGCCGTACTTGTGGACCGGGGCACCCTCGGCCACGTCGCGGACGGCCACCTTGTGGCCCTGCGGCACATCGTCGCCGATCAGCAGGACCCCAGCCGG
>JAISTC010000050.1 GCA_031272805.1 Propionibacteriaceae bacterium
TCGGCACGGTCACGGCGAACGTGACATCCCGCGTCACGGTCCCGTCCGTCCCGGCCGCCGCAACCGTCGCCGTCAACGTCACCGTCGCATCCGCCGCCGTATACTCCGGCCGCGTCACAACCCCCGCGTCCGACACCGCCACACCATCCGAGCGCCACGCGATCGTGGCCCCATGCAACCACGACAACGGCAACGACAAATCCCCCACCACATGATCCTCGTCAACGTTCCCGTTCGCGATGACGTCAAACGTCAACCACGCCCCCGCCGCGTCGGCCACGACCTGCCCCACCCGCCGGAACACCTCAACCCGATGCACGCCATCATCCACGTCATACCCCGCCCAATCGGCCAGCGTGACCACAACCTCGCCCTCGTTCTCCACCGACAAGCCCGACAACCCCAGCCGGTAGACCAGCGGCGACACCTCCGTCACAGTCCCCAGCGTCGCCCCCGTCAGCGTGATCAGCCCGGAGGCCAGCCCGGCAACCGCGTCAACCCCGGCGAACGTGACCTCCAACGCCGTCGTGTCCTCGAGCCCCGATTCGCCCCCGACCTGCGCCACCTGATACGTCACGTCGGCCCGCGTGTCGCGGTATACGGCCACGGTCACGCTCGCCGTCGTCACGTGGTAGTCGCCCCAGTCGGCGATCCGGACGGTGACAGTGTCGGCGGTCAGGGCCGACAGGGCCAGTTCGTAGACCAGGTCGGACTGGCGGGTCAGCGCCCCGGCGGTCGCCCCGTCGAGCGTGATCTGGTCCGCCGTCAGATCGTCGGCCGCCGCGGCCCCGGCGAACGTCAGCACGAGGGCGGCCGAGTCGCGGTAGGTGGCGAGGCCGCCGCTCTCGGCGGCGCTGAATGTCAGGTCCACGTGCTCAGACCGGTACACGGTCACGTCCACGGCCGTCCCCGGCGTCTGGAAGCCCGTCCAACTGTCGATCAGGACGCCGACCGAGCCGCCGTTGGGCGTGTCCGGGTCGAGCGTGATCCCGAGGCACCACGTCGCCTCCGACGGGTCGCCGCAGTCCGACAACGCCCCCTTCGACGCGCCCGTCAGCGTGATCGCGCCCGCGGGCAAGCCCGGCGCGGCTTGGGAGAACTCGATCTGGAGGGCGGTCGTCGTGGTCCAGGCGTTGACGCCGTCGACCTGCTCCACCACGTAGCTCAGGACGGTCGGCGAGTTCCGGTAGACCATGACCGGGGTGGGGTCGTTGTCCGTGTCGTAGCCCGCCCAGTCGGCGATCGTGACCTGGACGTCGGCCCGGTTGGCGACCGTCACGTCCGACAGGGCGAGCAGCCACGTGGAGGCGACGGAGTCGCCCGCGTCGGTCAGGGCCCCGGCCGTGGCCCCGCTGACGCTGATGGCGGACGCCAGGTCGGCGGCCACCCCCGGCTCGGCCAGGACGCCGCTGGCCTCGACCTCCTGCGAGAACGTGATCAACAAGCCGGTCGAGTCGGCCACGCCCGAGACGCCGCCGCGCTGCTGGGCGGACCAGTGGACGACGGTCGGCGTGGCGAACGTGTGGCCGGCGTCCGTGCCCATGACGTTGCCCTCGAGGTCGCGGAACCCCGTGACCGCGACCGTGTAGTCCGTCCCGGCTTCGAGCGGCCCGTACGTGTAGGTCGCCGTGGTGGCGGAGACCGCGGGCAACGTCAACGCCGTCCCCGCCAAGGTCACGCTGCCGAGGTTGGCCTGGTCGATCGGCTCGTCAAAGGTCACGGTCAACGTGCCGGAGAGCGGGGCGCTGCGCCCGTAGGGCGTCACGCCCGCCACGCCCGGCGGCGTGTAGGCGGGCAGGGCGATCTTGAGCTTGGAGGAGATGTTGCCGTCGTCGGCCCGCACCTGGACATAGACGTCACGCGCGCCCGGCCCGGGCGTCAGCGTCAAGCTGGTGTCGGCGTCGGCCAGGATCGGCGTGCCGGCGTCCAGGTCGATGGTCGGCGCCTTGGCGCCGGACTCGACGTCGGCCCAGGCGACGGTCCCCGCCAGCGCGGAGGTCACGGCCACGCTGGCGGCGCCGTCGCCGGTCCGGGTGGACGACCCGGCCACGACCTCCAGGTCGTAGTCCGCCCACTGGGCGTAGTACGTGACGGAGTCCGCCTGTTCGGCGTCGGGCGCGACCGCCGTGGCCAAGTCCCCCGTCCCGGCCGGGTCGGTCGTCCAGCCGAGGAACCGGTGGCCGACCCAGCGGGCCTGCGGCAGCGTGACCTCGGCGGCTTCCGGGTACGGCTGGCGCCACCGGCCCGCCGCCAGCGCCTTCCACGCCTCGTCCAGCCCGCCGACGAACGTGACGGCCGCCCCCGCCCCGTTGGCGTCCAGGATCAGGCTGGCCGTGCTGGACGCCAGTTCGACCACGGCCATCTTCGACGCGAAGGCCCCGTTCGACGGCGGGAAGCGGAGGTCGTAGACCCCGGCGGGCAGCGACTGGGACGTCGCGCCGGTCACGGTCGTCCAGCCGGTCGTGGCGTCGCCGGTCGAGTGGGGCCGGAAGTCGACGGCGGCCGCCACGCCCGCCTCGTTGTACTCGATCCAGCCGTCGGTGGCCGTCTCGCCCGTCGCCTTGTGGACCCGGTAGCCCGTCCCCGCCGGGTCGGTCAGCGGCGTCTCGTCCGCGACGGGCGCCGCCCTCTTGCCCGTCACCGGCAGCGTCCCCGGCAGCGACGCCGGGTGGGTGCCGTCCGACTTGCGCACGACCTGGAGCTCGAAGTCCGCCTCGGCCAGGGCGCTCAACGACCCGTTGGCCTTCAATTCGACCGCGTCCGCCGGGCTGGCGGCCGGGACGCCCGTGACCTGGTAGACCGTCGTGTCCACCACGGACGACAGGAACTCCAACCGCTCGGAGGCGTAGTTGACCCGGACGACCTGGCCGACCGTGGGCGTGGCGAAGCGCGTGTACACGAGGCCTTGGGCGACCTCGCCGGACGCCACATGGTTGACATCCCCCGCCAGGCGCAGCTTCAGCGAGTACGTCGTGGCCTCGCCCAACCCGGTCTTGGTATATGGCGCCACGGTCCCGTCCGGCCCCGCCGTCCCCACGCTCTCCCAGGCCGAGCCGACGGCCACCTCGACGACCGCGCCCGCCGGGGCCCCGCTGATGTCCAGCGTGACCGACGAGGCCGTCGTGGCGGCCGGTTCGGCCACCGCCAGCAGCGTGGACGTGTCCCACGTCGCCTTGGCCACGGTCAACGTGATCGACCCGGACACGGTCCGCGTCGCCGCCGAGCCGTCCAGCCGGTAATACTCCGCCACGAGGAGCGCCGAGTACGTCCCCGCGTCCAGGTTCTCGACCGGAGTGACCGACCAGGTCGTCATCGGCTCGCCCGGCATGACAATCTGCCCCGAGCCCGTGACGGTGAACGCGCCGGCGTCCGTCCCCTCGACCCGGACCTCCTTCAACATGACGGGGCTGTAGACGCCGTTGACGATCGTGGCGGCGTGGGGCTCGGGGGTTTCGCCGTAGTCCAGCGCCAGCGTGACGGGCTCGATCATCAACGGGATCGACACCAACTGGTACTGCGACGCCGGACCCTCCGCCGTGGCCGGCTGGCGGACCCAGTAGTCGCCCTCGCCGTCCTTCGTCAGGCCGGGATACTCGGTCTGGTCCGGCCCGGTCGTGAACTCCGACCAATCGCTGGCCGCCCCGAGGTCCGTCGCGCTGCTGCCGGGCAGGCGGTAGGCGTAGGCCGTGTTCGGCAGGAGGTCGGCCAGGGTCACGGTCGGGGTGGCGTCGGACGACAGCTTGGCCCGGACATAGCTCGGCGCGGCCGGGCGGGCCGGGAGCGTCAGAACGGACGGCCACGACGCGAACGCCGCACTGGTCGGCGCCTTCCGCACGCCGACCGACTTCGTCACGGCGCCGGTCCAGCCCAGGTTGGCGAAGGCCGTGTCGGAGTTGGCGGCCGCCGCCGTCCAGGCCGCGCCCGACTCGGCCTGGAACTCCAGGTTCGTCACGGCGTGGACCTGCTCGGCCGCCCAATCGGCCTGGGCCAGCCTCCAATCGGTGTCTGCGACCGGTCCGGTCAGCCGGGCCGGGAAGACCGTGTAGATGACCGTGGAGACCGAGGGGCCTGTGTAGCCGTCGGAACCTGCCTTCAGACGGTAGGAGACGACGCCGCCCGCCGCCCCGGCCGTGTCGCGCAGGTTCGCCAGGACGGTCCCCGCCGCCTGGTCCGCCGCCCCCAAGTCGATGGCCGACGAACCCAGCGCCGCCACCCACGCCTCCTCCGACCCGGCCAGCCAGGCCAACGCGGTGGCCGACGCCGGGGCCGTCAGGCCGCCGCTGCTGACGGCCGCGATGCGGTACTCGACCGACGCCGGCACCGGCCCGGTCCCCGCCGCGCCGCCGCCGACCGCCGCCCCGGCGTAGTCGACCGTCAGGGCAGCCGGGGCGGGGTAGGCCCGGACGCCCGACGACCAGGACGAGCCGGACTCCTTCTGGACGACCTGGTACGTCGCCGTCGGGGAGAGGCCGCTGAAGGTCAGGCTGGCCGTGCCGGCGCTGACGCTGGCCGTCTGCCGCTGCTCCAACGTGCCCGTCGTGATGTCGAACAGCGCGTAGTCGACGTTGTTGTGGGCCGCGTCGACCGTGACGGTGATCGTGTCCGTACCGCTGGCCCGGGTCCGCGTGACGTCCCCGGCCTGGATGTCCGGCAACCCCGGCGTCGTCACGGCCACCGCCGCCCCCGACTCCTTCGCCTTGGCCGGCGTGATCTCGGAGTATCCCGACGGCCGCGAGACCACCCAATACTCCGTGTTGAGGTCCAGCGGCGCGAAGCTGACGCTGCCCGTGTCGCCCGCCAGCCACGGGCTGCCCTCGCGCGTCACGGCCGCCACCCCGTCCGCCGTCACGATCGCGTACTGCACGCGGGAGTCCGTGTGGTCAACCGTCACGCGGGCGTGGGTCCCAGCATCGTCCTGGTACGTCTGCGCGGTGACATTGCCGATCTCGGTCGAACCATCCCCCGCCGCCGCCGGCGCCAACGTCACGTCCTGGTAGTAGCCCTCGTCCAAGACCTGCGTCGGATCGGTGTTGGTACCCAGCTCGGCGGAGATCGCGCCTAGTGGAATGCCGACTACGCGGTAGGTGGCGCCCGGCAGGAGGTCGGTGAAGGTCAGCGTGCCGCTGGCGTCGGGCACGTACCAGTCAGACGAGTTGCCCTCGATGACATTCGGATGGATCAGGGTCTGCGACCCACCCGTGGCCGTGAAGTAGACGTTGCCGTCGAGGCCGCTCAGCCGGAGCGGCGCCGAGCCGCGCACCTCGGCCAGAGCGTAAGCGAAACCGGCCTTGGTCGTGATCGAGACGTCCGAACCGCCCGCGAACGATGTGCCGGCGCCCGCGCCCAGGTCGGTCCCGGACGCGAAGACGATGTTGTCGAGGACGTTGCCCTGGGCGTCGCCGATCGAGTCGATGGAGACGAAGCCGAACACGGTCGTGCCGGAGCCCTCGGGGACTGAGTACGTCCCCGTGTAGTGGTGCCAGTCCGCGTTGCTCGCGGCGATGTAGACGTAGTACTTGCCGCCGTTGTACTCCTGGACGAAACTCTCGCCCGGGTAATCCTTGAAGTCCTGCGGCAGCGTGATGGCGTCGTCGGGGTCGGCGTTGGCGTAGGCCAGGAGAATGTCGTAGAAGTAGCTGGTGGCGACCGACTTATCGGTCGTCCCGCCCGCCGACGCGGACTGGAAGGAGTTGACGCCGTAGCGGTAGTCGAGCGGGCCGGTCGGGGAGTTGCCCTCGTTGTAGCCCCCGACGGCGGTCAGGGAGTCGAAGTGCCGCCAGCGGTCGGGCACGCCGACGTAGTCGGCCTCCGTGTTGATTGACGGGCCGATGATCACGGCCATGACATCCAGGCTTGTCGTGTCGCCCACACTGCGGCGGGCCGCGTGGTCCAAGCTCCACTCGTAGATGCGGCCGGGCACGGTGGCGACGTCCTGGTAGACGGTCGACGGGGCGTCGCTGGCCAACTCGATCGCGCCGTAGGGTGCCGCGTCGCCGCCCCCGACGCCGTGGCCGGTCGTCACGTTGTAGGGGCGCGAGTCCGTGCTTGTGTTGCCCTGGGTGATCGTGCCCGTCCCGAACGGCTCGTTGTTGAGGGAGAAGACCTGGAACTCCGGTCGGCCGATGGTATTGCTGGTGTTCAGGTATTGGGTCGAGTTCCAGCCGGGGAGCTGGTCCTCGGCGACGACGGCGTAGTTCAGGTTGGCCCACCGGATCGTGCGCGGGCCGTCGCCGTCGGGGTCGATGAGCTGGGAGAAATCGCCGTTGACGATGCCGTCCTCCAGCGTCCGGTCGACGATGATCGCGTGGGCAAAGTCCGACGAAATGGTGTTGGGCGCGTAGGCGGTCTCGTCGTCGGCCACGATGTTGTTCGTGACCTCGACCCAGTAGTAATAGTGCCCGGCCGTCGCGGGCGTGGTCGCGGTCAGCGTCGCCTGGTCTCCCGTGAACGTGCCGCCGACCGTCGCCTCCGGCGCGTCCGCGTCGAGCTTGACCATGCCCGAATTGCGGATCGCCGCCTTGTCGGCGGC
>JAISTC010000086.1 GCA_031272805.1 Propionibacteriaceae bacterium
CGGCCCCGGTATCCTGGGCGCCTCAACGTGGGAGGTACCTGTGAGCGACGTGCTGCTGTCCGTGACCGATGACGGGGTGGGCCTGGTCCGGCTCAACCGGCCCCAGGCGATCAACGCCCTGTCGGTCGAGCTGTTCGAAACCCTCGAAAGCGGGCTGACTACCTGGTTCGAACAGGGCAACCTGACCGGCCTCGACATCGCGGGCGAGGGGTCACGCGGTTTCTGCGCGGGCGCGGACGTCCGGACCCTGCGGAGCTGGGCGCTGGAGGACGCGGACAAGGCGGCCGGGTTCCTCCACCTGGAGTACCGCGTCGACCGGCTCGTGGCCGAGGCCCCGGTCCCCGTCACGGCCCACCTCCACGGCGTCACGATGGGCGGCGGCGTCGGCCTGACGCTGCGCGCCGGGCGGCGCATCACGGCCCCGGACCTCCAGTGGGCCATGCCCGAGGTCCAGATCGGGCTGTGGCCGGACGTCGGTGTGACCTACGAGTTCGCCCGGCTGCCGGGCGAGCTGGGCGTCCACCTGGCCATGACCGGCGTCACGCTGGACGCCGGCTCGGCGCTCTACGCGGGCCTGGTCGACGAGCTGGCCGACGGCGCGGACCCCGAGCCCCTCGCCGCCGCCTCGGACCTGGCGCGCGACGCCGGCTGGATCGCCGAGTGCTACGCGGGCGACGACCCCGCGATCATCCTGGCCCGCCTCGAACACCACCCGAACGAGCGCGCCCGCGCCGCCGCCGCGCTCATCCGGACCAGGTGTCCCTTGACGGTCTGCGTGGCGCTGGCGGCCATCCGCCAGGCCGCCGCCCTCCCCTCGCTCGCCGCCACGTTCGACCGTGACGCGCGCGCCGCCTACCACTCCGTCCGCGAGCCCGACCTGGTCGAGGGCGTCCGGGCGCAACTGGTCGACAAGGACAAGCGGCCCCGCTGGCGCCACGCCTGGGTCGAAGACGTCGATCCCGCCGAGGTGGCCGCCACGCTGGCGTAGGGCCGCCGCCGAGACGCGGCTAGACTGGCGCGCGGCGGCGCCGCGAACACCTTGCCGTCTGGACTCGCGGGCCGCCAGGCAAAGGGAACTTCACTCATGGCGCTCTACCGCGAGTTCAGGGACAAGGCCGCGCTCATCACGGGCGCCGGCGGCCCCCTCGGCTTGGCCTGCGCCCAGAAGCTCGCCCTCAACGGCTGCCGAGTCTTCCTGGGCGACCTCCAGCCCGACCTGGTCGGCCAGGCCGTCGCCCGGATCAGCTCGCTCCGCCGCGCCGAGGTCGCCGGCGCGCAGGTCGACGTCACGGACGAGCACGCCGTCCGCCGCTGCGCCGACCAGTGCCTCGACCGGTTCGGCCGGATCGACTACCTCGTGACGGCGGCCGAGGCCCGCAACGGCGCCAAGGCGGAGGACGCGGCACTGGCGGAGTGGTCACGCGCGCTGGCGCTCAACCTGACGGGCGCGTTCCTGGCGGGCCGGGCCGTGCTCCCCCACATGCTCGAGCGGGGTGCCGGCGCGATCGTGTACTTCGGCCCGGCGGTGGCGCTGGACGGCGCCGCGCCGACGATCTACGGGACCGCCCAGTCGGCCCTGCCCGCGCTGGCCCGGACCCTCAGCCACGAGGTCGCCGGGCGCGGCGTCCGCGTCAACTGCGTGACGCCGCCGGGTATGGGGAGCGCCGACCCGGCGGCCCTGCCGCTCGGGCGGGCCTGCCAGCCGCGGGAGGTGGCGAACGTCGTGGCGTTCCTGCTGTCCGACGACGCCTCGTACATCACGGGCCAGACGATCGCCGTAACGGGCGGGGCAGCACCCCTGTCAGTCTGAGCGCTGCGCTCAGGGTTCCAGGTGCTGCCAGCGCTTGGCGCGGTGGAACAGCGGCGCGACGACCGTGCCGGCGAGAATCGGCAGGAGCGCGGCGGCGGCCCAGACGGCCAGGTAGACCGGAGTGTGGCTGGCCAACTCGACGGCCACGGGGGTCGCCGACGGCTGGGCGTTGGCCAGGCGGACGTCGAAGTCGTCGGGGCCCAGGAGGCTGCCGACGAACGAGCAACTGAAGCCGGCCAGGAGCCCGGCCAGCGGCGCGATGACCGCGCAGGGCCAGCCGAGGCGGCCGAACCAGCGCCACGCCAGCCAGCCCAGCCCGATCCCGGCGAGGACGCCGAGGCCGGAGAGCCAGGCGTCGGCGGCGAAGATCTGGGAGTGGGCCAGCTCGCTCATGGTGGCGAAGAAGCTGTTGTCGAGCGTGTAGCCGGGCAGGTCGACGGCCCAGTACCAGACCGTCCCGGCGAGCGCGCCGACGATCAGGGTGACGAGGACGTAGGCGCCGAGCCAGCCCATCGTGTTGGGCAGGTCGAGGCGCGCGCCCAGCCGCGCCCAGCGGCGCCGCGGCGACTGCTCGGCCCGCTCCGGTAGGACCGTCGCGGTCTCGCTCATCGCGGCTTGCCCAACGTCACGGCGCCCTGCCCGAGGAGCGCCTTGAGGTCGGCCATGAGCGCGCCGGAGGGCCCGATCCGGTCGCCCAGCAGGTAGGTCTTCGTCTGCCGCGGCTCGATCAGCCGGAACCAGACCTCGCCCGCGCCCGGATACGTCTCGAGCAGCTTCTTGAGGTCGTCGATCAGGGACTTATTGACCCGGTTGGCCGGCAGGGTCAGGGTCACGGAGTTGTCGTCGCGGCTCGTCACGTCGAGGATCCGGACGGCGCTGGCGATGAACTCGACGCCCTCGTCCTTGGCCCGGACCCGGCCGCGGACCTGCACGACCGTGTCCGGCATGAGCAGGGGCCCGGCCTCGCCGTAGACCTTGGGGAAGACCATGATCGCCTGGGAGCTGTCGAGGTCCTCGACCGTGATCTGCGCCCAGAACTCGCCCTTCTTGGTCTGGCGCCGCGTGACCTCCGTGATCATCCCGGCGATCGCGATCTCCGGGCCGGCCCCGCCCCAGCGCCCGCCATTGCCGTTGCCGTTGCCCTCGCCGTCGGCGACCAGCCCGGCCAGGTCGGAGATCGGGTGGTCACGGTGGGCGGCGATGACGTGTTCGACGCCGTTGAGCGGGTGGTCGGAGACGTAGAGGCCGAGCATCTCGCGCTCGAACGCCAGCTTGACGGGCTTGTCCCACTCGGGGATGTCGGGCACGGGCTCGGTCTGGACGACCGGGTCGTCGCCGCCGCCGCCGGCGCCGAACAGGTCGTCCTGGCCGTTGGCCTGGTTACGTTTCAGGTCCACGACCTGGTCGACCGCCTTCTCGTGGATTTCCAGCAACGCCCGGCGCGGCGCGCCCGTCGAGTCGAAGGCCCCCGCCTTGATCAGCGACTCGACGACGCGCTTGTTGCACACCGTGACCGGCACCTTGGCCAGGAAGTCGCCGAAGTCAGTGAACCGCCCTTGCTCCTCGCGGGCCCGGACGATGCCCTCGACGACGCCCTGGCCGACGTTGCGGATCGCCGTCAGGCCGTAGCGGACGCCGTCCTCGACCGGCGTGAACTGGGCGTCGGACTCGTTGATGTCGGGCGGCAGGATCTTGACGCCGATGCGGCGGCACTCGGCCAGGTACGTGGCCGACTTGTCCTTGTTGTCCTTGACCGACTCCAGGAGGGCGGCCATGTACTCGGCCGGGTAATTGGCCTTGAGGTAGGCAGTCCAATACGAGACGATGCCGTAGCCGGCCGTGTGGGACTTGTTGAAGGCGTACTGGGCGAAGGGCACCATGACGTCCCACAGCGCGTTCGTGGCCTTCTCCGAGTAGCCGTTGGCGGCCATGCCGGCGACGAACTTGTCGTGCTCCTTGGCCATCTTGGCGGCGTCCTTCTTGCCCATCGCCCGGCGCAGCAGGTCGGCGCCGCCCAGCGTGTAGCCGGCCAGCTCGCGGGCCACGGCCATGATCTGCTCCTGGTAGACCATGAGGTGGTACGTCGGGCCGAGGATGGGCTCGAGGGCCTGCTCCAGCTCCGGGTGGATCGGCACGACGGGCTGGCGGCCGTTCTTGCGCTCGGCGTAGTTGATGTGGGCATTGGCGGCCATCGGGCCCGGCCGGTACAGCGCCAGGACGGCGGCGATGTCCTCGAACCGGGTCGGGGCCATCAGCCGGAGCAGCGACCGCATCGACCCGCCGTCGAGCTGGAAGACGCCCAGCGTCTCGCCGCTGGCCAGCAAGTCGTAGGTCTTCTCGTCGTCCAGCGGCAGGGCCAGCAGGTCGATGTCGACGCCGTGGCTCTCCTTGATCAGCGCCAGGGCGTGGTCGAGGATGCCGAGGTTGCGCAGCCCCAGGACGTCCATCTTCATGAGCCCCATGGCCTCGCACTGGGGGAACGAGAACCCCGTGATGCGGGCGCCGTCCTCGCGCATGTGGAGCGGGATGAGGTCCATGACCGGGGCCGAACTCATGATGACGGCGGCCGGGTGGACCACGGTCCCGCGGGTCAGCCCCTCGAGCCCCATGCCCGTGTCCACGACCTGGCGGACCTCCGGGTCGTTCTCGTAGAGGTCGCGGAACTCGCCGCCCTCGGCGTAGCGCTCGTGTTTGGGGTCGAAGATGTCGGCCAGGGAGAGGTTCTTGCCCATGATGTCGGGCGGCATGGCCTTGACGATCTTCTCCCCCATGGCGAAGGGGAAACCGAGGATGCGGGAGGCGTCCTTGACCGCCGCCTTGGCCTTGATCTTGTTGAACGTGTTGACCTGGGCCGTGTAGTCGGCGCCGTACGTGTCGGCGATATAGGCCACGACCTCGTCCCGGCGGCGGTCGTCGACGTCGAGGTCGACGTCGGGCGGCGAGACGCGCTCGGGGTTGAGGAAGCGTTCGAAGATGAGCCCGTGTTCGAGCGGGTCGAGCTCCGTGATCCGGGTGAGGTAGGCGATCATCGAGCCGGTCGCGGAACCACGGCCCGGCCCGATCCGGATGCCCGAGTCGCGGGCGAAGCGGCAGATGTCGGCCACGATGAGGAAGTAGCTGGAGAATCCGAGGGGTTCGATGACGGCGAGTTCCGTGTCGACCTGTTCGAGGACCTGCTGGGGCGGGTCGGCGCCGT
>JAISTC010000095.1 GCA_031272805.1 Propionibacteriaceae bacterium
CTCGTCACGAGCGGGTACAGTTCTCTGCTTGTGACCATTACTGTTCACGAGCTGGAAGTGCGGGCCGGGTCGTTGCTGTTGTTGCAGCCCAGCTCGTTTGTCGTCAATGCCGGGGACAAGATCGGGCTCGTGGGGCGGAATGGGGCCGGGAAGACGACCCTGCTGCGGATTCTGGCCGGGCAGGGGCTGGCGGCCGGGGGGACCGTCCAGCGGGGAGGCTCGATCGGCTACCTGCCCCAGGACCCGCGCACCGGGGACCTCAACCTCACGACCAAGGAGCGCATTCTCTCGGCCCGGGGCCTCGACCAGATCATCCTCCGGCTGGACCGCTACTCGCGCGAGATGGGCGAGCTGACCGGCGCCGAGCGTGACGAGGCCATGCGCAAGTACGCCCGGGCCGACGCCGAACTCCTGGCCGCCGGCGGCTACGCCGCCGAGGCGGAGGCCACGCGCATCGCCGCCAACCTCGGCCTCCCCGAGCGCGTCATGTCCCAGGCCCTCGGGACCCTGTCCGGCGGCCAGCGCCGTCGCGTCGAGCTGGCCCGCATCCTGTTCTCCGGCGCCGACACCCTCCTCCTAGACGAGCCCACCAACCACCTCGACGCCGACTCCATCACCTGGCTCCGCGGCTTCCTCCAGACCTTCGCCGGCGGCCTCGTCGTCATCTCCCACGACGTCAACCTGCTCGGCCCGACCGTGACGAAGGTGTTCCACCTCGACGCCAACCGCCAGACCCTCGACCAGTACGCCATGAACTGGGAGAAGTACGTCGCCCAGCGCGAGGCCGACGAGAAGCGGCGCAAGAAGGAGCGGGCCGCCGCCGAGCGCCGCGCCGCCCAGCTCCAGGCCACGGCCGACCGGCTCCGCGCCAAGGCGACGAAGGCCGTGGCGGCGCAGAACATGGCCCGGCGGGCCGAGCAGCTCCTGGCCCAGACCGAGACCGCCCGCGCGGCCGACAAGGTCGCCCACATCGGCTTCCCCAAACCCGCCCCGGCCGGCAAGACGCCCTTGTCGGCGACGGGTTTGTCGAAGTGGTACGGGTCGCTCGAGGTCTTCACGGACGTCGACCTCGTGATCGACCGGGGCGCCAAGGTCGTCGTGCTGGGCCTCAACGGCGCGGGCAAGACGACCCTGCTCCGCCTGCTCGCCCGGATCGAGGAGCCGGACACGGGCGAGGTCATCGACGGCCACAACCTCAAGCTCGGCTACTACGCGCAGGAGCACGAGACGCTGGACGTGACGGCGACCGTGCTGGAGAACATGATGGCCGCGTCGGCCGACCTCAACGAGACCCAGGCCCGCTCCATCCTCGGCTCGTTCCTGTTCACGGGCGACGCCGTCGACAAGCCGGCCCGCGTCCTGTCGGGCGGCGAGAAGACCCGGCTGGCGCTGGCCAAGCTCGTCGTCAGCCAGGCCAACGTCCTGCTCCTGGACGAGCCGACCAACAACCTGGACCCGGCCTCGCGCGAGGAGGTCCTCCACGCCATCAGCACGTACGAGGGCGCGATGGTCCTCGTGACCCACGACGAGGGCGCCGTCTTCGCCCTCAACCCCGACCGCGTCCTCGTGTTGCCGGACGGAACCGAGGATCTGTGGAATCCTGACTACGCCGACCTCGTCGCCCTGGCCTGAAGGAGGACCCATGCGCCGTCACCTACGCCGTTGGTCCGTCCCCGGCATCCTGGCGTGCGCGGTGGTGGCGGCCCTGGCGGGCTGTGCCAGCGGCCAGTCGGGCGATCCGATGACCGTCGCGCCGGTCCCGCCGATCGGCCACGTCCAGGGCGCCACGTTGCCGCGCCAGGTGGCGGGCTACTCCGTCCTCGGCGGGCTGCCCAAGGCGGGCCAACTTGAGGCCACGTACGCGCTCGACACGGACGGCACGGCCCTGGCCGTCGTCACGCTGACCGAAGACCGCGCCCACCTCCAGACCCCGCTCGTGGACGACGCCTGGATCGGCCAGTCGCGCTGCGGCGTGCTGGACGAGCTGGACGACGACCTGGCCCAGGCCGCCTGTATCACGCCGCTGGTCGACGGCGTCCTGACCGTCGTCGGCACGGCCGTCCAGACGCCGGAAGACCTGGCTGTGCTGGCGAACGCCGTGGCGGCGGGGCTGCCCTGACCGTCACGCCGGGGGCACGTGATCCCTCGTCAGCCTGCGCGCAGTCGCAGGATTTCTCTACCGAGGTCGAGATCCTGCGACTTCGCGCAGGATGACGTTCTTTCGTGCAGGCTGACGTTCCTTGGCGCAGGCTGACGTTCCCCACCGCGAGGTAGCATTTCTCCTTGGCGCGGCGGCGCGGTGACGCCGCGGACTCACCAAGGGGACACACCATGATCAACGAACGCGTCCAAGCCATCCTCGACCGGGCCGTCGACCGTCACGCCGTGGCCGGGGCGAACGTCGTCGCCAGCCGCGACGGGGTCGAGATCCTCTACGCCGAGGCGGGCTGGGCGGACATCAAGGCCCAGAAACGCATCCAGCGCGACACCATCTTCCACATCTACTCCATGACCAAGCCCGTCACGGCCGCGGCCGTCGTCAAGCTGGCCGAGGAGGGCGAGCTCGACCTGCTCGAACCCGTGGCCGACTTCCTGCCGAGCTTCGCGGAGGCCCGCGTCGGCGGCCAGCCGCCCGCGCGTGACGTCGTCGTGGCCGACCTGCTGACCATGACGAGCGGCGTCCCGTACCCGTCGGAGACCGAGGCCGGCCGCCGGGTCGCGGACGTCTTCGCCAGTCCCCTCGGCACGGTCGAGTTCGCCAACGCCATCGGCCGCGCCGGACTCGACTTCTCGCCGGGCGAGCGCTTCCTGTACGGCGCCGGGGCGGACGTGGCGGGCGCGATCGTGGAAGTCGTCACGGGCCGGCGCCTCGGCGACTACCTGGCCGAGGCGTTCTTCCAGCCGCTCGGCATGAAGGACACGGGTTTCTGCCTGCCCGACGGCGCCGCCTCCCGCCTGGCCGAGGTCTACGAGCAGACCCCCGACGGCCTCCGCCTGACCCGCCAGGACAACCTGGCGGTGACGAACGCCGCCACCGCCCGCCCCGCCTTCGAATCGGGCGGCGCGGGGCTCCTCTCGACGGTGGACGACTACCACAAGTTCGCCCAGATGCTCCTCGCCGGCGGCACGGCCGGCGGCCACCGCCTCCTGTCGGAGCGCTCCATCCACTGGCTGACCCAGAACCAGCTCGAACCCCACCAGGCCGAGTCCTTCCACCGCGAGATGCCCCACCTCCGGGGCCACGGCTACGGCGGCTTCCTGCGCGTCATGACGAGCGTCGGCCAGTCGGGCCAGTTCGGGTCACGCGGGGAGTACGGCTGGGACGGCTGGCTCGGCGCCTACTTCGTCAACGACCCGGCCACGGGGCTGTCGCTCGTCTTCCTGACCCACCGCGTCGACTCCGGCACGCTCCCGCTGGCCCGCCAGGTCAAGAACGCGGTGGTGGCATCGCTGGGCTGAGCGTGCCTACGCGCTCGGGCCGAGTGGGACCCGGAGCGGCTCGGCCGGCCGCCCCGGCCCGTCCAGCGACAACCACAGTTCCAGTTCCCCGGACTGCGGCGAGCCCAGGCCGGGGAGCGCCAACGGGCTGACGGCGACCGTGACGGGCGCCGCCGCCCCGGCGGCCAGCGTGACGTGGGCATGGCCCAGCAACACGCCCTGCCGCGGCACGACCGCCTGGCCGGTCGCCCGGCCGTACAACTGGACGACCGTCGTACCGCTCCGGTCGGACCGGTTGGCGAGCTCCGCCGTCACGCCCACGTCCGGATACCGCCCTGTCACGTTCGCCGCGCCCAGCGCGAACGTCGCGTAGCCGCAGCCGGCGCCGAATGGGAACAAGGGCGACGCCTCGGCGTCGATGTAGCGGG
Source organism: Propionibacteriaceae bacterium (assembly GCA_031272805.1). GTDB lineage: Bacteria > Actinomycetota > Actinomycetes > Propionibacteriales > Propionibacteriaceae > WQYJ01. The sequence goes on from JAISTC010000095.1 coordinate 3,867, forward strand.
CCACGGTCTCCAGGCGCTGGTTGTAGGCGACGGGCAGGGTCCCGCTGGAGCGCGGCAGCGACACAGGCAGGCGGCCCGTCGGCTCGCGCTCGCCGGAGAGGAGGGCGGCGGTGGCCTGGCCGCCCTCCGGCCCCGGGTACCAGGCGTACAGGACCGCCGAGCAGAGTTCGGCCAGGCGGCCGATGCCCAGCGGCCGCCCGGAGACCACGACGGCCACGACCGGGGTCCCCGTCGCGGCCACCCGTTCCGCCAACTCCCGCTGCGCCGCGGGCAGCTTGACGTCGGCCAGGTCGTAGCCCTCACCGGACGTGGCGTGGGCCCGCCGCGGGCCGACCGCCGCGGCGCCGTTCTCGGCGAAGTCGTCGTCGTACGAGCGGGCGCTGCTCGACCCCACGACCAGGACCGTGACGTCGGCGGCGGCGGCCAGCGCGGCGGCCCGGTCCAGGCCCCCCTCGACCGGCGCCCTGAGGTCGCAGCCGGCTTCGAACGTGACGTCCGCGTAGCGCGCGCGGAGCCCGGCGAGGACCGACGTGCCCTCGCCCGGCCGCAGCGGCGGCACGTAGTCGCCGAGCAGCGCCGCCACGTCGTCGCCGTTCGGCCCGACGACCGCCAGCCGGCTACCGGGCGCCAGGGGGAGGACGCCGTCGTTCTGGAGCAGCACGGGCCCGGCCGTCACGAGGTCCAGGGCGGGGGAGGCGGGGCGAAACTCCGGCAGGGGGGCAGGCGGGTCGAGGAGGCCGAGGCGGATTTTCAGGCTGAGGACGCGGCGGCAGGCCCGGTCGACCCACTCCTCGGGGATGCGCCCGGCCTCGACCCCGGCCTCGATGGCGGTGTAGGCCTCGTCGCAGTTGGACAGGTCGACGCCGGCCCGGAGCGCCAGACGGGCGGCCTCGATCTGGTCCGGGAGGTACCGGGTCAGCCGGTCGATGGCGAACATGTCGGCCATGACGACGCCGTCGAAGCCCCACTCGTCCCGCAGGAGCCGGGTCAGCAGCCACTCGTCGGCGATGCAGGGGACACCGTCGATGTCGTTGTAGGCGGCCATGAAGGAGGCCGCCCCGGCCTCGACCCCGGCGCGGGCGGCGGGCAGGTGGATCTCGGCCAGTTCGCGTCGGCCGATGGGCGCGCCCGTGCCGTTGCGGCCGCCGAGGCCGGCGCCCTGGGCGGCGAAGTGCTTGAGCTGGACGCCGAGGCCGGGCTGGCTGGAGAGCCCCCGGACGAGCGCGCGGGTGAACTCCGAGGCCAGTAGCGGGTCCTCCCCGAACGTCTCCTCGGACCGGCCCCAGCGGGGGTCGCGCAGGAGGTCGAGGCCGGGCGCCTGGACCAGGTTCGCCCCGCGTGCCCGGACCTCGGCGGCGGTCTCGGCCGCGGCCTCCTCCAACAGGTCCGGCCGCCAGGTCGCGGCGGCCGCGATGTGCATGGGCAGGAGGCGGGAGCCCAGGGCCTGGTGGCCGTGGCCGGCCTCCTCGGGCACGAGCGCGGGGATGCCGAAGCGCGATCCCGCCACGATGCGCTCCTGCGCCGCGGCCACGAGTTCGGCCGACTCGGCCGGGCCGACGCCGTTGCCCCAATGGCGGCCGGACCAGGCGTCGGCCCGGTGGATCGAGTTGATGGCCCCGAGCCCGCCCCAGCGGGCGATCTCGTCGTCGAACTCGGGCGCGAACGCGAACGAGTCCCCGGCGCGCGACCAGAGCCGCCACGAGGGCAGCCGCTGGTTGAGCTGCCCCACCTTCTCCCGCAGCGTCAGCCGGGACAGCAGGTCATCGGTCCGAACAGACAGAGGCTGGGCCGGATCGCGAAACAGGTCGGAACCCATGCCCGCAGCCTACGCTTAACCGGTTCAGCTTGGCTAGTGGCCCCGCCCTCGTTGCCATCAGAGGTAGGGGGAGTGGGGCGGCCGGGGCTCGAACCCGGGACCGAGCGATTATGAGTCGCTAGCTCTAACCAGCTGAGCTACCGCCCCGCGGAGGCCAAGTCTAGATGGGGTCCTGGGTCTGGGGGCCGCCACCAGGGCCCGGGCTCGTCAGCGGGGGGCCGCCCGTGGCCGGCGGCGGGGTCGGGCTGGGCGTCGCGGAGGCGGTCGCGCTGCTGCTGCCGCCGGCCGTGGGTTCCGCGCTCATGCTGGCCGACGCCGAGGCCGACTCGCCGGCCGATGGCGTCGGTTGGGCCGACGCTCCGGCGGACGCTCCAGCCGACGCCGACGCGCTGGCCGTGGAGCTGGCCGTGGAGCTGGCCGAGGCCGTGGACTGCGCGGTGGATTGGGCCGTCGACTCCGCCGTCGATTGAGCCGTCGACTGGGCGGTCGACTGCGCCGTGGACGTCGCCTCCGGCGGTTGGGGCGGGGTCGGCGGCGTCGGCGGGGACTGGCTGAACAGGAGGATGGCGATGAGGATGGCCACGGCCGCCAGCAGGAGCATGAGGAGGAACGCGGACAGGATCGTGAAGCGGCCGCCCCGGTCACGCCGGCCCGGCCACGGCAGCGGCCAGACGTGGGTCAGGCCGGGAGCCACGCGGTCGATCCAGGGCAGCCGGAAATCGGGGCCGGCCGGGCGGCCCTGGTGGGGCAGCCACGCCAGGTCGACCTCGGCCAGGAGGCGGCGGGCCTCGTGGAGCGCGGCGGGGGAGCCGTCGAACGCCAGCGCCACCCACGGCGCCTGCGGCACCCCGTCGACCGACGGCGGGTCGTCCGCCTCGGAGCGGAACTTCGCGCCCATCCGGCCCCGGTCCTGGTCGAGGCCGCCGCGCGCGATGACCGTGTCGATGTGCATCCGGTCGACCTGGCCCGCCAACCGGTCCCGGGCCGCCGCGTCGTCGGCCGCGCCCTGGCTCAACAGGACGACCATGACCGGCGGCTCGCCGTCCTCGTGACCGACGTACGCTACGCCCGACGGCGTGGCCACGAGCCGGGCGTCCAACCAGAAGTCGCCGACCTTCGTGGGGTCGGCGGCGGTCAGCGGGCTCGTGCTGTACGGCGATTCGGTCATGGGTGCTTTCGTTGGTTCGCGCGGCTAGCTTAGTCGGCTGGCCCGCGCCGGCGTCGGACCGCCGACCGCCCCACTGTCGCCCAATGGTTCTGAGTCATTCCTCAGAGAATCTCGGTAACCTTGTCCGTGCTCGCACCACAATCCCGAGGAGACCGCGTGACCGCGACACCAGTCGGCGCCCCCGCCCCAGGCGGGGCGCCGAGCCCTTCGACCCAACAGGCTGCCCAGTGGCTGGGCGACGCGATCGCCCAGGTCCAGCGGGTCATCGTCGGCCAGGAACACATGGTCGAACAACTGATGGTGGCGCTGTTGGCCAAGGGCCACTGCCTGTTGGAAGGCGTGCCGGGCACGGCCAAGACGCTGGCCGTCCGGACGTTCGCCACGGTCGTCGGCGGCCAATTCGCCCGCATCCAGTTCACGCCCGACCTGGTCCCCTCGGACATCGTCGGGACGCGCATCTACTCGGCGTCGCGCGAGAGCTTCGACGTCCAGCTCGGCCCCGTGTTCGTCAACTTCCTCCTGGCCGACGAGATCAACCGGGCGCCGGCCAAGGTCCAGTCGGCCATGCTCGAGATCATGGCCGAGCAGCAGGTCTCGATCGGCGGCAAGACCTACCCGGCCAAGAAGCCGTTCATCGTCATCGCCACCCAGAACCCGATCGAATCCGAGGGCGTCTACCCGCTGCCGGAAGCCCAACGTGACCGCTTCCTGCTCAAGGTCGACGTCGACTACCCGCGCGGCAACGAGGAGTTCGAGATCCTCCGCCGGATGTCGGTCCAGGCGCCGACGGCGACGCCCGTCCTCGACCCCGAGCGGGTCCTCCAGCTCCAGGACCAGGCGTCCCACATCTTCGTCCACAACCTCCTGGCCGAGTACATCGTCCGCCTCGTCCTGGCGACCCGCCAGCCGGGCGACTTCGGGATGCCGGACCTCGTGCCCGTCATCTCGATCGGCTGCTCGTCCCGCGCCACGCTCGGCCTGACCGCCGCCGCCCGCGCCGTCGCGCTCATCCACGGCCGCGACTACGTCCTGCCGACCGACGTCCAGGCGGTGGCCAAGGACGTCATGGCCCACCGGCTGATGCTCAGCTTCGACGCGGTGGCCGACAACATCGACCCCGGCCAGGTGGTCGAGCGGATCCTCGCGATGGTGCCGCCGCCGACGCCGGTGTGGCACAACCAGCCGGGCGCCCCGGCGCCCGCCCCGCGCGGCTAGCGGGGCGGCGATGGCACAAGCCCCAGTCGCCTCCGAGTTGGCCGCCGTCCAGTCGGTTCTGGCGGAACCGGCCGGCCCGACCCTGCCGCTCAACCAGCTCGCCCCCGAGGCCGCGCTGCGCCGCCTCGAGCTGGCGATCGTGCGGCGGCTCGAGGGCTTCCTCCAAGGCGACCACCTGGGCCTCCTGCCCGGCCCCGGCTCCGACCTGAACGACGCCCGGACCTATGTCCCCGGCCAGGACGACGTCCGCCGGATGGACTGGGCCGTCACGGCCCGGACGACGATCCCGCACGTCCGCGATACCGTGGCCGACCGCGAGCTGGAGGTCTGGGCCCTCCTCGACGTCACGCCGTCGATGAACTGGGGGACGGGCGGCGTGACCAAGCGGGACCTCGGCATCGCCGCCATCGCCACGATCGGCTTCCTCTCCCAGAAGATGGGCGACCGGTTCGGCGGCCTCGTCATGCGGCCCAGCGGGCTCCGGCGGATCCCCGCCCGCTCCGGCCGGACCGCCCTCTACGCGCTGCTGCGCTCGATGCTGACCGAGCCGATCGTGCCCGACGAGACGGCCGGGCCGATGGACCTGCCGCAGGGCATCGACCAGATGGCCCGGATGCAGCGCCGCCGCGGCCTCCGCGTGGTCGTGTCCGACTTCCTCACCCCCGGCGACGTCGAGCTCGACCCGACCGTCGAGACGGAGTGGGAGCGGCCGCTGCGGCGCCTGGCCGTCCGCAACCAGGTCATCTGCGTCGAGACGCTCGACCGCCACGAGGTCGACTTCCCCGACGTCGGCGACATCCTCATCCGCGACCCCGAGACCAGCTTCGAGCGCTACGTCAACACGTCCGACGACGAGGCCCGCCTCCGCATGAACGCGGCGTCCGCCGCCCAGCGCGAGCGCATCCGCGTCGCCATCCGCCGGGCCGGCTGCGCCCACATCCAGCTCCGGACCGACCGTGACTGGGTCCAGGACATCGCCCGCTTCGTCCTCGCCTACCGGCGCGTCGCCGGCCTCCTCCACCAGCCGCCGCGGGGGGTGGGCAAGTGATCCCGCTCGCCTTCGGCCTGCCCGCCTTCATGCAGCCCAACCGGCTGTGGCTCGTGGCCGTGCCCGTCCTCCTGCTGGGCGCCTACCTCCTGCTGCTGCGCCGCAAGTCGAAGCAGGGCATGCGCTACACGAACACGTCGATCCTCGACATCATCGTCCCGGCCCAATCGCAGTGGCTCCGCCACATCACGGTGGGCCTGGCGCTCCTCTCCCTCGTCTGCCTGGCGTTCGCCTGGGCCCGGCCCCTCGGCACGGACGAGGTGCCGCGCGAACGGGCGACCGTCGTGATCATCCTCGACTGCTCCTACTCGATGGATGCGACCGACCTGGAACCGTCCCGTTTCGCCGTGGCCAAGGACGAGGCCAACCAGTTCATCGACGCGCTGCCGGCCGGCTACAACGTGTCGGTCATCGAGATGTACGGGACCAGCCTGATGATCCTCCCGCCGAGCACGGACCACGCGGCCGCCAAGCGGGCGATCACGGCCGCCACGACGCAGCCCTCGACCGACGTCGCCGGGGCGATCGAGCTGGCCGTCAAGGCGCTCCAGATGGCCCCGGCGGGCGACGACGGCGACCCCGTCCCCGGCATGGTCGTGATGCTGTCCGACGCCTCGGGCACGACGGCCAACTCGTCGCCCCAGCAGGCCGCCAGCGAGCTGGCGGCGATGGGCGTCCCGCTGTACCCGATCGTGTTCGGGACCGACAACGGCTACGTCGACCTGCCCGAGGCCGACGGCTCGATCAAGCGCTGGCAGGTCGCGCCCGACCACGCGTTCTTCGACCGGCTGGCCGAGATCACGGGCGGCCAGGCGTACAGCGCGGACGACGCCGCAGAGGCGCGCCAGGCGTACGAGAAGATCGGCTCCGAGATCGGCTACGTCGAGGAGCAGAAGGAGATCACGGCCTGGATGGCGGGCGTGGCGGCCCTGTTCGCCGCCGTCGCCGCCGCCGGGGCGGTCATGTTGGGAGCGCGCTGGCGATGATTGCGATGGCCCTGGGATTCATGCGTCCGGAACGGCTCTGGGCCCTCTGGGCCCTGCCCGTCTTCGCCCTCGTCTACGCCGTCCTGGTGTGGCGCAAGCGCTCCCGGCTGCGCCGCCAGACGTCAAACCTCCAGGTCCTGTTCCCGAAGAAGCGCAACTGGATCCGCCACGCGGCGGTCCTGGCGGCCATCCTGTCGCTCGGCTCGCTGGTCGTGGCCTGGGCGATGCCGAACGGCTGGACCCAGGTCCCGCGCGAGCGGGCGACCGTGTTCCTCGTCCTCGACGTGTCACGCTCGATGGGCGCGGACGACGTCGCGCCGACCCGGTTGGAGGCGGCCGAGGAGGCGGCCAAGAGCTTCGTCGACGAGCTGCCCAGCGGCTTCAACGTCTGCCTCATCTCGTTCGCCAAGGACGCCACGATCGAGGTCACCCCGACGCTCGACCGGGCCCTCGTCAAGACGGCCATCGACCGGCTGACCCTACAGCCGTCGACGGCCATCGGCGACGCCATCTACGCCGCCCTCGGCGCCATCTCGCTGATCCCGCCCGACCCGGACGACCCCGACGAGCCGGAGCCCGCCGTCATCGTCTTGCTGTCCGACGGCGAGTCCACGGTCGGCCAGCCGTCGTCGGAGGCGGCCAAGAAGGCCAAGGAGATGGGCATCCCCGTCTCGACCATCGCCTTCGGGACGGCCAATGGGACGATCCCCGGCGAGCGGGGCGGCTACGACGCCGTGCCGGTCAACTCGGCCGAGCTGAAGCGCGTGGCGCAGTTGTCCGGCGGCCAGTTCTTCGAGGCCACCGACCTCGACCAGCTCAAGAGCGTCTACGACGGCATCAGCCGGTCGATCGGCTACGAGGAGGTCGAGGACGAGATCACGGAGCGGTTCGTCGGCTACGCCGTCGTCCTCGCCGTCATCGCCGCCGCCGGGCTCATCATGCTGGGGGCGAGGTGGCCGTGACCGGGCTGGCCGAGCAGTTCCGGGCCGTCGAGGGCCGGATCGCCGCCGCCTGCGCCCGCGCCGGGCGGGACCCGGCGTCCGTCCGGCTGCTGCCCGTGACGAAGACCCAGCCCGCCGCCGTCGTCCGGGCGGCCGCCGCCCTCGGCTACCGGGCGTTCGGCGAGAACCGGGTCCAAGAACTCGTGGCCAAGCAGGCGGCACTGGCTGAGGTCCCCGGGCTCGAGTGGGTCGTGATCGGCCACCTCCAGACGAACAAGGCCAAACCCGCCGCCCGTCACGCCCGCGCAGTCCAGTCGCTCGAGTCGCTCAAGCTGGCCAAGGCCCTCCAGAGCGCCTGCGAGGAGCTCGACCGGACCCTCGACGTCCTGATCGAGGTCAACACGTCCGGGGAGGACTCGAAGTTCGGCCTGGTCCCGGCGGACGTCATCGTGTTCGCCAAGGAGCTCCGGGCCTTCGACCGGCTGCGGCCCTTAGGCCTGATGACGCTGGCGTTGCCGAGCGACGACCCCGCCCTGGTGGCGCCCTGTTTCAAGACCCTGGCCGCCGTCCAGACCCAGTTGCGCTACCGCGACGGCGAGGGCTGGGACGAGCTGTCCATGGGCATGAGCGGCGACTTCGAACTGGCCGTCGAGCTGGGCTCGACCTGCGTCCGCGTCGGCACGGCGCTGTTCGGCGCCCGGGCGGCGGGCTAGGCCGGGCTGAAGCCGAAGACCTGGCCCAGGAAGCGCAACGACCGGGTCAGCACGTCGGCCACCGTCCCGGGTTGGCGGAAGCCGTGGCCCTCGCCCGGATACAGCACGAGCGTGACGGGGAGGCCCTTGGCCTCGACCGCGGCCGCCATGTCGCGGGCCTGCGCGGGCGGCACGACGGCGTCGTCCTCGCCCTGGAGGATGAGCATGGGGCAGTTGAGGCCGCCGAGGTGGCGGATGGGCGAGCGCTCCTGGTAGAGCGCGCGGCCCGCCGGGTAGGGGGCGACGAGGCCGTCGAGGTAGCGGGCCTCGAACTTGTGCGTGTCCGTGGCCAAGGTCTCGAGGTCGCCGATGCCGTAGCGGGAGATGCCGGCCTGGAACGTGTCCGTGAAGCAGAGGCAGGCCAGCGTCGTGTAGCCGCCCGCGGAGCCGCCCTCGATGGCGAGGCGGTTGGGGTCGGCCAGGCCGGCCCGGGCCAGTTCGAGCGGGCCCTGGGCGCAGTCGCGGACGTCGACGACGCCCCAGCGGCCCTGCAGCCGGTCGCGGTAGGCGCGGCCGAAGCCCGTTGAGCCGCCGTAGTTGACGTCGAGGATGGCGACGCCGCGGGACGTCCAGAAGACCGTGTCGAGCGCGAAGCGGGGCCGGGCGAAGCTGGTCGGGCCGCCGTGGGACCAGACCAGGACGGGCGGCCGCTCGCCGGCGGGCGCGGCGAAGTCGGGGTTGGTGGGCGGGTAGTACCAGGCGTGGACCGGGCCGTCGGGGGAGTTCCAGGAGAAGTCACGCGGGGTCGGAGTGAAGCCGCTGGGCAGCGTCACGCTGGACGCCCGGGCCAGTTCCGCCAGGTCCCCCGTGGCCCAGTCGAGGGTAAAGACCCCGGCGGGGCGGTCGGCGAAGAAGGCCGTGACGACGCACGTCGGGTCGCCGGGGGTCAGCTCCGCCCAGGTGACCGGCAGGTTGAAGTCCTGGAGCGAGCCGTCGGGTAGGAGGCGGCCGACGTGGGTCCAGCCGCCGTCCAGCCAGGCGCAGCCGATCGAGCCGTCCCGGAGCGGGGCGTAGGGCGGGGCCTGGAGGACCCAGGCGGGGCCGCAGAAATCGAACGGGTGGTCGTGGAGGACCGTCGTGACGCCGTCCCGCCAGCGGCGGAAGTTCCAGAAGCCCGACTCGTCGGAGAGGTAGAGGATGGCGCCGTCGGGCGCCCAGGCCGGGTGGACGGCGGCCGAGCGGCCGTCCCCGGCGACCTGGCGGACCGGCCCGCCGTCGAGGGGGCGGGTCTGGATCCGCGTGGCGTCCCACGGCATGTTCGGCTGGTCCCACTCCAGCCAGACGACGTCGCCGGCGGGGGAGACCTGGGGCGCGTAGTAGAAGTCCGCGCCCTCGGCCAGGACCCGGCCGCCGTCCTGGTTCGGGCCGTCGAGGGCGAGGACGACGAGGGCGTCGACCGGTTCGCGGCCCGGCTGGCGGGCGTCCTCGCGGACGCAGACCACCTGCCGCCGCCCGGGGACGAGGGCGAAGCCGCCGAAGCTGAGGCCCGGCGCGCCGGCGATGCGGCGCGGGGCGGAGCCCTCCTCGAGGGCGAAGACGTCCCGGCTGGCGTAGTCCGTGAAGACGACGACGCCGTCGCCGGAGGCGGCGGGCAGGCCGCCGTACTCGTGGATGTGGGAGCGGAGGTTGTGGTCCGGCGTCAGCTCCTGCGTCACGCCGGCCCGGCGCCGGAACAGCGTGACCCGGGCGTTGCCCGCCAGCCAGTAGCGGTCCGCACCGTCGGCCCAGCCACCGGGCAGGCCGACCGTCCCCTCGGCCACCAGCGCGGGCGTGACAGGGGAGGCCCAGGAACCATAGGGGGCAATCGTTGGCATGGGCCCACAGTAGTCGGCGGGAGCGGTGGCGGCGCTGCCACCACCGCCGCGACAAAGTTATGCAACTGTGACCTTGCCTACCCCCGCCTTCACTGGCCAACAACCCGGGGTTTAGGCTTCGATGGCATTGCGGTCCGGGACGCGTCGACGCCCCCGGGCCCTGCCTTCGTCCGTCGGACGGAGAGCTCGCCTTTCGAAGGAGAATCGATGAACAAGAAGATCGTGGCGCTGACCGCCGCCACGGCCATCGCCCTGGCCGGCCTGGCCGCCTGCAGCGGGGGATCAGGCTCGGGCAGCGACACCGGCCAGGTCTACTTCCTCAACTTCAAGCCCGAGGTGGCCGACGTCTGGGAGGCCATCGCCAAGGACTACACGGCGGAGACCGGCGTGTCCGTCAAGGTCGTGACCGCGGCCTCCGGCACGTACGAGCAGACGCTGACGTCGGAGATCGCCAAGTCCGACGCCCCGACGGTCTTCCAGATCAACGGCCCGGTCGGCTACGCCAACTGGAAGGACTACACGGCCGACCTGACCGATTCCGACCTCTACAAGCACCTGTCCGACCAAACCCTGGCCATCACGGGCGCCGACGGCGGCGTCTACGGCATCCCGTACGTCGTCGAGGGCTACGGCATCATCTACAACGACGCCATCATGAAGAAGTACTTCGCGCTGGCCGACCAGAAGTCCGGGCTCACGGACGCGACCGAGATCCAGAGCTTTGACCAGCTCAAGACCGTCGTCGAGGACATGACCGCCCACAAGGCCGACCTCGGCATCCAGGGCGTGTTCTCGAACACGTCCCTCAAGCCGGGCGACGACTGGCGCTGGCAGACCCACCTGATGAACGTGCCGCTCTACTACGAGTTCAAGGACTCCAACGTCGACCTGTCGGCGGGCACCCCGGCGACCATCAAGTTCTCCTACGCCGACGGCTTCAAGAAGCTGTTCGACCTCTACCTCGACAATTCGACGGTCGAGAAGACCCAGCTCGGGTCCAAGACGGTCGACGAGGCGATGGCGGAGTTCGCGCTCGGCCAGTCGGCCATGGTCCAGAACGGCAACTGGGGCTGGAGCCAGGTGGCCGGCGTCGCGGGCAACACGGTCCTGGCCGAGGACGTCCACTTCCTGCCGCTGTACATCGGCGTGTCGGGCGAGAAGTCCCAGGGGCTCTGCATCGGGACGGAGAACTACTTCTCCATCAACAAGGACGCGTCGGCCGCGGACCAGCAGGCCTCGCTCGACTTCCTGTACTGGGTGTTCTCGTCCGACAAGGGCAAGGACTACGTCGCCAACCAGCTCGGCTTCATCGCCCCGTTCGACACGTTCGCCACGGGCGAAGGGCCGTCGGACCCGCTGGCCACGGAGGTCAGCTCGTGGATGGCCAAGGACGGCGTGACCTCCGTCCCGTGGGTGTTCTCCGTCATGCCGTCGCAGGACTGGAAGAACAACTTCGGCGGCGAGCTGTTGACCTACGCACAGGGCTCGACCGACTGGGCGACCGTCGTCAGCGACACCGTGGCCGACTGGGCGACCCAGGCCAAGGCGGCCGCCGAAGCCGCCGGCTAGGCCCAGCTTGACCGCTCCGTGACCGCTGCGGCGGGACGGCGTGACCGTGATCGGCCGCGCCGTCCCGCCGCCGGGCCCCGGCAAGGACGACCCATGAGAGTTTCCAAGTACATCAAGAAGTGGTTCCCCCTCTTCGCGCTGCCGACGACGGCGGCCTTCTTCCTGGCCTTCCTCATCCCCTTCGGAATGGGCATCTACCTGAGCTTCACGAGTTTCCGGACCGTGACGGACGCGAAGTGGGTGGGCCTGTCCAACTACGTCACGGCGTTCACGGAGAACTCCGACTTCCTCCACGCGCTCTGGTTCTCCGTCCGCTTTACGCTCGTGTCGGTCGTGACGGTCAACGTCATCGCGTTCGCGTTCGCCCTCCTGCTGACCCGGGCCATCCGGGCGACCAACATCTTCCGCGCGGTCTTCTTCCTCCCCAACCTCATCGGCGGCATCGTCTTGGCGTACGTCTGGCAGTTGATCATCAACGGCGTGCTCGGCAAGCTGTTCCAGCAGGACCTGACCTACAGCCCCGCGTATGGTTTCTGGGGCCTGGTCGTGGTCGTCAACTGGCAGATGATCGGCTACATGATGATCATCTACATCGCCGGCCTGCAGAACGTGCCGGGCGATGTCCTCGAGGCTGCGGATATCGACGGCGCCGGCTTCTGGGCCCGCCTGTTCCAGGTCACGATCCCGATGGTCGCCGGGTCGATCACGATCTGCACGTTCCTGACTCTGACCAACTCGCTCAAGCTGTTCGACCAGAACCTGGCCCTGACGGCCGGGGCGCCCAACCACCAGACCGAGGGCGTCTCGCTCAACATCTACCGCACCTTCTACAACATCCGGAACCACATGGGCGTGGGCCAGGCCAAGGCCGTGATCTTCTTCGTCATCGTCGCGGCCATCGCCTTCGTCCAGCTCCGGGCGACCCGCTCGAAGGAGGAGGAAGGCTGATGGAAGAGCGCAATAAGGCTTTCCGGATCGTCGGCTTCTGGGCGCTGCTCGTCCTGGCCGTCCTCTGGCTTGTGCCCCTGTTCCTCGTGTTGATCAACTCGCTCAAGTCCAACCTGTTCATCACCGCCGACCCGTTCGCGCTGCCCAACGCCGAGACATTCACGGCCGCGGCCAACTACACGGGCGGCGTCCAGCGGACCGGCTTCTTCAGCGCGTTCGGCTACTCGCTGTTCATCACGGTGTTCTCGGTCCTCGTCATCTGCGTCGTCACGCCGATGACGGCCTGGTACATCTCGCGCGTCAAGGCGTGGTACACGTCCGTGCTGTACTACCTGTTCGTCTTCTCGATGATCGTCCCGTTCGACATGGTCATGTTCACGATGTCGAAGCTGGCCAACTGGACCCACTTGGACAACCCCGTCGGCATCATCCTGTTGTACACGGGCTTCGGCGCGGGGCTGTCGGTCTTCATCTTCGTCGGCTTCATCCGGGCCATCCCGATCGAGCTGGAGGAGGCGGCGATGATCGACGGGGCGAACCCGTTCAAGGTGTTCTTCACGGTCATCTTCCCGGTCCTCCGGCCGACGGCCGTGACCGTGGCGATCCTCAACGCCATGTGGATCTGGAACGACTACCGGTTGCCGTACCTGGTCATCGGCTCGAACTACAAGACGATCCCGATCGCGGTCCAGAACTACATGCAGGGCTCCTACGGCCAAAAGGACATGGGCGGCTTCATGGCCATGCTGGTCCTATCGATCATCCCGATCATCGTGTTCTACCTACTAGGCCAACGCCACATCATCAAGGGCGTCACAGCCGGCGCAGTCAAGGGCTAGCCGCGACGACATCCTCTTGGCCGACCACGTGGACGACCAACTCGCCCAGGGCTTCGGACTGTCGTGATAGTCGACACCAGCGCCATGCTGGCCTATTTCAACGAGCGAGAGCCAGCCCACGCCCGCCGGGCCTGCGGCTCCGGCCGAGCCCGTCGAGAACTCCGGGGGTGACGTGTACTTCAAGAACTGCACGGAGGCTTGGCAGGCCGGCGCCGCGCCGATCTACGAGGGCCAGCCGGGCTACCGTCCCGCTCTGGACAAAGACGGCGACGGCATGGCTTGCGACCAGCCGCCGCGGTAGGGGCGAGATCCTGCGCTGCGCTCAGGCTGACAAGGGGTTGTCTGGTGAGTGGGGGTGACTCGTCGTCGGGGGGAAGATCCCGGCTTTCGCCGGGATGACAAGGTTTTCGCCGGGGTGACCGTGTCCTTGCCGGGATGACAGGGTTCTTGCCGGGATCCTTTCTCCGTCTGGGGCTACTGGGCTCCCAAGGGGGCCAGGTCGCCTAGGACCTCTTGGCACTCGCGCATGATTGTGTCGATGATGTCCTGGCACGACAGTTCTTCGTGGATCAGACCGGCTACCTGGCCCATGCCCAGGACCGCCTTGTCCAGGTGGCCCGTGACCTCGAGCCGGGCCGCGTCGAACAGTTCGCGGAAACCCTCCGGTGTGGCGCCGGGGGTGTGCTCGTAGGCAATGACGGCCTCGGCGGCCGGGGTGCGGATGGAGCGGTGGGAGAGCAGGCCGGGCAGGACCGCGCCCTCGACGATGGCGTCGGCCGAGCGCTGGGCCAGGATGGCCTGCTTGTAGACGTCGGGCAGTTGGCACTCGCGGCTGGCCATGAACCGCGTGCCCAGCTGGACGCCGCAGGCCCCGAGGGCGAAGGCGGCGGCCAGGCCCCGGCCGTCGGCGAAGCCGCCCGCCGCCACGACGGGGATGGTCACGGCCGACGCCACCTGGGGCACGAGCACGAGCGTCGTGATCTTGCCGATGAAGCCGCCGGACTCCATGCCCTCGGCGATGACGAGGTCGGCGCCCGCCGCCTCCATCTTGGCGGCGATCTCCGGGCTCGGCACGACGGGCGCGACCTTGAGGCCGGCCGCGTGGAGCTGCGGCAGGTACGGCGCCGGGTTGCCCGCCCCGGTCGTGACCAGGGTGGCGCCCTCCGCGCAGACGATGTCCACGAGCGCGCCGGCCACGGGGGAGTGGATCGGGATGTTGACGCCGAACGGCTGGTCCGTCAGCGTCTTGAGGCGCCGGAGCTCCGCCTCGACCCGCTCGGGCCCGCCCTCCTGGGCCTTATCGCCGGTGGCGAACACGCCGAGCCCGCCCGCGTTCGACACGGCCGCGACGAGTTCGGGGGTCGACACGAGCGTCATGCCCCCGGCGATGATGGGCGCGCGGATGCCCAGAAGTTGGCAGAGATCCTGTCGCATGGTGTCCTCCGTGAAGTGGGTCGGCCAGAGCTCCTTCGCCCCGCCCGGGCTGACGGCGCCCGGCGCTGGGTAATGGCTTGGTGACAAGCCCGGATACGCGCAGTCTAGCGCTCCGCGTGACCTCGTTCACGCCGCCAGGCTGGCGATGATGTTGACCAGCGCGGCGAGGAAGACCGTGCCGAACAGGTAGGCCAGCAGGGCGTGGGAGAGGGCGGTGCGGCGCAGCCGCCAGGTCTCGGAATCCGTGTCCGAGAGGGCGTAGGTCATCCCGACCGTGAACGCGATGTAGGCGAAGTCGGAGTAGCGCGGCGGCGTCGGCGCGTGGAAGTCGAAGCCGGAGCCCTCGGCGTAGTAGGTCCGGGCGTAGCGGAGGGCGTAGAGCGTGTGGATGACGGCCCACGACGTCACGATGGGGCACAGCGTCACGAGCGCCGCGGCCGTGCGCGACGTGTCAGGTGAGGCGATGACGAGGCCGATGCCGAACAGGCTGGCCAGGGCGGCCAGGACGAGGAGCGCGTGGACGACGGGGCCGGCCGGGGATTCGGCCGTGGCGTGGGCCTTGGTCGCGCGGTCGTCCATCGGCCAGAGGACCAGCCACGTCGTGACGGCGAACGTCAGGCTGAGGGCGGCCCAGCCGAGGAGCACGGCGAACGCGGGGTTCCACAGCGCCGCGACCAGCCCGCCCACGGCCACCCCGACCAGGGCGGCCACGAGCAGCCGCCACTCGGGACGGTGATGCCAAGGCGCCCGCGCAGACACGCGGCCAGTGTACGGCGGGGCGGGGAGGTGTGTGTGGACGTCGGTGACCCCTTCGGCCACGGTGTCAGGCCCGCCGGCTGTCGCTCGTTCCTCGCTCCGTAGCCGGCGTGCCCGACCCCATGGCCTCGCCCGACCCCATGGCCTCGCCCGACCCCATGGCCTCGCCCGCCCCCATGGCCTCGCCCGACCCCATGGCCTCGCTCGTTCCTCGCCAGGGCCAGGGGGCCTGACACCTGGGCCTCGGCTAACATCACACCCCGTGGCACATCTGCTCGGGGCTGAAGGCGTTCATCTCGAGTACCCCACTTCTGTCGTCTTCGACGCCGTCACGCTCGGGCTGCAGGACGGCGACCGGGTCGGCATCGTCGGCCGCAACGGGGATGGCAAGTCAAGTTTGCTCGGGCTGCTGGCCAAGACGGTCACGCCGACGGCGGGCCAGGTGACGTGGCGGACGGACCTCCGCGTCGGCCTGCTCTCCCAGGGCGACGCGTTCGCCGACACGGTCACGGTCGGCGCGGCCGTCGTCGGGGACCGGGCGGAATACGAATGGGCCTCGGACGCGCGCATCCGGGAGATCGTCGGCGCGCTCGTCACCGACCTGGACTTCGGCCGGCCGCTGGGGGAGCTGTCCGGCGGCCAGCGGCGGCGGGTCGACCTGGCCGCGCTGCTCGTGGGGGAGTGGGACGTCCTGCTCCTGGACGAGCCGACCAACCACCTCGACCTCGGCGGCATCGACTGGCTGGCCCGCCACCTCGTGACCCGCTGGCCCGCCAGCAAGGGCGGCCTCGCCCTCGTGACCCACGACCGCTGGTTCCTCGACGCCGTCGCCACCACGACCTGGGAGGTCCACGACCGCCTGGTCGAGCCATTCGAGGGCGGCTACGCGGCGTACGTGCTGCAGCGCGTCGAGCGGGACCGCCAAGCCGCCGCGATCGAGGCCAAACGCCAGAACCTGCTGCGCAAGGAGCTGGCCTGGCTGCGCCGCGGCGCGCCCGCGCGCACGAGCAAGCCCAAGTTCCGGATGGACGCCGCGGCCGCGCTGATTGAGGACGTGCCGCCGCTGCGCGACGCCACCGCGCTGGTCCAGCTCGCCACCGCGCGGCTGGGCAAGACGGTCGTGGACCTGGTCGGAGTGTCCGCGGGCTATGGCGCGGTCACGGTGTTGCGGGACGTGACGTGGCGGCTGGCGCCCGGCGAGCGGACCGGCCTCCTGGGCGCCAACGGTGCGGGCAAGTCCACGCTGTTGGGTTTGTTGGCGGGGGCCATGGGGTCGGATCAGGCCATGGGGTCGGGCACGCCGGCTACGGAGCGAGCTCTGCGAGCGACAGCCGGCGGGCCTGACACCGTGGCCGGCGGAGGGTTGCCAGCGGAGGCCACGGTGTCAGGCCCTGTGGCTGTCGCTCGTGCCTCGCTCCGTAGCCACAGTGCCCGACCCCCTGGCCTGAGTAGCCACAGTGCCCGACCCCCTGGCCAAGACCTCTGGGTGACGGGGCGCATCAAGCGCGGGAAGAACACGCGCGTGGGCCTGCTCGACCAGCGGGCCGAGCTGCTGCGCGAGGTGGCGGACGAGCCCGTCCGCGTCGTGCTCTCCCGCCTCAAGACCCAATTCACGGTCGGCAAACACGACCTGAGCCCCGCCCAGATGCTGGAGCGCCTGGGCTTCGACCGGCATCAGCTCTCGACCCCCGTCGGCGACCTCTCCGGCGGCGAGCGCCGCCGCCTCCACCTGCTCCTCGTCCTCTGCCAGGAGCCCAACGTCCTCATCCTGGACGAGCCGACCAACGACGTCGACACGGACATGCTGGCCGCGCTCGAGGACTTCCTCGACGGCTGGCCCGGGACGCTGATCGTGGTCAGCCACGACCGCTACCTGGTCGAGCGCGTGACCGACCAGCAGTTCGCGCTCCTCGACGGCATGCTGCGGCACCTGCCCGGCGGCGTGGACGAGTACCTCGCCTTGGCCCAGGGTCAGGCCGACCCTGAGCCCGCCGCGACCGCCCGGCCCGCCGCCGCGCCGACGGACGCGAAGCGGGAGCGCGCCAAGAAGAAGGAACTGGCGGCCCTGGAGCGCAAGATCGCCAAGGCCGAGGCCGAGGTGGCGCGGCTCCATGCGGCCCTGGCCGCGCACGACCCGGCGGACTACGCCGGCCTGGCGGACCTCGTGACCGCCATCGGCGAGGCCGAGGCCGACCGTGACCAGTGGGAAACCGCCTGGTTGGAGGCCGCGGAGTAGCCGCGGCTGTTGTAGGCTGCGTCACCGGTCGCGTTGTCGTTTGGGGGTGTGATGTCCGGTCTGGGGTCGAAGCTCTGGGCGCTGGCCCGGCATCCCGAGATCGTCCAGCTCGTCCGTTACGGCCTCGTCGCCGCCGTCGCCCTCGCCGTCGACACCGCCGTCCTCTGGGTCGGCCATCGGCTGGGCGTCCACTACCTCGTGGCCGCCGCCCTCGGCTTCTGCGTCGGCCTCGTCGTCAACTTCCTGTTGGCCGAACGCTTCGCGTTCGGCGCCGCCAAGGTCAGCTCAGCCTGGCTCCGCTTCGGCACGTACGCCGTCGTCGGCCTCGGCGGCCTGGGCCTCCTCGAACTCATGATGTACCTGCTGCACGGCCGCGCCGGCCTCCACCTCCTCGTGAGCAAGGCCATCGCCACGGTCGTAGGCTTCTGCTGGAACTACGTCGGCCGCCGGGTCCTGTACCGGTCGCGCGGGGCCGCCGGAAAGGTGAACTGACCATGCCCGATCGGCCCACGGCCGTCGTCATCGGCGCCGGCCCCGCGGGGCTCACCGCCGCCCTCGAACTGCTCGCCCGGACCGACGTCCGCCCCATCGTCCTGGAGGCCAGCCACGAGATCGGCGGCATCTCCCGGACGCTGCGCCACGGCGGCAACCGGATGGACATCGGCGGTCACCGCTTCTTCTCCAAGGACCCGTCGGTCATGGCCTGGTGGGGCAATCTCCTCGCCCTCCAGGCGGACCCGCCGGACCACCAGTTCGACCGCTGGTTCGCCCAGCGCGGCGCCGACCCGACGGCGGGCGACGACGTCATGCTGGTGCGCGACCGGCTGTCCCGCATCTACTACCGCCGGACGTTCTTCAACTACCCCGTCACGCTGGACGTCGACACGGTCCGCAAGCTCGGCCTGGCGCGCTGCGCCAAGATGGGTTTCTCGTATCTCGCGGCCCAGGTCCGGCCGCGGCCCAAGCCGGAGCAGAACCTCGAGGACTTCTACATCAACCGGTTCGGCCGCGAGCTCTACGGGACGTTCTTCCGCGAGTACACGCAGAAGGTCTGGGGTGTGCCGGTGGCCGAGATCGCGGCCGACTGGGGCGCCCAGCGGGTCAAGGGCCTGTCCGTCACGAAGGCCGTCCTCCACGCGCTGCGCCAGATTCTCCATCTCGACGGGGGCGCCAAGACCGAGACGAGCCTGATCGAGTCGTTCCTCTACCCGAAGCTGGGCCCGGGGCACCTCTGGGAGGTGGCCGCGCGGCTCGTGGCCGAGCGCGGCGGCGAGGTCCGGCTGGGTGCTGAAGTTGTGGGCCTCCACGTCGACGGTGGGAAGGTCACGGGCGTGGCCGTCCGCGACGCGGCCAGCGGCGCGACGGCGGACGTCGCGGCGGACTATGTCCTGTCGACCATGCCGGTCCGCGACCTCGTGGCCGGGCTGGACGGGATCGAGGTCCCGGCCGACGTGCGGGAGGTCGCCCAGGGCCTCGTCTACCGTGACTTCATCACGGTCGGCGTGCTGGCCAAGAGGCTGACGCTGACCGACCGCAACGCCGCTCAGCCGGGGCAACTCGTCAAGGACAACTGGATCTACATCCAGGAGCCGGACGTCAAAGTCGGCCGGCTCCAGTTGTTCAACAACTGGTCGCCCTACCTCGTGGCCGACCCGGAGAACACGGTCTGGCTCGGCATGGAGTACTTCGCCACGGAGGGCGACGACCTGTGGACGTTGCCGGACGAGCAGATGGCCGACCTGGCGCTGGGCGAGCTGGCGCAGATCGGCGTGGCCCGGCGTGAGGACATCCTCGACACGGTCGTCGTCCACGTCCCCAAGGCCTATCCCGCCTACTTCGGGACCTATGATCGCTTCTCGGTCCTGCGCGGCTTCCTCGACCCGATCCCGAACCTGTTCCTGCTTGGCCGCAACGGCCAGCACCGCTACAACAACCAGGACCACTCCATGCTGACCGCGATGGCCGCCGTCGACGCCATCGCCCGCGGCGTGACGGACAAGGACGCCCTCTGGGCGGTCAACTCCGAGGAGGAGTACCACGAGGAAGCCAAGGCCTAGCGACGCCAGGCCAGGGGGTCGGGCACTGTGGCGACGGAGGCCAGGGGGTCGGGCACTGTGGCTACGGAGGCCAGGGGGTCGGGCACTGTGGCTACGGAGCGAGGCACGAGCGACAGCCACAGGGCCTGACACCGTGGCCGCCCCCTGACGCGGCTTACCAGAAGCGGAAGAAGTTCTGCACGTCGTAGAACAGCGCGGGGTTGCGGCTGAAGAACTGGTTGAACTCACCGGTGGCGTCGAGCAGGAGTGAGGTCACGGCGGTCACGAGCAACACGGCCGCGGCGGCCGCGATCAGCTTGCCGTTGGACAGCCGGGCGCGCAGGCCGCGCTCGTAGACGAGGACGAGGCAGACCAGCGCGGGCAGGGCCAGGAGCCAGGCGAAGTCGACCTCGTAGCGGCCGATGACGCCGCCCATGACCGAGATGAAGGCCGCCTCGGCCAGCCCGAGGAGCGCCAGCGTCGCCATGATGCGGCCGAGCGGGCGGCGGGCCTTGAAGCCGACGCCGAGGCGCGGGGCGGCCAGGAGCGCCCAGAGCAGGGGCAGGCGGCCGAGGCCGGGCGTCAGTTCGGCGTACATGTAGCTCATGAACCCGCCCATCGGCGCGTAGACCGGCTGGGCGAACGGGTAGAGGGGCCGCAGCTTGAGGCCGGTAAACAGGTAGGCGAAGACGCCGTAGCCGGCGGCCAGGAGGCTGCCGAACAGGCCCCGGTGGCCGTAGGCCCCGACGTTCGTGATCGTCAACTGGTAGGACGCGCCGAACTCGGCGATCTGGCCGAAGCGGGCCACGTTGTACGCGATCAGCCCGGCCGCCACGACCACGTAGGGCAGGGCGACGGTCAGCAGGATCCGGCAGGTGGCCCGCCAGTCGACCGGCCCGGGCGCCGGCGCGGCCTGGGCCCGGGGGCCGTCGAGGGCGTGGCCCGCGGCGGGGGCGGGGACGCGGCGGGGCAGGCGGGGCCAGAGCATGACCGGTACGAGCGCGGACACGAAGACGAGGTTCGGCCGGCAGCCGACCGCCAGGGCCAGGGCGAGGGCGGCCGCGCCGGTCCAGCGGAGGGAGAGCCGGCGGCGGGCCGTCGCCTTGAACAGCGCCCAGACGCCGAGGAAGACGAACATCGCCCCGGCCGACAGCGCCACCTCGTACATGCCGGGCCGGTTCTGGGCCCAGACGAGCTGGCTGACGGCGAACAGGGCGAAGCCGCCGAGGGCGTAGAGGACGTACGGCAGCTTGGGGAACCAGCGCCGGACGACCGCGCGCCAGAGCAGGTAGAGGAACCACGTGGCGACGGCCGAGAAGAGGAACGTGGCGAACGCCGTCGAGACGTGCTGGCCCGTGATGACCTTGCCCGGGAGGAACAGGAGGAGCGCCGGCACGATCCCGAAATAGCAATAATACTTGCCATTGTAATACGAATAGTCCCACTCGTACGACGTATTGTTGTGCCAGCGGTAGACGATGTCGTAGGGGTCGGTGGCGTCGAGGAGCGACTGGTCGGGGACCTGCTCGAGGGCGACGTGGCCGTGGAGGAGCGCGTCGACCAGCTTGGCGTACTGGTGGTAGTCCGCGGTCATGAGGTTGCGCCACGTCTGCGCGAAGCCCTCGATGGTCTGCCCGGCGGTGACGGCCGCGCCGAGCAATACGATGCAGCCGCCGACCAGGAGGCCGTTGGCGACCTGCTGGCGGCGTGACGCCGGGTTGAGCGGATGGCGCCAGAGGCCCTCGTGGAGGAGCCAGTAGACGAGCAGCGCCAAGCCCGCCATGACGACGACGCGGAGCGGGTTGAAGAACAGCGGGACGGTCTTGTTGAGGACGATCTGGCGGATGCCCATGACCGCGTCGTCCGAATCGAACTCGACGGCCACGCGCGTGACGTGGCCCATCGCCGTCGGGATGACGTAGTCGTTGCGCTCGACGCCCTCGACCAGGTCGAGCGAGCCCGTGTTGCGGTCGGCCGCCCCCTCGTCGTCGTAGTGGACCTTGACCGCCTGGCGGGTGTTCGACTGAAAGAAGACCGGCTCGATCCAGACGGTCTTGACGACGGCGTCGAAGCCCTCGATGCCGACCTGGCCGTGGCCGGCGGTGAGCTGGAAGTAGCCCTCGTCGCCGTTCCAGGCGACGTTGTCGAGGGTCGCGTTGTCGGGGGTCACGGTGATCTCGTCCCCGGCGGCCAGCGAGGCCCAGTGGGGGAAGCCGAAGACGCCCAGCTCGACCAGCAGGGCGAACAGGACGAAGACGGCGCCGACGGCGACCAGCCCGCGGTCCTGGACGGCGCGGACGAGGCGGGCGACGGGTCCGCCGGGCGGGCCGGCCGGGTCGGTCATGAGGGCGGGGGCAAGGTCAGTTCTGGACATCCGGCATCACCAGAAGCGGGTCAGGTTCTGGACCCGGTAGAACAGGTCGGGGTTGACATTGAGGAACGCCTCGGACTCGCCCATGACGCCGACCTCCGCGGCGATGACGGCGGTCAGGACGAGGACGGCGGCGCAGACGGCGATGAGCGCGCCGTTGTTGAGGCGGCCGCGCAGGCCGCGCTCGTACAGCAGCAACAGCGTCACGAGGCCCGCCAGCGCCACGAGCCACGCGAAGTCGGCCTGGTAGCGGCCGAGGATGCCGCCGAGGACGCCGATCAGGCCGGCCTCGGCCACGGCGACGGCCAGGAGGGTCAGGACGAAGGGGCGGAGCGGGTGGCGGGCCTTGAAGCCGACGCCCAGGGCCGGGATGAACGGCAGCGTCCAGGCCAGCGGCAGCCAGGCCAGGCCGAGGGTCCGGCCGGTGTAGACGTAGCCGAGGTAGCCGGACAGGTCGGGCCAGTCGGCCACGAAGTGGGGGAACAACTGGTTGGCGTACAGCGTGGCGCAGAAGTAGCCGAGGACGCCGTAGGCGGCCGTGACGAGCGAGCCGAAGATGCCCCGGTGCATGTAGCCGGCCACGCTGGAGACGGTCAACTGGTACGACGCGCCGAACTCGACCACGGAGCCGAAGCGGACGGCGTTGTAGGTCATCAGCCCGGCCGCCACGACGAGGTAGGGGACGGCCACGGCCAGGGCCGGCCGCCAGAGGGCGCCCCAGTCGAGCGGCGGGCGGGCGCTGGTCGGGGAGGTGGCGGCGCCGAGCGCCCGGGCGGCCGGTTTGACGCGCGGCAGCCGCGGCCAGACGAGGACCGGCAGGAGGGCGCTGAGGAGGACGAGGTTGGGCCGGCAGCCGACGGCCAGCGCCAGCCCGGCGGCCGCCGCCGCCAGCCACGGGAGCCGGAGGTGGCGCGTCGCCGTCGCTTTGAGCAGGGACCAGGCCCCGAACGTGACGCACATCAGGCCCGCCGCCTCGATCGACTCCAACTGGCTGGGCCGCGCGGCCACGAACAGGAGTTGGGAGCAGGCGAACAGGGCGACGGTGCCGAGGGCGTAGAGGACGTAGGGGAGCTTGGGGAACCAGCGGCGGACCGTCTCGCGCCAGACCAGGTAGAGGAACGCCGTGGCGGCCGCGCCGAACAGGATGGTGGCGACCGCGGTCGAGACCTGTTGGCCCGTGATGGCGCGGACGGGGAGGTAGAGGAGCAGGAACGGCACGATCCCGAAGTAGGAGTAGTACTTGCCGTTGTAGAAGGCGTAGTCCATCTGGAAGTTGACGCCGTTCTGCCAGCGGTAGGTCGGGTCGTAGGGCCGCTCGGCGTCGAGCAGGGACTGGTCGGGCTGGTCGAGCAGCGACACCTGGCCTTGGAGGAAGGCGTCGGCCAGCTTGGCGTACTGGTGGTTCTCGGCGGCGAACAGGTTGGCCAGCGTCTGGCTGAAGCCCGCGACCGGCACGGTCCACATCACGACCGTCACGAGGGCGGCGATCCCCGCGCCGACGAGGCAGCCGTTGACGACCCGCTGGCGCCGGGAGGCCGGGTTGAGGGGGTGGCGCCAGAGCCCGCCGTGGAGGACGTAGTAGAGGCCGACGGCGGCCGCCCAGAGGGCGAGCCAGCGGACCCAACTGAAGAACAGCGGGATGGTCGCGTTGAGGACGATCTGGCGGATCGTGACGATCGACGTGTCGGCGTCGAACTCGACGACCACGCTCGTGACGTGGCCCATCGCGCTGGGCACAACGTATTGCTGGCGGACGGCGCCCTCGACCAGGTCGAAGGAGCCGGAGTCGCGTTCGGACGAGCTCTCGTCGCCCCACCGGACCTTCATCGCCTGCCGGGTCTTCGGCTGGTCGAAGACCGGGTCGATCCAGACGGTCTTGACGACCGCGTCGAGCCCGTCGAGCGTGACGCGGCCGTGGGCGCCGGTCATCCGGAAGACCCCCGCCTCGGCGTCCCACTCGACGTTGGAGAGGGTGGCGTTGTCGGCCGTCACGGCGATCTCGGCGGGCGCGGCCAGCGACAGCCAGTGGGGGAGGTTGAAGGCGAAGACCTCGACCAGGGCGGCCAGGACGCCGAGGGCGGCCACGACGGCCAGCAGGCCTCTGGCTTGAACCGCCCGGACGACACGCACGGACGAATGCTACCCGGTCGGCTGCGCCGCGCCCGGGTGGCTGGCCCGGCGCCGGATCAGCGCGATCAGCGACCAGGCGGCGAACAGGCACGCGATGACGGCGTAGGCGACTCCGGCCAGGATGGCGACGTAGCCGGGCACGCCCGCCAGGTTGGCCATCGCCTCGATCGGGGTGCCGGGCTCGGGGATGTTGACGAACAGGTAGTTCGTGTCGAGGAGCTTGTTGATGGGGTAGTCCACGATCATCAGCGCCGTGCCGATGCCGCAGGCGGGCAGGTAGTAGCGCCAGCGGGGCTGGAACCAGCCGAACGCGATGGGGGCGAGGCCGGCCACGATCAGGATGACGTGGGAGACGTTGTAGAGCCAGTAGTGGAAGCCGAGGTACGACAGCGAGCGGTACATCGCCCCGGGGGTCACGATGGCCATGACGGCGCCGGGGAAGCACAGGCCGTAGACGTAGTTGAGGAGGGCCTGGTTGCGGCTGAGGATGGCCAGGGGGATGACGATGCAGGCGGACGAGCAGAGGTGGAGCGGCAGGTGCTCGATCCAGCGCTCGCCCGTGTCCGTGACGCACATGATGACCGGCGGGACGATCCACATGGAGAACGCCAGGCCGACCAGCCACCACGTCGCCCGGGCTTGGCGTGCCTCCGGCAGGCGGGACAGGTGGCGCAGGATCAGGACGACGGCGATGAGCGAGAGGGCCATGTAGACCCAGTGGGCCGGGCAGCCCCAGGTCCACAGCAGGCCGGGGTCCACTTGGCGCGTGAACAGGACGTCGAAGACTTGCCGCACCGGGTCAGTCTGTCACGGTGGGGCGCTAGAGCGTCAGCAGCATCCGCGTGTTGCCGAGGGTATTCGGCTTGACGCGGTCGAGGTCGAGGAACTCGGCCGTGCCCTCGTCGTAGGAGCGGAGCAATTCGGCGAACACGGGCGGGGTCACGGGCATCCCGTCGAGCGGCGCGAAGCCGTGGTGGGCGAAGAACGCGGTCTCGAACGTCAGGCAGAAGACGCGGGCCAGGCCGAGGCCGCGGGCCTGGTCGATGAGGCGGGTCACGATGGCCGAGCCGATGCCGTGGCCGCGCGTGTCGGGGGCGACGGCGAGCGTGCGGATTTCGGCCAGGTCCTCCCAGAAGACATGGAGCGCGCCGCAGCCGACGACCGCGCCGTGGAGCTCGGCCACGACGAATTGCTGGAGCCCTTCGTAATAGGCCACCGGCGGCTTGGCCACGAGGATGCGCCGCTCGGTGTAGGGCCGCGCGATCTCCCGGATCGCGGCCACATCCGAGGCCACAGCAGGCCGGACAACGACATCAGTCACGAGCGCGAAGCATAGTAGGGACCCGCCCGTGTCATCCCGGCGTCCCTGGTCATCCCCCTTGTCATCCCGGCCCCTGTGTCATCCCGGCGCACGCCGGGATCTTCCACCCCCAGAGGTCAACCGCCGAGACCCTAGACTGCGGCCATGGACTGCGCCGTTCAATTCGTCCTGGCCGAGGCGGATCTTGTCGCCTTCAACGCCTACGTCAACAAGACCGTGCCGGCGTTCCGGCGGGAGTTGCGTAAGGCCCAGGCCGCTGCGGCCCTGGTCGGCCTTCTGCTGGTGTTGTTCGCGTTGGGCCGGACCACGGTGGGCTGGCCGTGGCGCTGGGCGGTGGCCATCGTCGTGATGGCGGTGGCGTGGTTCGCCCTGCCGCCGCTGGTCCGCCGGACCGCGCTGCGCCGTGGGATCCGTCAGGCCCAGGCGGCCCGGGCGCCGGTGACCGGCCGGCTGATCACGATGTGGCTGGACGACGAGGGCGTCCACCGCTCGGATGGCGCGATGGCCTCCGTCACGGCGTGGTCGGCCGTCGACCGCGTCGAGGTCACGCCGGACCTGGCCCTGATCTTCATCGGCCCGGCCGAAGCGTTCGTCATCCCCCGCTCGGCGGGCCCGCAGGCCGACGCCTTCGCGGCCGAAGCCCAGCGCCGTGTGGCCGCCAGGTGAGACCTGGATGGGTGTGGTGATATCACCACATCTGACACTGTGGGAATGTGACCACATCCGTTCAGGCGCGCAAGCTGGCCGACGTCGCGGCCGTGATCAGGGCGGCCCGCGAGGACCTGGGCCTGACGCAGGCTGAACTGGCGGAGAAGCTGGTCTTCTCGCGGGATTACATGGTCGGCCTCGAATCCGGCCAGGCCAACCTGTACACGACGCGCCTGTTCCGCGTGTTCCACGAACTCGGCATCCGCGTGACGCTGACGTACGGAGACGACCGTGCCGGCGCTTGAGTTGTTCCTCCACGAGCAATTCGTGGGCCAGGTGACGCCAGACGGGCGCCACCCAGGCCGAGTCGTGCTGGACGTCGACCCAGGGTACCGCCCCGGGCCGGTCCTTCTGAGCGAGTCCTTCGCGGCCTTGCCCGGGCGCCGGCCACCGGTCGACGCCGTGACCAGCCGGCCCAAGGCCGCGTAGGCTGACGGCGTGAAGGTCTTGTTGGCGGGGGCCTCCGGGATGATCGGGCGGGCCGTGCGGGACGAATTGGCCGCCCAGGGTCACGCGGTGCGCTCGCTGCGGCGGGACGGTCCGCCGCCGGGGGACTACCTCTGGGACGCGCGTCCCGGGTCCGTGCCCGCTGAGGCGGTGGAGTGGGCGGACGCGGTCGTGTCGCTCAACGGCGCCTCTCTCAACCATCTGCCTTGGACAGCGCGTTACCGGGCCGAACTGCGGCGCTCCCGGGTCGACGCCACGGCCGCCGTGGCCGGGGCCATCGCCGAGGCGGCCGAGCCGCCCGCGGTCTGGGTGTCCGGCTCGGCCGTCGGCTACTACGGCGACGCGGCGGGCGACGCCGACCTGGACGAGACGTCCCCGCGCGGCACCAGCTTCCTGGCCGGCGTGGTGGCCGACTGGGAGGCGGCGACCGGCCCGGCGGCCGGCGTCACCCGGGTCGTCCACGCCCGCACGGGCGTGGTGCTCGGCCGAGGCGGGGCCGTGGCGCCGCTGGCCCTGGCGACCCGGCTCGGCCTGGGCTCCCGGATCGGGCCGGGGACGCAGTGGTGGCCGTGGATCTCCCTGGCCGACGAGGCCCGGGCCATCGTCTTTGCCCTGACGGCCGACCTCCGCGGCCCGGTCAACTTGGTCGGGCCCGTCCCGGCCACGGCCACGGACATCACCCGGGCGCTGGCCACAGCCCTGCGCCGCCCCCACTGGTTCGTCCTGCCCGCCCGGGCGATCCGCGTGGCCATGGCGGGCGCGTCGGAACTCCTCCTCGGCTCGCAGAAGGTCCACCCGGTGGCGTTGGCCCAGTCCGGCTTCGAGTTCCGCCACGCCACCCCGGCCGCAGCCATCGCGGCGGCGTGGGCTCCGGCGTCATAGCGAAGGGCCCCTGGCCTGCATTTCTGCTGGCCAGGAGCCCTTCCTTCGTAGCGGGGGTAGGATTTGAACCTACGACCTCTGGGTTATGAGCCCAGCGAGCTGCCGAACTGCTCCACCCCGCGGTGCTCTCGCCACATTACTCGCCTGGGGGCGCTTCGGCCAAATCTGTGGCCGGCATCACCTGGTCACGCCGTCACGCCGTCACGCCGTTCGGCCGCTCGACCAGGACGGCGACGGTGCGGCCGGGGAGGCTGATGGTGCCCGTGGGCGCGTGCCAGCCGGTGTCGCGGACGACCGGGTCGGCCCCGTCACGCTGGATCGGGTGGAGCGCGAACGCCCGGCCCGCGAGGCCGGGCAGGGCCTCCGTCAGGCTGCGCGGCCCGGGATTGAAGACGACCAAGAGCGCGTCGACGGCTGGGTCCAGGTCCCCGGTGGCGAACCTGGCCGAGTCCTCGATGACCATCGCCAGCAGCCCGGGCGCCAGGTCCGGCCCGGCCGGGAACCAGACGCGCTCCCGGACCAGCGCCGCCGACCCCAGCGTGAACAAGGGCGTCGAGTGGCGCAGCCGCAACAGCTCGAGCGCCGCCACGGACGCCGCCCGCCGGTCGTCCGGCCCAGGCTGCAAGGCCGGAGCAGCCAGCAGCGGCCGCATCTGCTCCCAGCGGGCCGCGTTCTCCGGCCCCGGTGGCAGCCCCTGGCCGAACGGCGTCGTGGCCAGCGACCAGTCGATGGCGTTGACCCAGTCGCCGGAGGCGTAGGAGTTCCGGTCGAGCGACTTCGACCGCAGGAGCTCGGTCCCGGCGTGCCAGAAGCACACGCCCTGGCCCAGCGTCACGGTCGCCAGGGCCAGCGTGTTGAGCCGGACCCGCGCCGCGACGCAGAGGTCCGGCGGCAGCTTCCACACGCCGATGTCGTACAAGGTCTCGTTGTCGTGGGCGTCGACGTAGTTGACGCACTCGGCGGGCTCCGCCGCGTAGCCGGCCGCCTCCCCGCCGTAGCGCAGGTCCCGTCCCAGGACCGTCCCGGTCCCGTCGGGCGACGGCACGGCCACGGCGGCCAGGTTGCCGGCCAGCCCCAGCCGGATCAGGGCCGTCTGCCGCGCCAGTTCGCGCCGCAGCGCCGCGTCACCGTGACGGGTCCACGGGTTCCGGTCGGTCCCGAGACCCGTGGCGAAGCCCTGCTCCAGCCGGTGGTCGGCGTCGAACGGCTGCCCGCCCCGGACGGCGTCGCGCAGCCGGTCGTTGAACGACCCGATGCCGGTCCCGGCCAGGTGCGCCTGGCGGGCCTGGGTGAAGAGCCGGTCGTCCGCCACCTCGCCGAAGTTCCAGCCCTCGCCGTAGACGTAGAGCGATCGCCCGTCGACGCCGTCACGCTCGGGCGTGAGCCCGTCCAACGCCTGCCGGACGGCGGTCAGATTGGCCAGGGGATGGTGGCCCATGAGATCGAAACGGAAGCCGTCGACGTGGTACCAGCGGGCCCAGTGGACGACGGCGTCCACGACGAGCTTGCCCGCCATGGTCCGCTCGACCGCGACGTTCGCCCCGGACGCCGATTTCTCCAGCCGCCCGCGCGCGTCGAGCCGGTGGTAGTAGCCGGGCACGATGCGGTCGAGGACCGACGGCGGGCGCGGCCCGGCGGCCGCCGTGTGGTTGTAGACCTGGTCGAGGACGACGCGCAGCCCCATCCCGTGCAGCGCCCCGACCATGGCCCGGAACTCCGCGCTGCGCGCCCCACCGGTCTGGGCGCCCGCGGTCGCGTAGGAGCCCTCGGGCGCCAGCCAGTGCCACGGGTCGTAGCCCCAGTTGAACCGGTCGCGGCCGTCCGCGCCGTCCCCGCCGTCGTCGCCCGCGCGTGACTCCGGCACGGAGGAGAAGTCGAAGGTCGGCAGCAGGTGGACGGTCGTGATCCCGGCCGCCGCCAGTTGGCGCAGGTGCGCCACGCCGAGTGAGTCCGGCGCCGTGAACGCGGCGTACGTGCCGCGCCAGTCGGTCGGGCAGGTGGCGTCGATGGCCGAGAAGTCACGGACGTGCAGTTCGTAGATCGTCTGCGCCGCCTGGGTGCGCAGCGGGGGAGGGGCGGGCGTGGCCGCCCACGGCTCCGGCGCCCAGCGGGGGTCGGCCAGGTCCACGATCACGCTGCGCCGCGAGTCGACCGTCAGGCCGACGGAATACGGGTCGGTCACGCGCTGCGTCACGGTCTGCCCGTCGGCCCAGACCGTGACCTCCCAGAGGTACTCGGCGTCGCGCCAGCCCGGCTGGCCGGCCGCCGTCCAGACCCCGTCCCGGTCGCGGACCGGCACGACCCGCGCGGGCTCGCCCGCCGAATCCGCCGAATCAGCCGAACCCGCCGACCCCGCCCAGACCAGCAGCGTGACCTCGGACGCCGTTGGCGCCCAGAGTTTGAGAACCGGGGCGCCGTCGACCCACGTGACCCCCAGCGCCTGGTCCGCCGCCCCGCCGTACAGGTCGTCGAGGAGCCCGCCGAGCTGGACCCCGGTCTCCGCCACGGCCACACCGCCCCGCTCCGCCCGGACCACCAGAGGCCCGCGGAACAGGGCCCGCCAGTCGCCGTCCGACGGCGCCGCCGCCCACGTCACGCGCAACGCCAGATAGCCCGCCGCCCGCCGGTCGGCGGGGGCCTCCACGCGGCCGGCAGGGGTCAGCGCCACACCCGGGACGCCGACCAGCGAGAAGGCCGGCTCCCCGCCCCCGCCCAGCCCCGGCGGCCAGGCGATCGTGGCGCGGTCCAGCCACAGGGCGCACGCCTCCCCAGCCCCCGGTAGGCGGTGCTCGCGCATGGGCTGAACAGTACCGGCCCCGCGACAACGGGTGTGATCATGGCGCGAACTCGGACCCTGTCCCACCCACAGCGGCCTCCACCCCCGGATCGGGCCGCTATCGGTGTGACCGCGTCCGAGGTGGGCACACAATCACGCCCACTCCCGCCACCCGCCCGAATGTGGACGCGCGGGTACGCGCCGCCCACCTGGCTAGACTTGTGCGGCCACGCGCCCCCGCGTGGCCATCCGCCCATCAGAAGGACACGCACCATGACCCCAGGTCTGCCTCCCCGGCCGCTCCGCCGCCCGCTCCGCCTCGCCGCCCTCCTCGTGACGGCCGCGCTGGCGGGACTGACGGCGTGTACGGGGACAGCCGCCACCGACCCGACGGACAACTCGAGCGCCTCAGGCCAGGCCGACACCAGCCTCGCCGTCGGCGCCACGCTCGAGCCCTCGACCCTCGACTTCACGGCCTCGTCCGAGGCCGCCATCGGCCAGGTCCTCCTGTACAACGTCTACGAGACGCTGCTGCGGATCGACCAACAGGGCGAGCTGCAACCCCTCCTGGCGACGGGTTACACGCTGTCCGACGACCGCCTGACCTACACGTTCACGCTGGACCCCAAGGCCACGTTCGCCTCCGGGACCAAGGTCGACGCCGACGCCGTCATCAAGTCCATCGAGCGGCTCAAGCCCGCGGTCAACACGAATGTCTCCGCCCCCCTCGCCCTGGTCGCCGCGACCGAGGCCGTCGACGCGACGACGGTGGCCGTGACGCTGACCCACCCGTCCAACTCGTGGCTCTACGACATGGCCTCGACCGCCGGGATCGTCGTCGACCCCGCCACGACCGACCTGGCCCAGCGCCCGGCCGGCTCCGGGCCCTACCAGTTCTCGACCTGGACGCGCGGCGACCAGATCACGCTGACCAAGAACCAGTCCTACTGGGGGACTCCGGCCGGCTTCGACGAGGTCACGTTCCGCTACTTCTCCGACCCCAACGCGATGAACTCCGCGGAGCTCTCCGGCGGGATCGACATCATCTCCGACCTGACCTCGCCCAGCTCGCTCTCGGCCTTCGCCGACACGTCGCAGTACCAGGTGATCGACGGCACGACGACCGGCGAGGTCGTGCTCGGGTTCAACCACACGAAGCCCGCCCTGCAAGACCGCCGCGTCCGCCAGGCGATCAACTACGCCATCGACCGCCAGTCGCTCCTCGACACGGTCTGGGGCGGCAAGGGCCTCCTGATCGGCTCGATGGTCGCCCCGACCGACCCCTACTACGAGGACCTCTCCCAGACCTACCCCTACGACCCGGAGAAGGCCAAGGCGCTCCTGGCCGAGGCGGGCCAGGAGAACCTGACGCTGGCGCTGCGCGTGCCGGTCGTGCCCTACGCCACGTCCGCCGCCCAGGTCATCGCGTCGATGCTCGGCCAGGTCGGGGTCACGGTCGAAGTCAGCGAGCTGGATTTCGGCACCTGGTACACGCAGGTCTTCACGGACGGCGACTTCGACATGACGATCGTCAACCACGTCGAGACGCGCGACATCGTCCAGTTCGCCAACCCCGGCTACTACTGGCACTACGACAACGCCGATTTCCAGGCGCTGATCGCCCAGGCCGACGAGGCCGCGCCCGACGAGTACGTGCCCTTGATGAAGCAGGCGGCCCAGCTCCTGGCCGACGACGCGGCCGCCGACTGGCTCTGGTCCTTCCCGAGCCTGACCGTGGCGCGGGCGGATCTGACGGGCATCCCGCAGAACTCGACGACGACGAGCTTCGACCTGACCCAGATTCGGTCCAAGGCCTAGTCGGAGGGCGCCAGCGCGTAAGGTGAAGGACTTGTGAACATCGGCGTCACTCTCGCCCGGCGGCTCGGCCTCTTCGCCGTCAGCCTGGTGGGCGCGACCCTGGTCATCTTCCTCATCGTCCAGACCCTGCCCGGGGATGTCGCGCAGGCCACCCTCGGCCTCAACGCCACGCCCGAGGCCGTCGCCGCGCTGCGCGAGAAGTACGGCCTCGACCGGCCCGCCGTCGTCCGCTATCTGGCGTGGATGGCGGGCCTGGTCCACGGCGACCTCGGCGTCTCCTACATCTCCGGCCAGTCGGTCTTCTCCCAGATCCGGCCCTGCCTGGCCGTGACGACGTGGCTGGTCGTCCTGTCGATGCCGCTGGCGCTGCTCTGCTCGATCCCCATCGGCCTGGTCGCGGCGCTGTGGCGGCGCCGTTGGCAGGGCGCCATCGCGTCGGGGCTGTCCCAAACCGGCATGGCCGTGCCCGTGTTCTTCACGGGCATCGTGCTGGTCGTCCTGTTCGCCGTCGAGTCCCACGTCCTCCCGGCCAACGGCTACGTGCCGCTGACGGGGTCACGCGGTGACGCGGGCCGCTGGTTCAGCCACCTCCTCCTGCCCGTGGCCACGCTGGTCATCGCCCAGAGCTCCCTCCTGGCCCGCTACGTCCGCTCCGGCTTCATCGACGTCCTGACGGAGGACTACCTGCGGACGGCCCGGGCGGCGGGCTGGACCAAGTGGGGCGCGCTGATCCGCCACGGCACGCGCAACGCCGCCGTCTCCGTCGTCACGGTCGTGGGGCTCCAGATCGGCGCCATGCTGGTCGGCGCGATCATCGTCGAGCAGGTCTTCCAACTGCCCGGCCTGGGCTCGCTCCTGCTCCGGTCGGTCGGCGCGCGCGACCTGCCGGTCGTCCAGGGGATCACGGTCCTGCTCGTCCTCGCGGTCCTCCTCCTGTCGCTCCTGGTCGACGCCGCCTACCTCCTGATCGACCCCCGGCTACGGCGGGGGCAATCATGAGGCGCGCGCCCCTGGTCGCCGGGCTCGTCATCGCGGCGGGCCTCGTCCTGGCGGCGCTCGTGTCGCTGGTCTGGACGCCCTACGACCCATTCCTGGTCAACGGGGCCGACCGGCTGCTGCGCCCCAGCCTGGCCCACTGGCTCGGTACGGATCGGATGGGCATCGACCTCGTGTCCCGCCTCATGGTCGGCGCCCGCACGACCCTCATGGTCGGCGTGCTGGCCGTCCTCGGCGCGGCCGTCGTCGGCGTCCCGCTCGGCATCGCGGCCGGGATGCGCCGGGGCGTCCTCTCCGACGTCATCCTGCGCGCCTCCGACATCCTGTTCGCCCTCCCCGCCCTGCTCCTGGCCATCCTCCTCGTGGCCGCCAAGGGCGCGTCTGTCGCTACGGCCACGACCGCCATCGGCATCGCCACGATCCCCGTCTTCGTGCGCATGGCCCACGGCGCCACGCTGTCGGTCATGGCCCTCGACTACATCGACGCCGCCCGCGTGGCCGGCATCTCCGCCCCGGCCATCGCGCTCCGCCACGTCGTCCCCAACATCGGCCCGATCCTCGGCGTCCAGGCCTCGGCCTCCTTCTCGACCGCCATCTTGGCCGAGGCCGGCCTCTCCTACCTCGGCCTGGCGGCGTCGGCCGCGACGCCGACGTGGGGCCGGATGATGCGCGACGCCCAGGACGACCTGTTCCTGACCCCGTGGCCCGCCCTCGTGCCCGGCCTCGCCATCGCCCTCGCCGTCCTCGGCTTCAACCTGCTCGGCGACGGCCTGCGCGACTACCTCGACCCCCGGCTGAAGGAGCTGCGATGACCGCCCTCCTGGCCGTCGACGGCCTCAACGTCTGGTTCGGCCGCTCCCGCAGCCACGTCCTGAAGTCCGTCACGTTCGCCGTCCAGCCGGGCGAGCGGGTCGGGCTCATCGGGGAGTCGGGCTCGGGTAAGTCCGTCACGGCGTTGGCCCTGCTCGGCCTGTTGGCGGAGAACGCCACGACGGCCGGGACCGTGACGTACGGCGGCCGCAACCTGCTGGCGCTGCCCGAGCGCGAGCTGGCGCGGCTGCGCGGCCAGGAGCTGACGATGGTGTTCCAGGAGCCGATGACCGCGCTCGACCCGACGATGCGGGTCGGCCGCCAGGTGGCCGAGGTCATCAAGCTCCACGACGACGCCTCCGGCAAGGAGACCCGGGCCCGCGTCGTCGAGCGGCTCGGCCAGGTCGGCCTGCCCGACCCGGCGGGGCTGGCCGAGGCGTTTCCCCACGAGCTGTCCGGCGGCCAGCGCCAGCGCGTCATCCTGGCGATGGCCCTGATGAACCGTCCCCGGCTCGTCATCTGCGACGAGCCGACGACCGCGCTCGACGTGACGGTCCAGGCCCAGGTCCTGGCGCTGCTGGACCACGAGCTGACGGCCGCGGGCGCGGCCACGCTGTTCATCTCCCACGACCTGGCGGTCGTGGCGCAGGTGTGCCAG
Organism: Propionibacteriaceae bacterium; assembly: GCA_031272805.1. GTDB lineage: Bacteria > Actinomycetota > Actinomycetes > Propionibacteriales > Propionibacteriaceae > WQYJ01. Next base: position 38,342 of record JAISTC010000095.1, read on the forward strand.
CGGGTCATGGTCATGCTGGACGGCGAGATCGTCGAGCAGGGCCCGGTCGGCGACGTCCTGTCCCACCCGGCCCACCCGTACACGCAGGGCCTCATCGCCACGGCCCGGCTGGACCGGGCCGTGCCCGGCAGCCACCTGCCGACCGTGGACGACTTCTACGCCCGCGCCTCCCGGCCCGCCGCCAAGGTGCCGGCGGCCGTCGAGATGAGGGGGGTGGCCCGGTGACCATGTTCGAGGTCGACCACGTCACGCGGACCTTCGGCCGCCGCAAGTCCGAGACCGCCGTCCAGGCGCTGGACGACGTCACGCTGGACATCAAGTCCGGCGACCGGCTCGGCATCGTGGGGGAGTCGGGCTCGGGCAAGACGACGCTGGTCCGGCTGTTGGCGGGCCTGGACAGCCCGACGGCGGGGGAGGTCCGGTTCCAGGGGGCGCGGCTGGACCGGCGCGACCCGCACACGCTGGCGCGGCTGCGCGCCTCCGTCCAGATGGTCTTCCAAGATCCCCGCTCCTCGCTCGACCCCCGAATGAAGGTCGGCCAGATCGTGACGGAGCCGCTGCGCTCGCGCCGGCTGCGCCAGACCGGCGCCATCCCGACCGACCCGAAGACCCGCCTGGCCGAGGTTCTCGACCAGGTCGGCCTGCCCGCGGCGGCGGCCGCCCTGTACCCCCACGAGTTCTCCGGCGGCCAGCGCCAGCGCATCGCCATCGCCCGGGCCCTGGCGCCCAACCCCGACATCCTCCTGGCCGACGAGCCGGTCAGCGCCCTGGACGTGTCGGTCCGGGCCCAGGTCCTCAACCTGATCACAGACCTCGTGACGACGATGCACCTGACGTTGGTCCTGGTCAGCCACGACTTGGCGGTCATCCGCCACCTGTGCGACCAGGTCGTGGTCCTCCAACACGGCCGGATAGTAGAACAGGGCAGCGCCGACGCCGTCTACAGCCACCCCCAGGCCGCCTACACAAAATCCCTCCTAGCCGCCGTCCCCCGCTTACCGGACTAGCCCGTCGCCCCGGCGGCAGGACTGGGGTGTCGGGCAAGGTCGAGGTGTCGGGCCCCGCGGCCTTGGCGAGGAACACGTCATCCTGCGCGGAGGCGCGCCAGCGCCGGAGTCGCAGGACCCGGGCGGCGGGGCCCGACACCCCCGGCCTGTCGCTGCGGCCACGTCACTCAAGAAGAGCGGGAAGAGGGAGTTGCGTTTCCTCGGGCCCCGCAAGGGGGCCCTCGTCAACGCTGGCGGTCTGTCCCGCGTGGCGGCAGGGGTATGACCGGGCCGTGTTGTCTCCTGTCACCCCGGCGGCAAGGCTGAGGTGTCGTGCCAGGCCGAGGTGTCGGGCCAGGCCGAGGTGTCGGGCCAGGCCGAGGTGTCGGGCCCCGCCGAGGTGTCGGGCCAGGCCGAGGTGTCGGGCCCCGCGGCCTTGGCGAGGAACGAGCCCGGGCGGCGGGGCCTGATACCTCGGCCGGGTGGGGGTTGTGTGTGGGGTCGGCCGCGGTATCAGGTGCCCCCGCCCGGGCCTGCGACTCCGGCGCGGGCGCGCCTCCGCGCAGGATGACGTGTTCCTCGCCAGGGCGGGGCGCCCGACACCTCGGCCTGGGTGGTGCTGGCGGCTCTCCGCCCGTCACGCTGGTCGAGCCACTCTGTCTGTCATCCTGAGCCCTTCGCTGGCGCTCAGGACAGGCTCCGCGAAGGATCTCTCCTGTCATGGAGTCGCCCGCCGCGCCAACCCACACCGCTTGTCATCCCCCACCCTTTGTCATCCCGCACCCCTTGTCATCCCACACCGTTTGTCATCCCACACCCCTTGTCATCCCAAACCCCTTGTCATCCCGGCGAAAGCCGGGATCTTTCGGCGCAGCGAGACGAACCACGGCTCCAAGATCCCGGCTTTCGCCGGGATGACAGTGTCGCCGGGATGACCACGGTGAGGGGCAGGGTTCGCCGGTCACGTGCATGGTCACGTGCGTAGCGGCACGCGGGGCGGGTGGGCTGGGCGGACTGGTGCCTGGAAGCGTTGGTGTCGTTCGGGCGGCCGACCGGGCCGGGCGACTTCGGGAATCCCATCCTCGGCGATGGTGACGGTCAATTGGATCGGGCTGGGATGCCGGCCGGGTTCGATCAGCGCGTGGTGATGCCGGCACAGCAGCACGAGGTTCGATAGTTTCGTCGGCCCGCCGGCCCACCACGGGTGGATGTGGTGGGCTTGGCAGTCGGCCGG
>JAISTC010000122.1 GCA_031272805.1 Propionibacteriaceae bacterium
AACCACGCCCAGAACATCAAGTCGGCCAAGCGGATGGTCGAGCGCCAGCACCCGGTCGTGTGGGACGTCCTCGAAGAGGTCATCGCCGAACACCCGGTCCTGCTCAACCGCGCCCCGACGCTGCACCGCCTCGGCATCCAGGCGTTCGAGCCGCAGCTCATCGAGGGCAAGGCCATCCAGCTCCACCCGCTCGTCTGCACGGCCTTCAACGCCGACTTCGACGGCGACCAGATGGCCGTCCACCTGCCGCTGTCCGCGGAGGCGCAGGCCGAGGCCCGCATCCTGATGCTGTCGACCAACAACATCCTGAAGCCCGCCGACGGCCGGCCCGTGACGATGCCGAACCAGGACATGGTCATCGGCCACTACTTCCTGACGCTGGACCGGCCCGGCGCCGTGGGCGAGGGCCGGGCGTTCTCGTCCGTGGCCGAGGCCCAGATGGCGTTCGACCGCCGCGAGATCGAGATCGGCTCGGTCATCACGTTGCGGCTGACGGACCTGACGCCGCCGGAGGACGTCACGCCGCGCGCGGACGGGTCCTTCATCCTCAAGACGACGCTGGGCCGGGCGCTGTTCAACGCGGCGCTGCCGTCGGACTACCCGTTCGTCAACGAGGTCGTGGGCAAGAAGAAGTCGGGCCAGATCATCAACGACCTGGCCGAGCGGTACTCGAAGGTGGACGTGGCGACGTGCCTCGACGCCCTCAAGGACCTGGGCTTCCGCTGGGCCACCCGGTCCGGCGTGACCGTGTCCATCTCGGACGTCCAGACGCCGCCGAGCAAGCCGGAGATCCTCAAGAGCTACGACGCCAAGGCCGCCAAGATCGACAAGCTGTACGAGCGCGGCCAGGTGACGGAGGACGAGCGCCGCCAGGAGCTGATCCAAATTTGGACCGACGCGACGGCCGAGCTGACCGCCGCGATGGAGGCCAACTTCACCCGTGACAACCCGATCTACATGATGGTCCACTCGGGCGCCCGAGGGAACATGACCCAGATGCGCCAGATCGCCGCCATGCGCGGCCTGGTGGCCAACCCGAAGGGCGAGATCATCGCCCGGCCGATCAAGTCGAACTTCCGCGAGGGCCTGTCCGTCCTCGAGTACTTCATCTCGACGCACGGCGGCCGCAAGGGCCAGGCCGATACTGCTCTGCGGACGGCCGACTCCGGCTACCTGACCCGGCGCCTGGTCGACGTCTCCCAGGACGTCATCGTCCGCGAGGAGGACTGCCAGACCGAGCGCGGCCTGACGAAGACCATCGCGGTCGAGCGCAACGGCGCCCTCCGGGCGGTCGACAACATCGAGGCCGCGGTCTACTCGCGGACCCTGGCGGCCGACGTGGCGGACAAGGACGGCAACGTCCTCCTGGAGGCCGGGGTCGACCTCGGCGACCAGAACATTCAGACGCTGATCGACGCGGGCGTGACGGAGATCAAGGTCCGCTCGGTCCTGACCTGCGAGTCGGCGGTCGGGACGTGCGCCAAGTGCTACGGCCGCTCGCTGGCGACGGGCAAGCTGGTCGACGTCGGCGAGGCCATCGGCATCATCGCCGCCCAGTCCATCGGCGAGCCCGGCACCCAGTTGACCATGCGGACGTTCCACACGGGCGGCGTCGCGGGCGACGACATCACGCAGGGCCTGCCCCGCGTGGTCGAGCTGTTCGAGGCCCGGACCCCGAAGGGCAAGGCGCCGATCGCCGACGCCGCCGGCCGCATCCGGTTCGACGACACGGACCGCTCGCGCAAGATCGTCATCGTGCGGGACGACGGGGGCGAGGACCTCGTCTACCAGGTGCCGCGCCGCGCCCGCCTCGAGTGGGAGGACGCCAACCACGTCGTCCACTCGATCCAGGACGGCCAGCACATCGGCGCGGGCGACCAGCTCACGGCCGGGACCCTGGACCCGCAGGACGTGCTGCGCGTGCGTGGCGTCCGGGCCTGCCAGGAACACCTGGTCGACGAGGTCCAGCAGGTCTACCGGACCCAGGGCGCGCCGATCCACGACAAGCACATCGAGATCATCATCCGCCAGATGCTGCGCCGGGTGACGGTCATCGAGTCGGGCGACACCGACCTCCTGCCGGGCGAGCTGATCGACCGGGCCAGCTTCGAGGCCAGGAACCGCGAGGTCGTGGCCGAGGGCGGCTCGCCGGCCCAGGGCCGTCCGGTCCTCATGGGTATCACGAAGGCGTCGCTGGCGACCGAGTCGTGGCTCTCCGCCGCCTCCTTCCTGGAGACGTCGAAGGGCCTGAGCGACGCGGCCATCCAGGGCAAGTCCGACTCGCTGGTCGGCCTCAAGGAGAACGTCATCCTGGGCAAGCTCATCCCGGCCGGCACGGGCCTGGAGCGCTACCGCAACATCCGGGTCGAGCCGACCGACGAGGCCAAGGCGAAGGCCTACCAGATGACGTACGACGCCTACGACTACGACTTCGGCGCCGGCACAGGAGCAGTCATCCCCTTGCAGGACTACGACCTGTAGACCGTCTCTGTCAGCCTGAGCGCTGCCCTGTCATCCTGAGCGAAGCGAAGGATCTCTCCCGACCCTGAGGAGAGATCCTTCGCTTCGCTCAGGCTGACAGGGCAGCGCTCGGGATGACAGAGAAGGTCTACAGGTCGTAGTCCTGGAGCGGGATGACTGCTCCTGGGCCGGCGCCGAAGGCGTAGTCGGCGGCGTCGGCCGTCAGCTGGTAG
>JAISTC010000149.1 GCA_031272805.1 Propionibacteriaceae bacterium
CCAGGCTCGGCGGGTTGAAGCCGAAAGACAAGCTGCCCCGCTCGGCCAACATCCTCAACAACTGGATCGCGCAGGCGGAGAAGAACCTCGGCAGCGACTCCGGACGATTGGGCTGGCTGATCGCCTCGACTGTCGTGGCCGCGACCCTCCAACAGGCCGTCGACGAGCAGGGGAACCCGACGTTCCTACTCAAGGGCGGCACGCTCTTGCAGCACAGGCTCCCCGGCTCGCGCACGACGACGGACGTTGACGGCCTCGTGCGCGGCGATATGGAGGCGTTCCTGGAGACCGTCGATACCGTCCTGCGCCGACCTTGGGGGCCGCTCACGTTCCGACGTGACCCCATCGAAATCATCAACGTGCCCAACCGCGTGGCCAAGCCACGCCGGTTCGACGTGGTCATCCTTCTGAACGGCGCGACGTGGCGTCGCCTGCAAGTGGAGGTCTCGCCGGACGAAGGCAGGGCAGGGCAAGTGGGCGAACTCGTGGGGGCGCCATCGCTGGCCGGTTTCGGCCTGCCCTCGCCCGACCACTTGGCCAGTCTGGCCATGCGCTACCAGATCGCCCAGAAGGTCCACGCGGCCAGCGACCCGCACGACCCGCCCAAGTACATCAATGACCGGGCTAGGGACGTGGTCGACCTGGTCTTGCTGCGTGACCTGGTCGCGGCCACCAGCACGCCGACCCTGGCGGAGATCAAGGACGCCATCGTCGACATCTTCGCCGCCCGCGCCGCCGACGCGGCCCAACTCGGCTGGCCGCCCCGCCCGTGGCCCGCCCGGCTGACCGCGTACCCCCACTGGCAAACCTCCTACACCAGGGCCGCCGAGTCTGCAGGCGTCGAGTTGGACCTGGACGAAGCCGTGGCCGCAGTCAACACGTGGCTAGACACCATCGACCAAGCCGAAGAATCGCGGCACCGGCCGGCGCCGTGACCCCCACAACTCGCGGCCAAGAGGATGTGACATTGGTGTGACATTGGTGGTGTGACATTGGGGACGGTTCCTTTGTCACGCTGGCGCCGAGTTAGCCGGACCGTCTAGCGCGGCGCGACGACAGTCGGCCGGGGAACTCCTTGAGAGGTCTCGGCATCCTGCTGACAGTGGACACCACTTCTCGGCTCCAAGTGGACAACAAGTGGACGGTGGGGAGTCGAATTGACAAGGATCACGTGCCCTTGACTCGCGTTTTCGCTTGTCAAGGGCCACTCGCTGGTCGGGGTGACAGGATTTGAACCTGCGACCTCTTCGTCCCGAACGAAGCGCGCTACCAAGCTGCGCCACACCCCGATTGGCTGAGGGCCGTGGGGTAGCTTAGCCCAGCGCGGGCCGGGGAGCCAATCCGGGCGCGCCCTCTGCGCCACGGCTGGCCCGTCCGTTGGCCGCATCGGCCGCCCCGTTCCCACTAGCCTCGTCCAGGTGAGCCGGCCGTCCGAACCGTGGGTACCCCGCCAGCACGGGGCGTGGGCGATGGTGCTCGCGCCCGTCACGGTCGGAGCCCTCACCGCCGGTTTCCGCCCCCGCCACCTCCTGCTCATCGCCTTCTGGCTCGTGGGCTACCTCGCGTTCATGGCCGCCCGCGGGTGGTGGCGGGCCGCGCGGGGCCGAGAGGCCAGGCAGGGCGGGCAGGCCACACAGGGCGGGCAGGCCACACCGGGCGAGTCAACCGTGCAGCGCCGCGCCCCGCGTGACGTCGGCGCGTGGCCCCGCGCCAGCGTGACGTACGCCCTCGTCGCCGCCGCGCTCGGCCTCGGCCTCGCCCTCCCCCAGCCGCGCCTCCTCCTGTGGGTGCCCGCCTTCGCGGTGCTCGTGGCCGCCAGCGCCGCCGCCGTCACGCGCCGCCGCGAGCGGACGGTCCTGAACGACCTCGTGATGATCGTGGCCTCCGCGTTGATGGCCGTCGTCGCGGCCGGCGTCACGCGGTCCGCCGGTTCGCCGGACGGCGTCGCGTGGTCCTTCGGCGTCGTGACCGGCGCCGCGGCCCTGCTCCCGCCCGGCGCCCAGGACGCCACGGCGTGGCTGGTCGCCGCCGTCCTGGCCGCGTACTTCGGCGGCACGGTCTTCTACGTCAAGACGATGATCCGCCAGCGCGGCCAACCCGCGTGGTACGCCGCCTCCGTCGCGTACCACGCCGTGGCCGCGGGGCTGGGCTTCTGGGTGGGCCCCTGGTTCGGCGCCGTCGGCCTCGTCACGCTGGCGCGGGCCGCGCTGGTACCGCGCCTCTGGCCGCGGGCAAGGCCCGTGTTCATCGGCGTAGGCGAGATCGTGGTCACGCTGGTTCTGGGCGTGGTCACGGTCGTGGGGCTGGGCTGAGGACCTGCGACCTCGGCCTAGGCCTTCTGCACGGCTGCCACGGCGCCCGCCCGACGGAAACCCAACTTGTCGTTGATCCGCCGCATCGGGCCGTTCTCCGCCGCGTTCTGCGTGTGCACGTAGGGCGCGTCGGGCCGCCGCCGCGCCAGTTCGCGCAGGTTGCCCAGCTTGACCCACAGCCCCAGCCGATGGCCCCGGTGCGCGCGCAGGACCACGGTCGTCTCCTGGATCGCGGGCCGGCCGGGCTGGTCGATCCACAACAGCGTCGTCAGCGCCGCCAACTCCCCCGTCGCCACGTGCTCCGCCGCCGCGAACTGGTACACCATGCCGGTCTCCGCCGCCCGCCGGAGTTGGCTCGCCAGCCGCGCCTCGTCCCACGGCTCGGGCTCGTAGTCGAGGCCGCCCGACGGCACGTCCTCCGTAAACCGCCGCATCAGCGTGGCGTACGCCGCCCGCCACTCCGCCGGCACGTCCGCCGCCCAGCAATGCAGCCGGTAGTCAGACGTCACGCTGTCCGCGTCACGCTGGAGCGGCGCCAGTCGCGCGGGGTCGGCCGGGAGGTCGAGCAGGCTGATGTATTCGATCTCGGCGAGGGCGTAGCCGCGGGCCTGGGCGAGGGCCCAGCCGGGGCTGGCGGCGGGAAAGTCGCCGCCCTCGGGGCCGTGGACGACGGGAGCGCCCTCCGGCCACCGGCCCGCCTCAACCCAGCTTTGGATAGTGGTCCGCCCCGCCGCCTGGGCCGCGGCCTCGGCCCAGTCCAGGAGCGCCGTGCCGATGCCCCGACGGCGGAAGCCGGCGGCCACCGTGACCGTTATGTCGGCGACCGTTCTGTTGTCGTGGAGCGGCAGCGTCACGAGGGCCGAACCGATGGCGCGCTCCGGCGCGTCCGGGGCGACGGCCACGGCCCAGCGGTGGCCGTAGTAGTCGGTCTGGGCCAGTTCCGCGGCGCGCTGCCGCGCGGGTTCGGCCAGCCCGCCGTCCCCGTAGACCTCGACGCACGCCTCGACGGACAGCCGCTCCAGGCCGTCGAACATCCAGCGCTCAGGCCCATCGAACGCCGCAGTGGGAGGAATGGGCACGACCAAACAGGGGGCAGTCATGCGGACCAGAGTACCTGGGTTGGC
>JAISTC010000172.1 GCA_031272805.1 Propionibacteriaceae bacterium
CTGGCCGGCCCGGATGTACTCGATGCCGTCGGCCAGCGTGTAGGCCATCTCGATGTCGGCCGTGGCCCCGGCCTCCTGCATGTGGTAGCCGGAGATCGAGATCGAGTTGAACTTCGGCATGTTGGCCGACGTGTACGCGAAGATCTCCGACACGATCCGCATGGACGGCGTCGGCGGGTAGATGTACGTGTTGCGGACCATGAACTCTTTCAGGATGTCGTTCTGGATGGTCCCGTTGAGCTGCTCGGGCTTCACGCCCTGCTCCTCGGCCGCCACGATGTAGAGCGCCAGGATCGGCAGCACGGCGCCGTTCATCGTCATCGAGACGGACATCTGGTCGAGCGGGATGCCGGAGAACAGCACGCGCATGTCGTAGATCGAGTCGACGGCCACGCCCGCCATGCCGACGTCGCCAGACACGCGCGGGTGGTCGGAGTCATAGCCCCGGTGGGTCGCCAGGTCGAAGGCGATCGACAGGCCCTTCTGGCCGGCCGCCAGGTTGCGGCGGTAGAAGGCGTTCGAGTCCTCGGCCGTCGAGAAGCCCGCGTACTGGCGGATCGTCCACGGCTGGTTGACGTACATCGTCGGGTACGGCCCGCGCAGGTACGGCGGGAGGCCCGGGTAGGTCTTGAGGAAGTCGAGCCCGGCCAGGTCGGCGTCGCCGTAGAGCTGTTTGACGGCCACGTGCTCCGGCGTCTCCCAGGGCTGCCCCAGCGCCGGGGCCGTCTGGCCGGCCGGCGGCTGGGCCGGGCCCAGGTCGATGGAGTCGAATCGAGGAATGTTCGTGGTCACTTGGCCACCCCCAGCTTGTCCAGAGTGTCATTGAGGAAGGCGACGACATCCATGCCGTCGAAGATTTCGGCGTCGATGACGCCGTCGGCGCCCTCGCCCGCCTCGGCCTGGCGGCCCGCGATGTAGACGGTCAGGCCGGCAGCCTTGGCCGCCTGGGCGGCCGCCACGGCCTGGGCCGCGTAGACCTTGGCCGAGCTGGCCAGGACGACGATCGGCGTCCCGAGCTCCTGGGCCTTGGCCACGATGGCGTCGGGAGTGGGGCCCTCGAGTTCCGGCCAGCCGATGCCGGCGACCATGAACAGGTTCGACGTGAACTGCTCTCTCGGTCCGAAGTCACGCCGTTCGCCGAGACAGGCGAGCAGCACCTGGGGCGGCGTCGCCGCCGCGGCCGTGCGGTCGCGCAGGGCTTCGAAGACCTCGGAGTCACGGTGGGCCGCCAGCCCGCCGTACACGGGCTTGGCCGGCCGCGGGAGGACGTCCTGGATCGGGTCTTCGTCGGGCTTCGGGAACATCGACGTGCCGGTCAGCGGTAGCTTCCGCGTGGCCAGGCGCTCGGCCCGCTCCGCGGCGACCGCGGCGATGTCGGCGGCGATCGTCCCGGCGGCCAGCGCGGCGGCGAAGCCGCCGGCGGCCTCGATGGACTGCACCTTGGCCCACGCCTTGGTCGCGATCTGGTCCGTCAGCGACTCGACGAACCAGGCGCCGCCGGCCGGATCCTTGGCCGCGCCCGCGTGGGTCTCCTCGCCGATCAGCAACTGGATGTTGCGGGCGATGCGGCGGGAGAACTTGCTCGGCAGGCCGTGGGCGGTGTCGTGCGGCAGGACCGTGATGAGTTCGGCGCCGCCGACGGCCGCGGCGAACGCGCCGATCGTGGCGCGGAGCAGGTTGACCCACGGGTCGTCGCGCGAGATCACCCGCCAGCTCGTGACCGCGTGCTGGACCGCGCCGCGCTGGGCCTCGGGGACGCCGAGGACCTCGCCGACCCGCGCCCAGAGGCGCCGCAGCGCCCGGAACCGGGCGATGGTCGTGAACTGGTCGGCCGTGGCGGACTGGCGGAACGCGATCTGGCCGAAGGCCTCGGCCGCGTCCACACCCTGGCCGGCCAGGGCCCGGACGTACTCGATGCCCGTGGCCACGGCGTTGGCGACCTGGTCGATATCGCCGGCGCCGGCGTTGTCGTAGGGAGTGACGTCGACGGTCAGGGCCCGGACGCCCTGGTAGGGCCGCGCGGCGGCCACCCACTCCGCCAGCGCGGAGAGATCGGCGGCTTCGCCCGTGACGGCGGCCGCGGCCAGCGGGTCGATGCCCAGGTTGCCCTTGACAGCCGTCTGGCCGGCGGCCTCATAGAACTTCAGGAGGGCCTTGGCGGCGCAGCCTTGGTGGCCGACGCTGGACACGGCGATCGTGACGGCGTCCGGCAGCACGCCCGCCAGGGCAGCGGCGACATCGTCCTTCGACAGGGCGTCCTCATCGACGCGGAGCCAGACGCCCGTCCCGCCCGCGTTGAGGTCGTCGAGCACGGCCTGGTTGGTCCGGGCCGGATCGGGGTCCTCGTGGAGCTGCACGACGTCCCAGCCGATGCCGACCGGCGGGAACTCGGCCCCGCGCGTGAACGGCGTCTGGGCCGGGTAGCCGATCGTCTGGCCCTCGGGCAGCGTGTAGAGGGGGTCGATCGTGACGCCGTCGGGGTAGACCGAGGTCAGGCGTTTGATCGCCTGGTCAATCGTTAACTCCTGGCCCGGCGGGCGCTTGCGGTTGAGGACCTTGAGCACCTCTCGGTCCCAGTCTTCGGGCGTTGGCTGGGGGAAATCTCCTGCCAACACCATGGTTTCGTCCGTCATCGGGCGAACCTCCTCCACTGAATCTTCGCTGACAACTGCGCTGGGCAGAACAGGGTTACCTTAGCGCGGCGGCCAAGCGGTCACGCCGTGTGCCCGGGAGCGGGCAAGGTACAGAGGCCGCGTGTCCGGCATCTGAACCTTGGGCGGCTAGGCCGAGGTGTCGCCCCAGGCCGAGGTGTCAGATGCCGCGGCCTTGGCGACGAAGGAGCCCGGGCGGCGGCATCTGATACCTCGGCCGGTTGGGGTATGTCTTCTGTCGGCCGCGGTATCAGGTGCCCCGGCCCGGGCTCGTTCCTCGCCAAGGCCGGGGCGCCTGACACCTCGGCCTGGGATGACGCCTCGGCTGTTACGCGCGGCGGGAGCGGCGGGCCACCAGCAGCAAGGCGGCGCCGGCCACGCAGAGGGCGACGGCCAGACCGACGTGGGCCGATGTCACCGGGGCGCCGGTCGTGCCGAGGCCCGGCGTGGCCGTGGCCGTGGGGGCCTTCGTGGCCGTGGCGGTCGTGGTGGCCGCTGTGGTTGTCGCGGTCGCCTTGACCGTCGCCGTCGGCGTCACGCTCGCGCTGGCCACCGCTGTGGCGCTCGGTGTCACGCTGGCGCTGGCCTGCACTGTCGGACTCGGCGTCACGCTGGCGCTGGCTTTGGCCGTGACACTGGCCGTGGCGCTGGGCTGGGCCGACGGGCTGGGCGACGGGGAGGCGCTCGGGCTGGGCGACGGGGAGGCGGCGGCCGTGACCGTAAAGCCGACTTCCGTCTCGCCCGCCTGGGTGGTCACGACGACCTTGTGCGCGCCGGGCTCGAAACCGGCCGGGATGTCGAACTCGAAGCGGGCCACGCCGGCGGCGTTGGCCGTGGCTGTGCCGAGGTCAACCGGGTCGGAGTACAGCGTCGCCCGGACCGTCTCGTTCGGCTGCAGGCCGCTGACCAGGATGACCTGGCGGCCGCCCGCGGCCAGCGCGGTCGCGCTGGCGGAGGCCGTGGGCCGCGCCGGAGTGGCCGACGGGCTGGCCGGAGCGGACGGCTTGACCGAGGGGCTGGCGCTGGGCGACGGGCTCGCAGACGGTTTGGCGGACGGGCTCGGCGTGGCCGACGGCTTGGCCGACGGGATCACGGACGGGCTGGCGCTAGCGGACGGCTGCGGCGACGGCGTCGCGCTGGGCGACGGGCTGGCAGACGGTTTGGCGGACGGGCTCGGCGTGGCCGACGGCTTCGCCGACGGGGTCACGGACGGGCTGGGGCTGGCGGACGGCTTGGCCGACGGGCTCGGGCTCGCCGACGGCTTGGCCGACGGGCTCGGGGTGGCCGACGGGCTGGGGCTCGCGGACGGGCTCGGCGATGGCTTGGGCGACGGGCTGGGCGAGGGCGACGGGCTGGCGCTGGGCGAGGTCACCGCGCTCGGAGACGGCGAGGGGCTCGGACTGGTCGCCGGGCTTGGGGACGGCGAAGGACTCACGACCGCGCTCGGACTTGGGCTGGGCGACGGGCTCGGGGACGGGCTCGGGCTCGGCGACGGGCACGGGCTCGGCGACGGGCTCGGGCTCGGCGACGGGCTCGGGCTCGGCGACGGCGAGGGGCTAGGTGTCGGGCTCGGCGTAGGCGACGGGCTCGGGCTCGGCGAGGTCACCGGGCTCGGCGATGGGCTGGGGCTGGCCGAAGCGACCGGGCTGGGCGACGGCGATGGCGACGGGCTCGGGGAGGGCGACGGGCTCGGCGACGGAGACGGACTCGGCGACGGGGACGGACTCGGGCTCGGGGACGGCGAGGGCGACGGACTCGGGATGGGCGACGGGGACGGGCTCGGCGAGGCCACCGGGCTCGGCGACGGACTGGGACTGGCCGAAGCGACCGGGCTCGGTGACGGCGATGGGCTCGGGCTTGGCGACGGGCTCGGGGAGGGCGACGGAGACGGAGACGGGCTGGGACTCGGCGACGGGCTCGGGCTCGGAGAAGGCGACGGGCTGGGGCTCGGGCTGGGCGAAGGCGACGGGCTCGGGCTGGGAGACGGGCTCGGGCTGGGCGACGGCGACGGGCTCGGGCTCGGCGACGGACTGGGGCTTGGGCTCGGTGACGGGCTCGGCGTGTTGGCCTCGACGACGACGGAGACCGTGCCCGTGGCTGTGACGGGGGTCCCGGAGGCGCAGGGCCACGTCGCCGTGGCCGTGATCGTCGCCGTGCCGGCGCCCACGCCGGTGACGACGCCGGAGTTGTTGACCGTCGCCACCCCGGTGGCCGACGACGTGTAGGTATAGGTGGGCGTCCCGCTTGGCGCGGCGGACCCCGTGACCGCCTCGACCGTCGGAGTGACCGCCGTGGTGCTGCCCACTCCGACCGCCAGCGGCTGGCCGAGGGACAGGGTGGCGGCGACCGGCGTCTGCGTCACGCCCGTCGCGACGAGGCTCGTGACGTCGCCCAGGGTGTAGGAGCGGACGAGGGTGCCCAACATCGAACCGTCGGTGATCGTGGCCTGGCGCCACTGGCCCGCGGTCTTGGTCCGGATGAGCGCGTCCAGCCGGCTCATGATCGTCCGGCGGTCGGCCGCGCCGAGGGACTTGAACTCAACGACCTGCTCCGGGTAGTCCTCGAGCGGGGCCGTCCCGGCGATCTCGGCCAGACCCTCGTTGATGCCCTGCTGCAGGTCGCTCGAACCGCGGTTGGTCAGCGTTGTGATCGAGTCCTCGAGTTGCGACATCATCTGGTCGCTGGCCGCGTCCACGATGTCGATCTGGTCGAGGATGTCGGCGCCCGGGGTGTCCTCGAGGTAGGGCAGGATCTCGGCCGGCACGAGGTCCTGCCACGTCAGGCCTTGGATCGGGAGGACCGCGTCCTCCGTCTCGCCCGTGAACTTCTCGACCCACGACCCCTTGGTCACGTTGGCGGCGGTGACATGGCCCGTCAAGCCGCTGGTCAACTGGTCCTGGGCGGCCGGGCCGAAGGGGTAGCCGAACGAGAAGGGGAGCTCGGTCTCGTAGGTCACGGTGAACAGGAGCGACGCCATGGCCTCGGGGATGCCCTTGTTGAGGCCCTCCTGGACCTGAACGCCCATCCGCTCCCGGACGGCGTCGATGATCTCGTCTTGGTGGTCCTCGATGGTGTCGTCGTAGTCCGGACTGCCGGGGTTCGGCGTGACCGTGCCGGCGGCCACGTCGACGCTGTAGATCCCATCGTCCCAGCCGGCCGTCCGGATCGTCATCGTCAGGGGCGGCACGAGCGACAGCGCTTCCTCGACCGTGAAATCGAGGGCATGGGGGTTGCTGGGGAAGCTCAGCTCGGCGCCGTCCAGCGTCAGCGTGACGTTGCCCGTGGCGTCGCCGATGGCGTAGCCGACCTGGGTCTGGTCCGTGCAGCTCGCGGCCACGGCGATCGTGCCGGCGTCCACGTCGATCGTCAGCGCGTTGGCCGCCGCGCCGGTCGGCAGAGTGGCCGCGGCGACGGGGTCGTAGCCCTGCTGAGTGATGAGGGCGGAGTTGGCGTCGACCCACCCGGCGACGCCGTCGTAGTCGGCCAGCGAACCGGGGAGGATGTCGCCCAGGCGGGCGGGGGTGTCACCGGGCGTGGCGGCCACCACCTGGCTCGCTGGGATGACCACGGCCAGTCCACTGGCGGTGACAAGGCCCGCTAGAGCCCATACAGCACTCTTGCGCATGTGGAGTCCCAATCTCGCTGGTTGCGGCGGCGGCGATGGATGAGGAGGCCATCGGGGGCGAGTCTAGAAGATTATCGTTTCAATGGAAAGACAAGGGGCCAGGCGTGACCCCCTGTCATCCTGAGCGCAGGTCACGCGGCTAGCTGGTCGTCCTTCGGACGGCCGAAGATCAGGTGGTCGACCGCCACGATGCCGCCGCCGAAGGCGACGAAGACCAGGGCCAGGAGGGCGAGGATGCCCGCGTACTCGAAGCCGCCGGCCATGACGTCCCAGCCGTTCCACCAGTGGAGCCAGAGGATCGTCATGACGAACTCCGCCACGAACGCCGCCGCCACCAGCCGGGTCAGGACCCCGCAGGCGAGGAGCACGCCGCCGCCCAGCTCCAGGGCGACCGTGCCCCAGAAGAACACGGTCGGATACGGCAGGCCGACCGCCGTCAGCGCCGGCACGTACTCGCCCGACCCCTGCGTGATGCGGTGCCAGCCGTGGAGGAACATGAGCGCGCCGAAGCCGACCCGCGCGAGGAAGAGGACGGCCGACTCGACGACCTTCAGGAACTGCTGCATGGCGCTGGCCCTCTCGATGTCCGGATTTCGTTCGTCTCCCAAGCTAGCCGGAACCGGGGCCGGCGCGCGGGAGCCACGCTTGGGCGGGTCCCGCCCGTCCGTGGAAAGCCCTCCCGACTACGCCAGAGGATGCCGTTCCGCTAGTCTCTGTAGCGTGACGTCGGTCATTGCGCAAGCAAAATTGTCCCCTACCGACAAGATGCCCCGGGGGGGCCACCATGTCCATTGAGATCATGGTGTTGATCGTGGTCGTGACCGCTTTGGTCTTCGACTTCACCAACGGTTTCCATGACTCGGCCAACGCCATGGCAACGGCCGTTTCGACAGGCGCCTACCGGCCAAAACAAGCGGTCTTGCTGGCCGCCGTGATGAACCTCCTCGGCGCCTGCCTCTCGACCAACGTGGCCAAGACGATCTCCCACGGCCTCGTCAACGACGACCTGATCACGCCGCAGATCGTGTTCGCCGCGCTCGTCGGGGCCATCCTGTGGAACCTGTTCACGTGGCTGCTCGGGCTCCCCTCGTCCAGTTCCCACGCCATGTTCGGCGCCCTGATCGGCGCCGTCCTGGTCCGCCTCGGCCCGTCCGCCGTCTACGGCGGCAACATCATTTCCTACATCTTGCTGCCGGCCCTCGTCGCCCCCCTCGTGGCTGGCACGGCCAGTTTCCTGGCGACAAAGGTGGCTTACCGGTCGATCCGGGACATCCCCAAAGGTGGCAAGAAACGTTTCCGCTACGCGCAGCGGGCCTCGTCGCTCCTCGTGGCGCTGTCGCACGGCACGTCGGACGGCCAGAAGACGATGGGCATCATCACGATGGTCCTGGTCGCCGGGACGGCCATCGACCCCGGCCACTGGTGGGCGGCCGAATCGGGCTCCGACCCGCACTGGTGGGTCATCCTGGCGGCCGGCTTCGCCATCGCGCTCGGGACCTACTCGGGCGGCTGGCGCATCATGCGGACGATGGGCAAGGGCATGGCCGACATCGAGGCGCCCCAGGGCTTCGCGGTCGAGACCAGTTCCATGACCGCCATCCTGGCGTCGGCCCACTTCGGCTTCGCCCTCTCCACGACCCACGTCGTCTCCGGCGCCGTCATCGGCACGGGGCTCTCCCGGACCCCGGACGAGGTCCGCTGGAAGACGGCCCGCAACATGGCGATCGGCTGGCTCCTGACGCTCCCCGCCTCGGCCCTCGTCGGCGGCGCGGCGGCATTCCTGGCCGAGCAGGGCGAGTACGCGGGCTTCATCGCGGTCCTCGTCCTCCTGGTCGCGGCCGCCCTCGCCATCAAGGTTCTGGCCGGGCGCCACCACGTGTCGGCGGAGAACGTGACGGATTCGCACGAAGTGCGGGTCTTCGGCAAGGCGGCGGAACCGCCGACCGTGCCGCCGACGCAGGGCGCGCTGGCCCCGGTCCTGGCGCCCGCGCTGCCGGCCTCGACGCTGCCGTCCCACCCGCTGGCGGCGACGCCCCTCGCCCTCACCCGGCTCAAGCCGCCGAAGAAGAAGCGCAAGCTGCCACCCGTGCCGGACGGGCAAGAGCCCTTGCCGGGGCTGGAGGTGGCGCTGCCCGAGGACTCCGGCGCGGTCGAGGTCACGGGGCCCGACAACCCCGACCCGGTCCCGCCGGTCGGCCTGCTCGACGCGGCCACGGGCAAGACGCTCCGCCGCGCGCGGAAGGCCGAGGACGCGGCGGCAGCGGCGCCGTCCGGGGCGTCCGGGGCGTCCGGGCGGAATGGAGGTGCGGCGTGACCATCAATTGGCTGGCCCTGCTCCAGGTCACGGTCGTCACGATCGTGGGCGCGACGGCCGTCGTCGGGCTGATGTCGTTGGCCAACTGGCTGCTCGGGACCGCACCGGGCGAGCCGGACGAACCGGGCGAGGACGCGGGCCACGGCCACGTGGCGGCGCGGACGCGGCTGCACCGCGTGGCCGGCTACGCCACGATCGGCGTCGTCGCCGCAATCATCGCCGGCGGCCTGTACCTGATCGTGCACCAACACGTAGCCAGGCTGCTGGGCCTGGACTAGGTGTGACATTGGGGACGGTTCCGTTTGTCACACCGACGATGTCATCCCGGCGAAAGCCGGGATCTTGGCGCCGTGGATCGCCTGACTCAAGGAAAGATCCCGGCTTCCGCCGGGATGACAAGGGTGTATGACCAGGGGTGTGACAAAGGAACCGTCCCCAATGTCACGCTTACCGGTACTCTGCCGGGACTGGCCGCTGGACGGTCTTGTCCCAGTCCTGCTCCCAGCCGCCGGCCGCCAGCACCGCGTCCAGCACGAACGCCGTGAACCCCCAGATATAGAGGTCATGGGCCGTGAAGCCGGGGCCGGTCAAACCGCGGGGGTGGGTCCACGTGAAGCGTGCGGCCGGATCGGCCAGGGCCGACAATGGGAGTTGCGCCACGCTGGCGACCTCGGCCGGATTCGGCTTGAGCTCGGCCCGGCCGTCCCACCAGCCGACCACGATGCGGACGGCGAAGCGTGACACGTCGATCCGGGCGGGCGGGAACTCGCCCAGGACGTGAACGGCGGCCGGGTCGAGCGCCACCTCCTCGCACGCCTCCCGCAGCGCGGCCGCCACGGGCGTCTCGCCCGGCTCCAGCGCGCCGCCGGGGAAGGAGACCTGGCCGGCGTGGTGGGCCAGGGTCCCGGCCCGCCGCGTCACGATGACCGCCGGGTCCGGCGCGTCCGTCAGGGCGACGAGGACGGCGGCCCGGTGGGCCGACACCTCAACCTGGCTGAACCGCCGCGCGGCGAAGCGGCCGGCCGTGGCCGGGCTGTGCAGCTGCCCGGCGAGCGGGCCAAGCGACGTGGGCACCACGCGAGGAGCCTACTGGCAGTCTGGCCATCCCCCTCTTGGTCACCCCTGGTTTGTCATCCCGGCGAAAGCCGATCTTGAAGCGATGGCCAGTCGATTGCGGCCACTCGGCCTCCTCGCTCGGCTGACCCACTCGCCGATCCCGGCTGTCGCCAGGGTGCCCTTCGAGGCGGCTGACAAGGGAAGGACCGACAGAAGTGGAGCGTGACAAGGTCTCATGTGACATGGTCCACATATCACGAGGTCTTCACGGATCTCTGCGTCCACCATCACAGCGTCCTCATGTGACCGGGTTAGCGTGGCGGAAAAGTCAACAGCCCGTCCGGCGCCACGGTTCCCCGGCTTCGGCGGCCCGATCCCCCCGATGGAGAAATGGGGAACCACCATGCGTCTTGACGCCCTGCGGATGACCACGATCCGTTCCGAACTCAACGACTCGACCCTGCGCGCGATGCGCCAACTGATCACGCCGCTGGACCTCGAACGGGGCCACGTCATCTTCCGAACCGGCGACGAGCCGGACGGGATGTACTCGGTCTACCGCGGCAAGGTCAAACTGTTCCGGCGGCCCCAGTCGGGAGTCGAGGTCGGCTGTCACGAGAACCTCATCCACCTGGTCGGCGACGGCCAGTGCTTCGGCGAGTTGAGCGTGCTCGACCCCGGCCCGCGCAACACGACGGCGGTCGCGCTGACGCCGTGCCGGCTCCACTTCCTGCCGCGCGAGCACGCGGAGCGCCTCGTGGCCGAGTGCCCGGACTTCTCGCGGGCGATGCTCCACGCCATGGCCCGGCGCCTGCGGTTGGCCCAGAACGAGACCAGCTCGCTCGTGCTCCACGATGTCCCGGGCCGCGTGGCCCGCGCCATCCTCCTGCTGGCCACGCGCTTCGGCGAGTACCAGCGTGACGGCTCCATCCAGGTCCGCCACGACATCACTCAGTCCGAGATCGCGTCGATGATCGGCGCGTCGCGCGAGGCGGTCAACAAGGCGATGACCGATTTCGCCAACCGCCAGTGGGTCATCCTGCGGACGAAGTCGCTGGTCGTCCTCGACCGGGACCGGCTGCGCGTCCGCGCGGGCGCCTGGCCCTGGGACGACAACCCGCTGAACCACCAACTGGTCGGCGCGGCGCGGGGGCTGCGAGGGCAGACGAGGCCCTAGCGCGGGCCATGGGGACGGTTCCTTTGTCACGCTCCTGCCGACGAGGGTGTGACAAAAGGAACCGTCCCCAATGTCACACCTTGGTCACGCGGTCACGGGGCGCTTCAGGAATGCGACGTAGTTGTCGCCGCTGGGGCCGGGGACGACGGACACGAGTTCCCAGCCGTCGCTGCCCCACTGGTCGAGGATCTGCTTCGTCGCGTGGCTCAACAGCGGCACGCTGGCGTATTCCCACTTCGTCATGGGGTGAACGATAGTGCGCCTCTGTCAGCCTGAGCGTCCCCCTGTCATCCCGGCGAAAGCCGGGATCTTTCCCGTCAGTTCGACTAACCACAGGTTCAAGATCCCGACTTTCGTCGGGATGACAAGGGGCCGGGATGACAAAGAGTGTGACAAAAGGAACCGTCCCCAATGTCACGCCCTACTGTTACGGAGCGTCGGGGTGGGGAAATGATCTACTCTGGCACCCATGGCAAAACGTCGCTCCAGCCGGCCCAACAAGCCGCTGTCCTTGCTCATGCTCGTGGGCATCAGCGTTCTGGCCGGCGCTCTGTTCGCGGGTTTGGCGGTCCCCTTTGCGGCGCTGGCCGGGGTGTCCAGCTCCGTCGTGTCCGACTCCGTCGACGCCCTGCCCGCCTACCTCGAGGTCGCCCCCGAGGCGATGCGCACGACCATCTACCTCTCCAACGGGGCCGAGCTGGCCAAGCTGTACGACGAGAACCGCGAGGTCCTCTCCAGCCTGGACGAGATTTCCCCGATCATGCGGGCGGCCCAGGTCGACATCGAGGACGAGCGCTTCTACGAGCACGGCGCGATGGACGCGCGCGGTACCCTGCGCGCGCTGCTGTCGAACCTCGGCGGCGGCGCCACCCAGGGCGGCTCCTCCATTACCCAGCAGTACGTCAAGCAGGTCCGCATCGAGGCGGCCCGGGCCGCGGGCGACGACGACGCCGTGGCCAAGGCCCAGGAGACCTCCATCACGCGCAAGGTCGAGGAGATGCGCTACGCCATCGCCATCGAGCGGCGCTACACCAAGGACGAGATCCTGCTCCGCTACCTCAACATCGTCTACTACGGCGACGGCGCCTACGGCGTCGAGGCGGCGGCCATGCACTACTTCGGCGTCCACGCCAGCGACCTCAACCTCTACCAGGCGTCGATGATCGCGGGCATCGTCCAGAACCCGAACCTCGACCCGGTCAGCCACCCGGAGGAAGCCCAGGCCAAGCAGGGCCTGGTCCTCGACGCCATGCTCAAGACCGGCAGCATCGAGGGCTTCATCGAGGACGGCACGATCGTTATCCCCGGTTGCGAGGACACGGAGTCGGCCGAGGGCAAGGCCGCCTGCAAGGCCGCCAAGGCCGGCAAGACGACCCAGCAGTTGGCCGAGGACCTGGTGGCGGAACTCAAGGCCACGCCCTTCGACCCGTCGAACATGAAGGTCGCCAAGGGCGGCTGCGTCGGGGCCACGTACGAGGGCGTCGACTACTCGATCGTCTGCCACTACATCGAGGAAGTCCTGTACAACGACACCTTCTTCGGCGACACGGCCAAGGCCCGCGAGTCGGAGGTCAAGCGGGGCGGCTACAACATCTACACGACGATCCGGCCCGAGTTCCAGGCGGCCGCCCAGGCCGCCGTGACGGCGTTCGCGGCGCCGACGGACCCCGTCATCGTCACGATCAACGAGGTCCAGCCGGGCACGGGTGAGATTTGGGCGATGGCCCAGAACCAGTACGAGCTCGGGACGGACAAGTCGCAGGGCCAGACCTTCTACGTCAACTCGGTGTCGGAGACGTACGGCGGCAAGGAGGGTTTCCAAGCCGGGTCGACGTTCAAGACGTTCACGGCCGCGGCGGCCCTCGACCAGGGCTTCCCGCCCAGCTACAAGATCAACTCGACCTCGCCGATCACGCTCAAGAACATCAAGTTCGCCGACTGCGACGGCAACCCCAACGCGGTCCAGCTGACCGGCCAGGAGTGGAAGGTGAGCGGCGGGGCCGGCGGCGCCATCGACATGTACACGGCCGCCCAGAACTCGGTCAACACGTACTTCGCCCAACTCATCATCCGGGTCAGCCCCTGCGCGGCGGCCAAGATGGCGAAGGCGGCGGGCGTCAAGCTGGCCAACGGCTCGGACATCGTGACGGGCGACCCGGTCAAGGTGGACGAACTGCGCTCCGCCGCCGACGCCGATGAGGCCAAGGGCGACGCCCTGACGGCCCAAGCCCAGGAGGCCACGGCGGCGGGCGACGCGGAAGCGGCCGCCGAGTACACGGCGCAGGCCACGACCGCCTACGCCAACGCCGCCGACGAAGACGGCGAGGCGGAGGCCTACACGGGCTTCTGGGACAAGCCGTCGTTCACGTTGGGCGTGGCCTATGTCACGCCGCTGTCCGTGGCCGGCGCGTTCGCCACGTACGGCGCCCGCGGCAAGGCCTGCGAGCCGTCGGTCGTAACCCGGATCGAGAACCGCAACGGCGAGACGGTCAAGGACTACAACCTGGGGACCGACAACTGCGTCGTCGACGCGATCCGGCCGGACGTCATGGACGGCCTCAACGACGTGTTGAAGCGGGTCACGTTCAACGGCCTCGGCTCCAACAACATCATCGACGGGCGCGACCAGGGTTCGAAGACCGGGACGACCGAGCACAACGACAACACGTGGATCGTGACGTACACGCCCGAGATCGCCGTGTCCGTCAACGTGTCCGTCAACACGGACCCCGACCCGGCCATCCGGAGCTTCTGGGACTCGAACCAGAACGGCCTCCTCGACGAGACCGAGAAGGACATGACCCGCGGCGTGACGCTGCCGGTGTCCGGGACGTACCTGTACGGCTGGAGCTGGCTCGACCCGCCACGCGTGTTCAACGCGGCCATCCAGCCGGTCAAGGACCTCATCCCGTCGACCGCGTTCGTGCCGCCGACGGCGGAGATCCTGCGCGGCACTCCGATCACGCCGCCGAACTGCACGGGCAGCGTGACGCAGATCCAGACGTGCTACGAGGACGCCGGCTTCTCGATCGCCAAGTCGGAGACCTACGACTCGCATCCGGCCGGAACGTACCTCTCGACCAGTTGCGAGCCGTACAAGGGCGGCCTCTGCACGATGGTGTACTCGAAGGGCCCGCGGCCCGAGCCGACGCCCGATCCGAAGCCGTCCGCGGCCGCGACGCAAGCGCAGCAGCCGGCGGTCGTGACGGAGCCGGAGTAGGCGGCGTGGGTAGGGCAACACCTGTGTCGTGGTTGGTCCGATCGGCCGTCACGCTGGGGGCGGCGGCGGCCGGGGCGTTCGCGTACGGCGTGACGGTCGAGCGCCACGCCTACATCCTGCGGCGCGTCACGGTGCCGGTCCTGGCGCCGCGCCAGCGGGCGCTGCGCATCCTGCACATCTCCGACCTGCACCTGGGCCGGCACGACGCCAAGCTGGTGGCCTGGCTGCGCGATCTCGGGGACCTGCATCCGGACCTCGTCGTCTCGACCGGCGACAACGTGACGGAGGCGGAGGCGCTGCCGGCGCTGGCGGAGGCGCTGGGGCCGCTGTTCCGGTTCCCCGGCGTGTTCGTGTTCGGGTCGAACGACTACCACAAGCCGTTCTTCAAGTCGCCGCTCCAGTACTTCACGGGGCGGCGGAAGGAAGCGCCGGAGAACCTCGAGCTGCCGACCGGGGCGCTGCGGGACCTGTTCGAGTCGGCCGGCTGGCGCTGGGCGGAGCAACAGAAGTTCCTGATGGACGTGGCGGACCGGGTGATCGAGGTCCGGGGGACCGGCGACGCCCACATCGGGCTGGACGACTACGGCGCGGTGGCCGGGCCGCCGGATGAGCTGGCGGCGCTGACACTGGGCGTGACGCACGCGCCGTACCGGCGCGTGCTCGACGGCATGGCGGCGGACGGCGTGGCACTGATCCTGGCGGGGCATACGCACGGCGGGCAGGTCTGCCTGCCGGGCTACGGCGCCCTGACGACCAACTCCGACCTGGACCCGAAGCGGGCGAAGGGCCTGTCGTGGTGGGAGTGCGGCGACCGGACCGCGGCGCTGCACGTCTCCGCCGGGTTGGGCACATCGCCGTACGCGCCCTACCGGTTCGCCTGCCGGCCCGAGGCCAGCCTGCTGATCCTGGTACCGCACGCCGGCGTGTGATTCTTGCCCCGCTAGGCCTAGCGGGGCCCGACACCTCGGCCTCTTAGTCCAGGGTGCAGATGCGCTCTCTGATGGCTAGTACTGAGGCCGGTGCGACCGACAGTTCGTCGATGCCTAGTTCGACGAAGCGGGGGGTCAAGGTCAGGTCGGCGCCCAGTTCGCCGCAGATGCCGACCCAGGCTCCGTGGGCGTGGGCGTTGGCCGCCACCTGCGCGATCAGGCGGAGGACCGCCTCGTGGTGCGTGTCCGTGAACTCGGCCAGGTCCGGGTGCTGCCGGTCGACCGCCAGGGTGTACTGGGTCAGGTCGTTCGTGCCGATGGAGAAGAAGTCGACCTCGGGCGCGAGCTGGTCGGAGATGAGCGCGGCGGCCGGGGTTTCGATCATGATGCCGATCTCGGTGGCGCCGATGGCGACCCCCTCGGCCTCGAGTTCCGCCCGGGCCTCCGCCACGCGCGCCTTGGCCGCCTGGACCTCCCACAGGGACGCCACCATCGGGAACATGATCGCCACGCGGCCGAACGCCGCCGCCCGCAACAACGCCCGGAGCTGCGTCCGGAAGATCTCCGGCCGCCGCAGGCAGAGCCGCAGCCCGCGCAACCCGAGGGCCGGGTTCTCCTCCGGCGCCAGGTCCAGGTAGGGGATCTGCTTGTCCGCGCCGACGTCCAGCGTCCGGAAGACGACCCGGCGGTCCCCCAGTGCCTCGACCACCGCCTTGTAGGCGGCGAACAGGTCCTCCTCGGACGGCGTCGACTCGTGCTCCATGAAGCCGAACTCGGTCCGGAACAGCCCGACGCCTTCGGCGTCGGACTCCAGGACCGCGCCGACCTCGCCGGGCGAGCCGATGTTGGCGCACAGTTCGACCTGTCGCCCGCCCTGTGTCACGCTCGGCCGGCCCCGGTACGCCTGGAGCAGCTCCGAGCGTGACTCCGCCTCGGCCTTGGCCGCCAGCACGGTCGCCAGCGTCGCCTCGTCCGGCCGCACGAACACCTCGCCCGTGAAGCCGTTGACGACCGCGTACTCGCCGTCGAGCGCCTCGTCCAGCTCGCCCACCCCGACCACGGCCGGGATGCCGAGCGTCCGGGCCAGAATGGCGGAGTGGCTCGTGGTCGAGCCGCGGGCCGTCACGAAGCCCAACAAACGTGACTTGTCCAATTGGACCGTCTCGGACGGGGTCAGGTCGTCCGCCGCCACGATGACCGGCGCGTCGGCGTCGATCCCCACCCCGGCCGCGCCGGTCAGGCAGCGGATCAGGCGCTCGGAGATGTCGTGGACGTCGGCGGCGCGCTCGCGCATGTACGGGTCGTCCATCTCGGCGAAGATGCGCGCGAAGTTGGAGCCCGTGACGGACACGGCGTACTCGGCGTTGACGCGCTCGCCGGCCAGGATGTCGCGGACCGAGTCGCAGTAGTCCTCGTCCGCCACCATCATCTGGTGGACCTCGAAGACCATCGCGCCCTGCTCGCCGACCTCCGCCAGCGCCTGGGCGTGGAGGTCGGCCAGCTCGGCGATCGCCTGCGCCTGCGCCGCCTCGAACCGGGCCCACTCGGCGTCGGGCTCGCCCGCCCGCCGGACCACGGGCGCCGTCGTCCGCTTGATGAACTTGAGGGGGCCGGCGGCGATCGCGCCGTACACCCCCTGGCCCGTCAGCTCGATCATGCTGCGTCCCCCTTGGCCCGCAGCAGGATCGCCTCGGCCTCCGCGTTCCACAGCCCCTGGTGGCGGGCGCAGGACGCGGCCAAGTCGGCGAACAAGGGATCGGTTTCCCCCAACGCACCGAAGTCGTCGATCGCCGTCAGCGGCAGCTCGATCCCGGGATACGTCAGCTTCTTGCCGCCCGGAATCTGGGGCAGCCGCGTGACGGCGTCGATGATCGAATCGATGCCGCCGATGTGCGTCACCATGACCGCCGGGCGGATCGCACCCGACGCGGCCAGGCCCAGCGCCTCCTTGAGGTCGTCGGTCGTGCCGCCGGTCGTGCCCATGATGTGCGTCGCGGAGTAGTGGACGTTGTACAGGTTCATTTCCGCCAGGAACCCGGCGTCGGACGGGCCGGCGAAGAAGTTGAGGCAGCCGTCGAACGCCAGGAGCCGGTCGCCCAGCTCGGCCAGCTCGCGGATCGGCGCGTAGACGAAGACGTCGTCGTAGCCGTGGCCGCCGGTCAGCTCGCGCAGGTACGCGGCCGGGTCGGCGTGGTCGCGTGAGTTGACGAACGTGACGGTGACGCCGTGCGTCGCCTCGGCCGGGAACAGCTCGCGGGCGCGCGCCAGGCGGGCCGGGTCGACGTCGGCGACGACGATCTGGGCCGGGCGGGGCTCGACGGCCAGCGGGTACTCGACCGCGCCGAGGCCCATCGGCCCCGCGCCGCCCAGGATGAGGACGTGGCCGCCGGGCCGGATGCCCATCTGGTGGCTGTAGTCCTGCTTGTTCGTGTGGTAGTTGCCGTGGTAGCCGCCGACGATGCAGCTCATCGGCTCGCCCAGCGACGCGCCGAAGTACGAGTCACCGTCGTAGTGGAGGAGGCAGCCCAGCTCCATGACCTCGTGGGGCATGATCGCGTAGGTGGCCGAACCGCCGCACCACTGGTAGGAGTAGCCGGGCGAGTCCAGCTTGCCCTGGTAGTTGAGGGCGGGCTGCTGGGCGAACTTCTCGCCCGGCGTGAACTCGCCTTGCCACTTGGCGCCGACCTCGACGATGTCGCCGGCGAACTCGTGGCCGATCATGACGGGGTGGGTGGCGACGTCGGCCGGGCAGCGCTTGTGCTTGGTCCCCTGGATGAGGAGCTTGTGGGTCGACATGCAGATCGAGTCGGACTTGATCCGGACGAGGATCTCGTCGTCCTGCAGCGGCGGGAGCTCGAAGGTTTCGAGGCGGAGGTCGTTGGCGCCATAGAGGCGGACTGCGCGGGTGTGCATGGTTGGGGCCTTTCTGCGGTGCGGTTGGAGAGTCAGGAAAGTTCGGTCAGGCGGACCTGGGCGCTCAGCGCGTCGACGAGGTCACGCTGGGGCGGCTTGGTCCCGCGCGTCGTCACGGCGCCCGCCGAGCAGGCGAGGGCGAGTGTGGCCGTGTCGGGCCAGGAGAGCCCGGTGACGCTGCCCCAGACGAGGGCGGCCATCATGGCGTCGCCCGCGCCGACGGTCGACAGGACCGGGACGTCGAGCGCCGGGGCGCGCAGGACGCGGCCCTCGGCCACGAACAGCGCGCCGTCGCCGCCCAGGGACACGGCCACGCGGCCCGCCCGGCCGCCCTCGATCAGGTCGGTGGCCAAGGCGGCCAGGTCGGCCAGGGACAGGGCGTCCGCCGTCGGTGGGATGTCGGGGTGGCCTGCGGCCGTGGCCAGCTCCCACAGCTCGTGGCGGTTCGGCTTGACCAGGTCCGGCCCGGCCTCGAGGCCGCGGCGGAACGCCTCCCCGTCGGCGTCGAGCGCGACCTGGCCCCCGGCGGCGTGGATCCGCCGGATCAGGTCGGCGTAGAAGCTGGGGTCGACGCCCTGGCACAGGCTCCCGGCCAGGACGACCGTGGCGCCGTCGCGGGCGTAGCCCTCGACCTGGCTGGCCAAGGCTTCCGCCTCGGCGGCGGTCACCCACACCCCTGGCTCGTTCAGCTCCGTCAACCGGCTGCCGTGGTCGATGACCTTGAGGTTGGTCCGAGTCTGCCCCGCCACCTCGATGAAGTCGGCCGCGATCCCGGGCCAGGCGGCGACCTGGCGGGCCAGGTCCCGGCCCACGCCGCCGCCGACGAAGCCCGTCGCCACCGACTGGCCGCCCAGCGCGGCGATGGTCTTGGACACGTTGATGCCCTTGCCGCCGGCGTCCGCTTCGGCCGGGCCGAGCCGGTTGAGCTCGCCCACGGCCAGTTCGTCCAGCGTGACGGTCTTGTCGAGGGCGGGGTTGCAGGTGACCGTGACGATCATGGCCTCACGCCTCCGGCGTGAGCAGGTGCAGCAGCTCGTCCGCGTCGCCCGCCGCGACCGCCGCGTCGACCTTCGACTCCTCGTCGAAGGCCTCGCAAATCTGGGCCAGGAACTCGACGTGCTCGTCGCCCTTGGCGGCAATGCCGACGACGAGCTTGACCCGCTCGCCGTTCCAGTCGAGGCCGTCCGGGTAGGTCAGGACGACGAGGCCGGTCTGCTCAATGGCCTGCTTGTCGGCCTCCTGGCCGTGGGGGATGGCGATGGCGTTGCCGATGGCGACGGAGAAGCCCGCGTCGCGCCGGACCATGCCCTCGACGTAGGACGGCTGGACGTAGCCGCCGTCGACCAGAAGCTGGCCGGCGCGGCGGATGGCCGCCTCATGGGGTTCGGACGGCAGACCGGTCACGATGTTCGCCCGGTCCAGCACTGGCAACAACATTAGTTCATCCTTTCAAACGGTGGGTGAAATCGACGAGGAAGGTCTCGAGGTGGGCGGTGACGTCGCCCAGGACCTGCGCGGGGCGGTGGGCGGCGATGTCGGCCAGGAAGGGCTCGGACTGGATCAGCGCGGCGCTGAGCGCGCCCATCAGCGCGGTCCGGTCGGGGTTGGCGGCGGGGGGGATGAGCATGACGACGGCCGCCCGCGCGCCCTTCAGCTCGGGCTGCGTGAAGGCGGGCGAGCGGGGCAGGAGCAGGGCGAAGACGGGGGCGTCGACGCCCTCGGTGCGGGCGTGGAGGAGGACGACGCCGAGCTCGGGGATGACCTGGCTGGACAGGTGTTCGCGGGCCATCAGGTCGGTGTAGATGGCCTTGCCGGAGGCGGCGTCCTCGCCGAAGCGGTAGCCGGCCAGGCGGGCCAGCCGGTCGATCGTGCAGTCGTCGTCGGCCTCGACCGCCGTGAAGCCGCGGACCAGCCCTTGGGCGTCCGTCGCCAGGCCGGCCAGCGCGTCGATGAAGCCCGGGTGGCTGGGCTTGACCGAGGCGTCCTCGCGCCGGGCCGTGCGGGCCGCCTGGGCTACGGCCGCGGCCACCCGGTCGGCGTCGGCCTGGTCCAGCACGGCGGCGACCTCGACCACGGGGCGCGGGCAGTCCGGCAGCGGCACGGTCGACACGATGAGGTCGAAGCCGGTCCCCGACGTGCCCGGGTCGGCCACCTCGATGTCGGCCTCGCGGCCGAAGCGGCTCTTGAGCTGGGCGGCCAGGAGGTAGGAGCTGCCGATGCCGGCCAGGCAGACGACGCCGACGCGGACGCGGCGGCGGTTCAGGCCGCGCTCCTGGAGGCGGTGGAGGGCGGCGCCGAAGTGGGCCGCCAGGAAGCTGATCTCCGCGTCGGGCACGGTCCGGCCGGGCCGGGCCAGGAGGCGGGCGGCGCGGGCGGCCCGGCTGAGGACGCCGGGGTAGGTCGCGGCCAATTGCTCGGCCAGCGGGTCGTCCAGGTCGATGGCCTGGTCGAGGCGGACGAGGGCGGAGGCGACGTGGAGGGTCAGGCCCGTCACGAGGTCCTCGTCCAGTTTGAGGAGCGGGGCGGCGCCGGGGTCGAACGCCTCGATCAGGCGGAAGACGAGGGCCTGGCGCTCGAAGGGGACGGGGCCCGCGACCGTGTCCTCGCGGACGTGGCGGCAGGCCGACAGGAAGACCGACAGCGCGGCGATCTCGGGTTCGGGCCAGGGGTCCGTCCGTTCCGGCTGGGCCGGGCCGCCCGGCTCCGCCACGATCGCCGCCAGGCGGCGGGCGGCCGGGAGGTACGCCTGGTCGGCGGGGGCGGGCTCGACCGCGTGGCCGCCCTCGATGCGGTGGGCCGCCAGCGCCAGGTACAGGTCGAGGGCGTCGAGCGACTCCGGGGTCATCCAGCGGACCTCGTCCAGGAAGCCGGGGGTGTGGCCGACGCGGGGCCGCCGGCCCACCCCGAGGCTCTCCAGCTCGCGCCACGCCCAGGCCAGGGCGCGGCGGCGGGCCTGCTCGGACCCGGCCGAGTAGACGCCGCGGCCCTGGCGGCGGACGACCTGGAGGCCGTAGCGGGCGACGTGGGCGTCCAACTGGGCCAGGTCGTGACTGACCGTGGCCTCGGAGACCTTCAGCCGGGCGGCGTACCAGGCCAGCGGCTCGGCCGTCGCCTCGCCCTCCTCCAGCAGGAGGAGGGCGAGGCGGGGCAGCCGCTCGTAGCGGTCGGCCGGGCCGTCGCCGGCCGAGCCGAGGTCGGCCAGGAGGCGGGCCTTGTCCGCCGCCTCGCCGGCCAGGAACAGGCCGCGGCCGGTGGCCGTGGCGAGGTGGAGGCCGTAGGGCTCCAGGACCTGGTCGATCTCCCCCAGCTCGCGGAAGACCGTCCGGCGGCTGACGCGCAGCCGCTCGCCCAGCTCCAGGACGGGGACCGGCTCGCCGCTCGCGGCCAGCAGCCGGAGCAACTGGCCTTGGCGGGTCCCCACGGCCTCCATCGGTCAGATCCCTTCTGCCGCCAGCGTCGCCTGGGCCGCCGTGATGGCGGCCTCGGCGTCCGGGCCGGCGGCGGCCAGCGTGATCGTGTCGCCGCACTTGACGGCCAGGCCCATGACGGCGAACAGCTTCTTGGCGCTGACCGTCTTGCCCTTGGCCGTGAGCGTGATGTCGGACTCGTACCCCTGGAGGGTCTTGATGAGGACCCCGGCCGGGCGGGCGTGGAGGCCCGCCGGGTCGGTCACGGTGTGCTGGAAACTGGTCATGCGAGGCTCCCTTGCCGTTGCGTCAGATCGGCCACCAGGGTGTCATACTCCGGCGCGCCCATGAAGTTTGTGATGGCGATCACTTCAGCGTTTGGGCTGGCCAGGCCGGCCCGTTGCGCCAGTTCTCGGTGGGTCACGATGACCTGGGCGTCCGGCGGAATCTCGGACACCGGGCAGTGGATGACCTCGATGCCGTCGAGGCCCGCGGCCTTCAACTTCTTGCGCAGCATCGTGGCGCCCATGGCCGACGAGCCCATCCCGGCGTCGCAGGCGAACGCGATCTTGGAGACCGGGCCGGCCACCGCCGTGACGCTGTCGACCACGGCGGCGGCCGACGTGACCGCGGCGACCGCGGCGGACGTGACGCCCTTCGACTGCGCCTTCATGCCGGAGACCTGCTGCTGGGCCGCGTCCAGGTCGCCGTCCTTGCCGAAGACCTTCAACAGGAAGGAGGAGACGAGGAACGAGACCACGATGGCCGTGCCGATCGCCAGGATGTTGGGCAGGAAGCCGCCCTTCGGCGTCATCATCATCTCCGCGAAGATCGAGCCCGGCGAGGCCGCGGCGACGAGGCCGCCGTTGAACGTGTGGAGGATGAAGATCGAGCAGACGTTGCCGGCGATCGGGCCGAGGATGACGATCGGGTTCATCAGGACGTACGGGAAGTAGATCTCGTGGATGCCGCCAAAGAACTGGATGATCGCGGCGGCCGGGGCGGTCGAGCGGGCCGTGCCGCGGCCGAACAGCATGTAGGCGAGGAGGAGGCCGAAGCCGGGGCCGGGGTTCGACTCGATCATGAAGAACATCGACTTGCCGACGGCGGCGGCCTGCTCGATGCCGAGCGGCGTGAAGACGCCGTGGTTGATGGCGTTGTTGAGGAACAGGACCTTGGCCGGCTCGACCACGACGGCGGTCAGCGGCATGATCGAGTGGTCGACCAGGAACTGGACGCCGGAGGCGAGCCACGAGGTCAGGTGGACGCAAACCGGGTTGATGCCCTTGAGGCCGACGACGCAGAGGATGGCGCCGATGATGCCGGCGGAGAAGTTGTCGACCAGCATCTCGAAGCCGGACTTGACCTTCCCCTTCGTGGCCTTGTCGAAGTACTTGATGGCGACGCCGCCGAGCGGGCCGGCGATCATGGCGCCGAGGATCATCGGCTGGTCGTAGCCCACGATCGTGCCGATGGCGGCGACCGCGCCCACGACCCCGCCGCGCTTGCCGGCGACGACGAAGCCGCCCGTGTAGGCGATGAGGAGGGGGATCAGGTACGTCAGCATCGGCGAGACGAGGGCGTTGAGGGATTCGTTCGGCGTCCAGCCGTCCGGGATGAAGAAGGCCGTGATCAGGCCCCACGCGATGAATGCGCCGATGTTCGGCATCACCATGCTCGACAGGAACCGGCCGGCTTTCTGAATGCTTGCCTTCATTGGGAAACACTCCTTGGGGTGCGGGTGTTGGGCAACACTGCCCGTGGCGTCCATTCCAGACCCCCGCGTGCGGTCCAGGCAACATCTTCACGGATGGCACAAGGTGCCCAGTGCCACGGCTGAAGGGGGGCGTCCCCGGAGGCGCCCGCGCCGAGACCGCCCTCTTGTCCCCCGGGCAGCGTGACATCTCGGCGGCCTCAGACGCCGCGGCCGCGCGCCCCAGCCTCCCTGGAAGCGCTTCCATAGGCTGCGCTACACTCTCCCCATGACTGACATCCCCCGTATTGCCCTCAACTCCGGCACAGCCATCCCGCAGTTGGGGTTCGGCTGCTTCAAGGTCGACCCTGGAATGACCCAGCAGGTCGTCGAACAGGCCCTCGAGCTCGGCTACCGCCACATCGACACGGCCACCGGCTACGACAATGAGACCGCGGTCGGCGCGGCGTTGCGCGCGTCCGGCGTCCCGCGTGACGAGATCTTCGTCACGACCAAGCTCCGCAACGACCACCACAAGGCCGGCGACGTGGCCGGGGCGTTCCAGCGCTCGCTCGACATGCTGGGCCTGGACTACGTCGACCTCTACCTGATCCACTGGCCGATGCCCGCGAACGACAAGTTCGTCACGACGTGGCGGACGTTCGAGGGCTTCTACCGGGAGGGGCGGGCGAAGGCGATCGGGGTCTCGAACTTCAAGATCCCGCACCTGGAGCGCCTGGCCGCCGAGACCGAGATCACCCCGGCGCTCGACCAGGTCGAACTCCACCCGCTGTTCCAGCAGGCCGAGCTGCGCGCGTACCTCAAGGAGAAGGGCATCGCGGTCGAGGCGTGGGGCCCGCTCGGGCAGGGCCGCTGGGCGCTCGACGCCTACCCGGCCATCGCCGACGCCGCCGCGGCCCACGGCAAGACGCCGGCCCAGGTCATCCTCCGCTGGCACCTCCAGGAGGGCACGATCGCCATCCCCAAGGCCAACCAGCGCGCCCACGCCGCCGCCAACCTGGCCATCACAGACTTCGCCCTGACCGACGCCGAAATGGCGGCCATCCGCGCCCTCGACACAGGCCAGCGCCTGTCCGCCGACCCCGACGAAGTCAACTAGACAACTAATTGACAACTAATTCCAGTACCGGTACCGGTGTCCCGTTGTTTCTGACAACCAATTCCAGTACCGGTACCGGTGTACCGTTGTTTTTCGCGTCACGATGACAAACGGGGCATCGGTACCGGCACTTTACGGTTGCACCGCGGAGAGATCCTTCACGGAGCCTGTCCTGAGCGCCAGCCAAGGGCTCAGGATGACAGAGGGGGTCCAGTGACGCGGGCTCCCAGCGTGACGTGGTCCGCCTCGTGGCGGAGGAAGTCGCCGGGGCGGACGTGGCACGGGTCGGCCTCGAACCAGGCGGCGCCGGCCTCCTCCAGGATGCGGTAGGTGAACTGCGAGCAGAACATGATGTTCGGCTTGGCCGCGCGCTTCGTCACGAGGCCGAGGAGGTTGAAGCTCGTGCCTTCGCGGTCGATGGCCTCGACGCGGTCGATCATGTACGCCTTCTGCGCCTCCGTCACGGCCACGCTCAGCGTGACGTACGCCGCGCCCGGGCGGGCCAGGAGCCCGTCGGGAGACTCAGGGTGGAGGCCGGGGGACTCGTCGAGGTTGCCGCCGGAGCAGCTCACGAGGGTCGCGAGGTCCCGGTCGAAGGCGAGGGAGGCGTGGTTGTAGGGGTCGTGGGTGAGGTGGCTCAGGAGGCGGTTCATGGGGGAGCGCGTGTCGGAGAGGACGACGTAGACGTGGGGGTCGGCGAGGGCGGCGCGGGCCGTGGCGAGGTAGGCGGCGTCGAGCGAGCCGGCCGTGATGTAGGCGAAGGAGTCGTGCTGGGGGAACACGGTGGCCAGCTCGAGCGCGCCGCCCCAGAGGAACGGGCGGACGGCCGAGACGGCGGCGTCGGAGAGCTCGTCGGCGACGTAGTGGAGGACGCCCGTGACCGCGGCGCGGCTCGCCTCCAGAGGGCGGGGAAGGGTGTGGAGCGATGTCATGGCCCCAGCCTGGTGGTCCCGCCGGCCGGCGGCTATGAGGTTCGCCCCTGACCGAGCCCTGACCCGACCCTGGCGCGGCCCTGGCGCGGCCCTCAGCCGGTGTTCCACACGTGACAAGGAAGGGGCCCAATGTCGGTATTCTTGACATCAATGTCGGGAAAGCTGACACTAGTAGGCAAAAGGAGGTCACGATGCCAGCGACCGATTCTGAATCCACCGTCATCGCCGCCCGCCTCCGCGAGGCGCGCGAATATCTCGAGTTCACCCAGGAGGAAGTGGCGACCGCGCTGGGCTGCGCGCGCACGACCGTGACCGAGATCGAAGCGGGCCGCCGCAAGGTCTCCGCGGCCGAGCTCAAACGCTTCGCCCGCCTCTACAACCGGTCGACCGATTGGCTCGTCGGTGAGCCCGAACTGGCCAGCGCCGGCGCCAACAGCGCGCTCCACACGGCCTACGCCCAGCTCTCCGCCGCCGACCGCGAGCAGGTCCTGCGCTTCGCCGAGTTCCTGGCCACGGCGACCGTGCGGCCGACGGGAAACTGACCGGGGACAGTCGCCGGGCCAACTCCCCCTAAGATGGGCCCATGCCCCCAAGCCCCCACCAGGCCGCCGGCGAACTGCTCCGCCAACTGAACATCGATGTGGCCCAGCCGGTCGATCCTTTCGCCGCCATCGGCCGGCTGGGTCTCGTTGTCGTCTTCCGGCCCCTCGACAACCTGCTCGGCGCGATCCTGCCCGGCCGCCCCGGCGGCCCGGCCGGCATCCTGCTCAACGGCTCCGCCCACCCCTCCGTCCAGCGCCTGACGGCCGCCCACGAGATCGGCCACTGGACCCTCCACTACGACCACAGCCGCCCCGGCGCCGACCGCCCCTTCGAGTGGATCGCGGACGAGCGCGGCGAGGTCGTGGGCGACGTGACCGCCGACATCGAACACGAGGCCCGCCGCTTCGCCCGCGCCTTCCTCCTCCCCGACGCCTTGCTCGACCGGCTCCGCGCCCGCTACTGGACCGGCGGCCAACTGACGGCCGACGCGGCGTACCGCATTGCGCGTGACGCCGGGGCGCCCTACTCCGACCTGTTGCGCCGCTTGCGCGACTCCGGCGACCTGGCGCCGGCCGACTACAAGCGCCTCCACCAGGTCAATCCCGCCGCCATCAAGCGGCAACTGAGCTGGGGCAAGCGGGCCCGCAAGGACCGCGAGGTGTGGGACATCGGTCCCGTCACGCCGGACGCCGGCCTCACCGTCGTCACGGGCGACCGGCTGTTGGCGGCCCTCGACGAGCAGCCGAGTACGGGCTACCGCTGGATGGAGGCGAGCGCGTTCGCCCGCCGCTCCCCGAGCCCCGCGCCGCCGTCGTTCGCGCGGCCGGGGGAGTCCGTGACGTGGGACGAGGCGGCGGACGTGACGCTGGCCGCGGCCGCCCCGGCGGCGACCCCTGGCGCCCCGGCCCCGCGCCCCGCCGTCTTGCCCTTGGTCGAGGACACGCCCGGCCTGCCGCTCGCCGCTGACCCCGCCCTGGGCGCGGCCGGCGCCCTCGCCGCCGCCCCGCCCGCCCCCCGCGTCGGCGGGCGGACCGGACGCCGCCTGGGCTTCGCCACGCGGACGGTCGGCTCGCGTGACATCGAACTGGTCTACGCCCGGCCCTGGGACCCCGACTCCGTCGTCACCCGCCTCGTCATCCCCGCCACGGTCGGCCCGACGCCGGCCCGGCGCGAGCGTGACCTCCAGTTGGCCTTCGGGGCGGAGGCGGACTCGTGAGCGCCGCCACCAAGCAGACCAAGGCCCCGGCCGAGACCCCGCCCGACGTCGACCTGCGCCCCTACCTCGGGCCGACGGTCCTCGACCAGGGCTCGCGCCCGACCTGCGCGACGTTCGCCACGTCGGCCTGCCACGAGGCCGTGACCGCCCACCGCAACGGCGTCGACCCGGCCGCCCAGGACCCAACTCCGGTCGAGCACTACGCGCCCGAGGCGATCTGGTGGTACTGCACCCAGCAGGGCTGGGCGGGCGCGAACGGGCTGACCATCCCCAACGTGATGGCCGCCGTGGCCGACTCGGGCCAACCGTTCTTGTCGGCGTGGCCGTACGACGCCACGCTCGGCGACGGCACCGAGGACCCGCCGGCGGCGGCAGAGGCGGCGCGGCCGTGGGACCGGGCGGAGTTCCGCCGCCTGGCGCTGGCGCATGACGGCGTCGAGGCCGGGCTCGAGGCGACGCTGGCGAGCGGCTATCCGGTCTTGCTCGGGGTCCAGGTGACGAACGAGTTCTACAGCCCCGACGCGCAGGGCCGGATCGAGGTGCCGGCGTCACGCTCGCGCGGCCTGGGCGGCCACGCCATCACCGCCGTCGGCGCCGCCACTCTCCCCGGCTGGGGCCGCCACGTCCTCATCAAGAACAGTTGGGGCGAGGGCTGGGGCGCGGGCGGCTACGCGTTCCTGCCGTTCGACTACCTGCGCAACTACGCCATCGACGCGGCCGAACCAGTACCGGTGTGACATTGGGTGTGACATTGGGGACGGTTCCGTTTGTCACACCTGCTCTGTCATCCTGAGCGCAGCGAAGGATCTCACCTTGGTAGGAAGAGATCCTTCGCTGCGCTCAGGATGACAGGGGCGGGTGAAGTGTGACAGAAGGAACCGTCCCCACTGACACGGTCGGGCCAGCGTGACCAGCACGATCTCGGGGTCGGCCAAGACCCGGACCGGCGGGCCCCACTCGCCCACGCCGTGACTCGTCACGACCGTGACGCCGTCGATGTCGTGGACGCCGTCGAGGACCGGCTGCTGGGTGAGGACGGCGTAGTGGAAGGGCCAGAGTTGGCCGCCGTGGGTGTGGCCGGAGAGCTGGACGTCGACGCCGAAGCGGGCGGGCGCGTCGCCGCCGGTCGTGGCCTGGACGGGCTGGTGGGCGACGAGTAGGCGGAAGCGGCCGGCCCCGTCGGCGGGCGTCCCGAACGCCCGCTCCAGCGTCGTCACGGCGGCCAGCAGGTCGTCGGTGTGGGCGCCCGTGCCGCGGACATCGTTGATGCCGAGCACGTCGATCGTCGCGCCCTGCCGCGTCAGCTCGATGCCCGAGTTGTCGAGTACGGTCAGCCCGAGCCCCTCCAGATACGCCAGCCAATGGTCGACATCGCCGGTGTGGAACTCGTGGTTACCCGTCACGACGACCGTCCCGTACGGCGCCTGGAGCCGCCCGAGCCCGGCCAGTTCGGGCCCGAGTTGGGCGACCGTGCCGTCCACGAGGTCGCCCGCGATCGCCACGAGGTCGGGCTCCAGGGCGTTGACCTGGTCGACCAGCGCGTCGACGAAGTCGCCGGAGACGCCCGGGCCGACGTGGATGTCGGAGATGAGCGCCACGCGGAAGCCCGCGAACGCGGCGGGCAGGTCGGCCGACGTCACGGTCACGTCCGTGACCTCGACCGTCCGGGCCTGGACCGTGCCGTAGACGGTCGTGGCGACGGCCAGGGTCACGATGATCGGCACGGCCCAGCGCAACGTCCGGGTCCGCGCGGTCACGGGCTGCGGCCCGCGCCGGCGGTGGCGGGGCTGGTCGAACGCCGGGTCGGCGCGGCGGGGGCCGGCGCCGCCGGCGGCGGGCGGGTCGGGGTCCGCCGCCCAGGGCCGCTCCACCGCCCAGGGGCCGTCGGCCAGGCCCGACTGCCCTGGCCCTCCTTCAGACCCGTCCGGGCCCACGTGACCCGCCCGGCCGGCCCGGTCCGCCCGGTCCGACCGGTCCGACCGCCGCCGCACGAGCCATTCGACCGGGTGCCAGACGAGGTTGACCACCCCCAGAACCGCCAGGCCGAGGGCCAGGTAGAAGACGAACGCCAGCCCGACCAGCAGTGGCGCGGTCAGCCAGCGCCAGTCGGCCGGGTGCTCCAGCCGCCGGGCCAGCGACAACGTCAGGAACCCGCCGACGAGGATGACGCCGAA
>JAISTC010000219.1 GCA_031272805.1 Propionibacteriaceae bacterium
TAGACTCGCGGGCGTGAACCAGACCGCCGGCGGTGCCGCCGCTCCGTCCCTCCCCCTCCAGGTCGTGTTCCGGCCCGACGGCTATCGGGTCGACGGCGGAGAGTTGGCCGACGCGGACAACACATTCCAGTACCGGTACCGGTGTACCGTTGTTTTCTGGCAACGATACAGTGGTACCGGTACTTAAGGGATGGTCAGCGGCCGAGCTTGTCGTCCAGCCGGTAGAGCTCCTCCTCGGTTTCGGCCAGGCGGAGTTTGAGGCGCATCAGGTCGGCGGCCAGCGCCGTGCCGGCCCC
Organism: Propionibacteriaceae bacterium; assembly: GCA_031272805.1. Lineage (GTDB taxonomy): Bacteria > Actinomycetota > Actinomycetes > Propionibacteriales > Propionibacteriaceae > WQYJ01. Next base: position 297 of record JAISTC010000219.1, read on the forward strand.
GGGCGTTGTCAGGTTCAGGGTCACGCCGGCGCCGCGTTGGCGCTGGCCGGGCGACGGGGCGGCAAGGGCGAGTGCGGTCTCGGCCCGGGCGATGTCCTGCTTCAGCCGCTCCACCTGGTCCGCCAACCGGGCGCGGCGGCCGTACGTCCCCTGCTGGCCCGACTGGCGGCGCCGGGCCGGCTCCTGGCGGGCCCACTTCCAGAATCCGGCCTGCGCGTCGCGGAACTCCTCGCCCAGCCGCCGGTTGGCCTCCCGGCCGGCGTAGCCGGCCGCGTGGAAGGCGTCGGCCAGCCGCTTCATCTCGGCCCGCGCCTGGTTCAGGTCGGGGCTGCCGATCAAGGCTTGGACGTCGGCGACGAGCGCCGCCTTGGCTGCCTCGGCCTCCTTCTGCGTCGCCGCCGATTCGTGGCGCTCGGCCTTGATGCGGGTGAACAAGGTATCTTGCGCCGCCTTGAACCGGCCCCACAGCTCGTCCTCGTCCCGGCGTGACGCCCGCCCGGCCGCCTTCCACTGGGCCATCAGGTTTTTCATCAGCTCGGCCGCCTGGCGCGTGTCCGACCGCTCGGCCAGGCGCTCGGCGGTCCCGACCAGGGTCAGCTTGACCTCCTTGGCCGCCGCCTCGGCCTCCTTCTGGCGCGACCGCTCGAGGTCAAGCCGAGTAAACAACATATCTTGCGCCGTCTTGAAGCGGGCCCACAGCGCCCGGTCGTCCGACTTGGAGGCGTGGCCCGCGGCCTTCCACTGGTCGAGCAGGCGCGACATCTCCACCTTGGCGCGGCTCCCCGGCCACGTCAGCGCCACCACCTCCGCCTGGGCGCAGAGCGCCTCCTTGGCCGCCTTGGCCGCCTCCCGCTCGATCCGGCGCGGGCTCTCCGGCGGCTCGGCCGGCGACGCCCCGGTGTCCGGCGTCACGGGCTCCGCCGGCTGGGCGGCGTCCTCGGGCACGGCGGCCGCGGTATCCGGCGTCACGGGCCCTGCCGGCTCGGCGGCGTCCTCGGGCTCGGCGGCGTCCTCAGGCACCGCGGCGTCCTCGGGCACCGCGGCGTCCTCGGGCACGGTGGCGTCCTCAGGCTCGGCGGCCACGGTGTCAGGCCCCGTGGCTGTCGCTCGTAGACCTCGCTCCGTAGCCACGGTGCCCGACCCCATGGCCTCAGGCAAGTCAGTGGTCACCTGGACAGTCTGCGCGACAACCCGCCCCGGTTCAACCCCTACCCCACCGACGCCAGGGCGAACGGCAGGACCGCCCGGGCGCCGGCCCGGCGCAGCAAACGGCCCGCGATCGTCATCGTCCAGCGGGAGTCGACGTAGTCATCCACCAGCAGGACCGGGCCGTCCAGCGCGGCCAGCTTCCCGGCCAAATCGGGCGGCACCGTCAACCGGCCCCACACGTCCCGGACCCGGTAGGCGCTGTTGGCGGGCTTGCGATGCCCCGTCACGCCGGGGGCCAGCCCCAGCGGCCCCAGGGGTTCCAGGCGCCCGGCCCGCGCCAGCCCACAGCCGAGGCTCTCGATCAGCCGGGGCCGGCCGAGGCTCGGCACCCACGCCACGGCGACGGGCCGCTCGGTCCAGTCCCACCCGGCCAGGACGGTCAAACAGGCCCGGGCCAGCGCCGGGGTCAGCGCCGCGTCGACCGGCTCGCCGTTCGCGTCCGTCCGCAGGAGGTCGCGCAGCGCCCGGCCCCAACCCAGGTCCGTCAGACGGCCGACCACCCGGCCCGCCTCGACCCGCTCCCCCGCCGCCACCCGGCCTTTGAGCGGCTCCCCGTCGACTTGGATCCCCAGCCGGTCGAGCCCGCCCGGCCACAGCCCGCGCGGCTCGATGGCGACCCCCGCGTGGTCCAGGCTGGCCTGGGCGCGCTCGACCGCGCCCACAGCGACGGCCTCGTCGTACCACGGTCCGGCGCAGCGGTCGCAGCGGCCACAGGGCGCCGCCGCCGGGTCGTCCAGCGCCCGGGTCAGGAACTCCATCCGGCAGCCGTCGAGACTTTCGTACGCGACCATGGCCGCCTGTTCGTCCCGCCGGGCCTGGGCCACGCGGCCGTAGCGCTCGGCGTCGTACACCCAGGGCCGCCTCGTCGTGACCCAGCCGCCCTCGACGCGGTCGACCGCCCCGTCGACGGCCAGGACCTTGAGCAGCAGTTCCAGGGGGCCGCGGCGCAGGTCGACGCGGGCCTCCAGCGCGGGCACGGACAGCGGCCCGCCCGCCTCCGCCAGCGCCCGGAGCACCGCCCCGGCGCGCTCCTCCGTCGGCATCGCGTTGGTCGCGAAGTACTCCCAAATGGCCGCGTCCTCCGCGCCCGGCAGGAGGAGCACGTCGGCGTTGGCCGTCGCGCGGCCCGCGCGGCCGACCTGCTGGTAGTAGGCGACGGGCGAACTCGGCGCGCCGAGGTGGATGACGAAGCCGAGGTCTGGCTTGTCGAAGCCCATGCCGAGCGCGGACGTCGCGACCAGGGCCTTGACCCGGTTGTCCTTGAGCGCCGTCTCGGCCGCCTGGCGGTCGGCGTCGTCGGTCCGGCCCGTGTAGGCCTGGACCGAGTGACCCGCTCCGGCCAGGAACGCCGCCGTGTCCTCTGCCCCGGCCACGGTCAGGCAGTAGACGATCCCGGAGCCCTCGTAGTCGCCCAGGTGGTGGGCCAGCCAGGCCAGGCGCTCCGAGTTCGACCGGATCGTGAGCACGCCGAGGCGGAGCGACGGCCGGGCGAGGGGCCCGCGGACCGTGACGACGCCGTGGCCGCCCGAGGCCAACTGTTCCTCGACGTCGGCCACGACCCGCGCGTTGGCCGTGGCCGTCGTCGCCAGGACCGGCACGTCGGGCGGGAGGCCGGCCCAGAGATCCCGGAGGCGGCGGTAGTCGGGCCGGAAATCGTGGCCCCAGTCGGAGATGCAGTGGGCCTCGTCGATCACGACGAGGCCGGCCGAGCCTGTCAGCAGGGGTAGCTGGTGGGCCCGGAAGCGCGGGTTGACCAGGCGTTCCGGGGAGATGAGGAGGACGTCGACGGCGTCGTCCCGGAGGGCCGCCTCGATCTCACCCCACTCGGTCGGGTTGGCCGAGTTGATCGTGGCGGCGCGGACGCCCGCCCGGGCGGCGGCATTGACCTGGTCGCGCATGAGCGCCAGCAGGGGCGACACGATGAGCGCCGGGCCGAAGCCCTGGCGGCGGCGCAGGAGGGCGGCGATGAAGTAGACGGCCGACTTGCCCCAGCCGGTCCGCTGGACGACGAGGGCCCGCCGCCGGTCGGCCACGAGCGCGGCGATGGCCTCGAACTGGCCGGCGTGGAAGTCGGCCGCGGGGTTACCGGTCAGGTCCCGGAGGATGGCCAGGGCGGCGGCCCGGAGCGAGCTCTCATTCATGGCCGCCACAGTAGTGAGCCCGACCGACAATGTTCCCCGGCCAGCGGTGACGCGCCACCACTCGATCCGACAGACCGATCGCGCGGTGGCGCGTCAACGGAATCGGGGCCCGGAAATGCACACGCGCCACCAGTCGATTCAGGGGACCCGGATGAGGATCTCACCGTGGGGGTGGAAGAAGGCGGCGTCGGGGTTCTCGGCCCAGGTCTTGATGTCGGCCACGGCCTCCTCCAGCGTCGCCCGGTTGGCGGCGCCGGCGGCCTCGGCCAGCTCGACGAAGTGGGGCGCCACGAGGCGTTCGGCCCAGGTGGCCGTGGCCTCGTCGCGGGGCTGGAAGCCGGGGTAGGACCAGACCGAGGCGGACAGCGTGACGTCCGTGAACCCGGCCTCGCGCGCCACCCGCAACAGTTGGCGGGCGATGGTCAGGTCCTCGCCCTCGGCCGCGCCGACGGCCAGGAACGTGGTCTGCCAGACCTGCCAGCCGGGGCAGGCCGGATACCACCAGGCGGCGCCGAAGTCGCCCTCCCGGTCGGCGATCAAGCCGCCGGGCTTGGCCACGCGGGCCACGGCCTTGAGGGCGGCCACCGGGTCGGCCACGTGGTGGAGGACCTGGTGGAGATGGACGACGTCGAAGCTGGCGTCGGGGTAGGGGAGGGCGAAGAGGTCGGCCGTCTCGAACGTGACGTTGTCCGGGTTGTCGGGGCTGGCGGCGGCCGTGGCCACGACCTCGGCCGCCTGGTCGAG
>JAISTC010000179.1 GCA_031272805.1 Propionibacteriaceae bacterium
GCCGGGCTGTCCAACTACCCCATGCTGGCCGAGCACTTCGACCTGGTCGGCGCGCTGGCGCGCACGGCCCTCTGGGTCACGGTCGTCGTCCTCGGCACCATCGGCCTGTCGCTGTTTCTCGCCAACTTCCTCAACAAGGCCTTCCCCGGCCGGACCGTCATCCGGCTGATCGTCATCGTGCCGTGGGCCTCCTCGGTCCTGATGACGACGATGGTCGTCTTCTACGCCTTCGAGCCCAACTACGGCCTGGTCAACGAGGCCCTCCGGCTCCTCTCCGAGCACCTCCCCGGCCTCTCCGCGTTCGCGGGCGGCGACTTCGGCTTCACGCGGGCCATGCCCTGGGCCTTCATCATCGCCATCGTCATCGCGGTCTTCGTCTCCCTCCCCTTCACGACCTACACGCTCCTGGCCGGCCACCAGGGCATCAGCCGCGATGTCCTCGAGGCCGCCGCCGTCGACGGCGCCCGTCCCCGCCAGACCTACTTCAAGGTCGTCCTGCCGCAGCTCCGGCCCGCGCTGGCCGCCTCCGCCATCATCAACATCATCAACGTGTTCAACTCGTTCCCGATCCTCAAGGTCATGACCGGCCACCTGCCCGGCTTCGACGCCGACACGACCACGACCCTCATGTTCAAGATCCTCCAGTCCAACCGGCGCGTCGACCTCGCCTCCGCCCTCTCCGTCATCAACTTCGGCATCGTCATCGTGGTCATCGTGATCTACATGCTGGTCGTGAAGCCCCTCAAGAGCGTGGAGGACTGATGAGCGTGTTCTGCCGGTCTGAGCGCGGCGCGGGGTCTCGGTGGCGGGCGAGATCCTTCGCTCCGCTCAGGATGACAGGGGAGGTGGAGGACTGATGGCCACGTTGACCGCCGCTCCGCGCCAGTCCCACAAGTACGTCACGCCGACCGCGCCCGGGTCCGTCACGGCGCGGGTCGTGGGCGGCGTCGTCATCGGCGTGCTGTTCCTGCTGCCCTACCTCGTCATGCTGCTGGGCTCGTTCAAGTCGCTGGCCGAGGTCCTGCGGACGCCGCCCACGTTCATCCCCGAGGAGTGGCACCTGGACAACTACGTCACGATGTGGGCCGTGACGGAGACGCCGCTGCCGGACAACCTCGTGTCATCCCTTGTGATTTCGATTTGCGCGACCGTCCTGACGTTGCTCGTGGCCGTGCCCGCGGCCTACTACACGGCCAAGTTCAAGTTCCCCGGCCGGCTCGCCTTCCTGTTCCTCGTCCTGATGACCCAGATGCTCCAGCCCGCGGTCGTCGTCGTGGGCCTGTTCAAGGAGTTCCAGGCGCTGTCGCTGAACGGCACGTGGTGGGCGATGATCCTGGTCAACTCGGCGTTCAACCTGTCATTCGGGACGTGGATCCTCCACTCCTTCTTCGCCTCGATCCCGGCCGAGGTCGACGAGTCCGCCCGCCTCGACGGGGCCTCCAACTGGCAGATCCTCTGGCGCATCGACATGCCGCTGGTCTGGCCGGGCGTCGTCACGGCCACGATCTTCACGTTCACGGCCGCCTGGAACGAGTTCGCCGCCTCGCTCGTCCTCCTGTCGTCCAGCCCGACGAAGCAGCCGCTGACCGTCGCCCTGACGATGTTCAAGGGCCAGTACCAGACGCGCTGGCAATACGTTTTCGCGGTCTCGGTCCTGGCCATCGTGCCGGCCGTCGCCCTGTTCGCGGCCATCGAGAAGAAGCTCGTGGCGGGCCTGACGGCGGGGTCGATCAAGTGAGCGGGCCGATCTCCGTCCAGGCGTCCGTGTCCAAGGCCTGGCTCCACCAGGAGGGGGGCTTCGACTTCGACGCCGCCTACTACCGGGACCCGCTCGTCCGGCGCGAGCGTGACCTGGCCTGCGCCGCGTTCGTCCGCCGGCGGTTCCCCCACTACCCCGTCTACCACATGGAGGACAACCTGGTTCAGGCCCGGTTCGTCGCCCCCAACCAGCTCCTGGTCGGCGCGATCCAGCCGAACCTCATCATCGCGGCGGCGCTCGGCGCGGACTTCGTCGTCGCCGCCGACAAGGACTCGGACGTGGCGGGCTACCCGCTGCGCGACCTGGCGTCGGCCGGCGACCTGCCGTCCGTGGCGGCGGTCCTCGACCTCCCCCTCATCGCCGAGCTGGGCGAACAGGTCACGCGCTACCGGCGCGAGCGGCCCGACCTCCGCGTCATCCCGCCGTTCTTCTGGGATACCTCCGGCCGCGCCACGATCCACGGCATCGTCACGACCGCGCTCAAGTTCATGGGGCCGGACATCTTCCTCCTCATGCTCGAGGACCCCGGCCTCGTGCACGCGGTCCACGGCTGGATTGCCGACGTCTACACGGCCGTCGTCCGCCACTTCTCCGCCCTCGGCGACCTCCCCGTGACGAGCGTCCACGTCGGCGAGTGCGCCGGGACGATGCTGGGCGGGGAGCAATACCGCGAGTTCGTCACGCCGTACGCCAGCCGGTTGGGCCGGGAGTTCGGCGCGCTGCGGCTCCACAGTTGCGGCCACGCCGACCACGTCCTCGACGCGATCGCGGACATTGAGGGGCTGGCCGTCATCGACACGGGCTCGGACACGTCCGTGGCGGCGATCCGGCGGCGCTTGGGCCCGGACTTCGCGGTCAACGTCTTCCCGCCCCTGCGCGTCCTCCGGGCCGAGGCAGACGCAGCCGCCATGGCGGAGTGGCTCGACCACACTCTGTCCGACAACGCCAACGGCCCACTGCAGTTGGCCTACCACCTGGAACCCGACTACAACGAATCCAACTGCGCCTACCTCCACGAAGAACTGGCCAGGCGTGGGCTAGTAGACCTAGGCCGCCTGTACTGACGCCGCGCCGGTGGGACCGTCCCATCCCGTGCCTCCTTGTCATCCCCACCCTCCGTCATCCGGTACCCCGTGTCATCCCAAACCGCTGTCATCCCGGCGAAAGCCGGGATCTTTCCCTGTTGGTCGACTACATCGCTCCAAGATCCCAGCTTTCGCCGGGATGACAAGGGGGTGGGGGTGACGACCGGCTGTGGGGTGACGACCCTCAGCTCTTGGCGGCCTTGTCGATGGCCGGCTTGAGGTTCTTGACCGCGTAGTCGGACCACTCCTGGGTGGGCGTGTAGCCGGAGGCGACGATATTTCCGTAGCCGGCGAAATACTCCAAGGTCAGGCCGCCCATGGCCACGTCGATCAGCCGGACCCCGGAGTCACTGCTTTCTTTCGTCGTGAAAAACCCTTGTGACAAGCTGGTTTGGCAGGTGCTGACGTAGTCGAGGTAGGCGTCGGCCTGGTCGGCGGTCTCGAAGAGCTGGAGCGTCACATACGTGTTCGTGCTGAAGTTGAACGTCTGCGTCGCCTCCAGCAGCGAGCCCTCGACCGGGTCGCCGGGGCAGATGCCCGCGAGGATGTCGCCCAGGTAGCCGGGCGTGCTGACGTCGAGCGGCTGGGCGCCCGTCTGCTCCGGCAGGGTCTCCTCGGCCAGCGTGTAGAACTGCTCCTCCGTCAGTTCGGGCGGGCCGCCGAGCGCGCCGCCCAGGCCGAGCCGGTCGTGGAAGGCGTAGACCAGCGAGCCGACCAGCGCCAACACGACGACGGCGGACGTGACGCCGATGAGCAAGCCGCGGCGCGAGCGCGGGGGCGTCGTCACGGCCCCCGCCTGGGTCAGCGGCACGGCCGCGTTGGCCGGGTATGACGGCGTGCCGACGCTCGCCGGGTAGGCGACGTTCTGGCCGGGCGCGGCGGAGTAGGGCGCGGCGAAGTCCGGCGATGCGGCGGCGGACGCCGGGGTCGCCGTGAAGCCCGTCGGCGCCAGCCACTGGTCCGGCGCGCCGGACAACGGCGCGGCCGCGGCCGGCGTGACCGATGGGGTGGCCGTGACCGGTTGGCCCAGCGGCTGCGTCACCGCCGCGCCGGCCGCCGCCCCCGCTGCCGCCCGGCGCGCGGCCACGGCGGCCGTCACGGCGGGGTCGTTCCGGCGCTCCAGCCAATCGAGGAGCGCGGGGTAGGCGGACGGGTGGGCCGCGACCTGGGCGCGCAGCGCGGGCTGGGCCGCGGCGATGGACTGGAGGTCGGCGGCGGGCAGGGCGGGATCCTGGAGCGCGGCCGCAGCCACGGCCGAGTCGGCGTAATCAGCCATGGGCCCAAGAATAGGCCAGGCGGCGGGCTGTGGAATGCGCCATGGGTGAGTTCTCCGGCCACGGTGTCAGGCCCGCTGGCTGTCGCTCGTGCCTCGCTCCGTAGCCAGCGTGCCCGACCCCATGGCCTTGGCCGTGCCTCGACCTATGGCCGGCGCCGTGCGCTCACCAGGTGGCGAAGGCGGACCGGCTGACGAAGAAGCCGTGTTGGGTCGAGGAGTCCCAGCAGGTCATCCCCGCCTCAGCGCTGCGGCAGGCCATCTCGCCCGTCGCCACGACCGCGCCGTACTCCACAACCTGGGAGTCCGCCGCGTCCCAGTCGGCGAAGTCGCCGAAATAGACGCTCTGCGTCAGAAACTGGCCCGGGCCCTCGTCCGTCACGCTGAACGCGATCTGGGCCTCGCCGCCCAGGTCCGCGTCGATGTAGTCCGCCTCCCGGATCGTGCAGGTCGTGTTGGGCCGGAGGGTGGTCCCGTGGAGGGTGACCCAGCCGGCCGTCAACTGGCAGGTGATGTTGCCGCTGGGCGACGCGATCTGCGCCGCGAACTCGTCCACCCACGCCGTCGGCGCCGGGTACTCGATCCAGACCTCGGAGCAGACCTCCGCCGGGTCGACCCCGGCCGGCAGCACGAGGCCCTCGCGGCAGCCCGGCGTCGTCGGCCCGGGCTGCGTCAGGTCGAGCGTGACCGGCGACCCGGCGGGCAGCGGGACGTAGCCCGTGTCCGCCGCCGTCGCCCGGCCCTCGTCCGACTGGATCCACTCGAAGATCCGGCGGGCGGGCGACCCGGCCGCCGCGCGCCGCTGGATGACCGCGTAGAAGTCCGTCACGAAGGGGTAGGAGCCGTCGATGATGGTCGCGTGCGTCGGGGCGACGCCGTCGACCGACAGGATCTTGAGGTCGGGCTGGGCCTGCATCTCGGAGACGTAGTAGTAGACGGAATAGCCGAGGGCGTTGGCCGTGTTCTGGTAGCTCTGGAGTTCGAGGATGAGCGCCAACATGCCGCCGGCCGTCAGCCCGGCGGGCGACGGGATCATCGACGTCGAGCCCATGACGAGCGACCGCATTAACGCCTGCGAGCCGGAATCCTCGTTGCGCTGGTACGCCACGATCGGGCTGTCGGCGCCGCCCAGCTCGGCCCACGACGTGACCGCGCCGGAGTAGACCGCCCGGATGTCGGCGGAGGACAGGTTCGAGACCGGGTTGGCGGCGTTCGTGACGAAGACGAGCGCGTCACGCCCGATCGGCGCCAGCTCGAGGGCGACGCCGGAGTCGGCGACGGTCTGGCGCGTGGCCTCGTCCGGCGGGTAGACGAACAGCACGGCCGTGTCGGGGTCGGTCCAAGTCTGGACCAGGCCGGCCCAGGCGTCGCTCGTCTGCGAGACGCCGATCTCCCCGTCGACCGGCTGGCCTGTCAGGCGTTCCATCGTCGCCTTGATCAGCGGGATGGCGGCCGTCGAGCCGTTGATCCAGGGGAAGTTGGCCAGCGTCAGCGGTTCGCTGGGCGGGGCCTCCCCGGCGCCGGCCGGGGTCGCGCTCGGGCTGGCCGTCACGCTGGACGTCGACCCGGGCGTGGCGCCGGGCAGATCGCACGCGGCCAGGGAGAGCGTGACGATGAACGCCAGGGGCAGGAGGAGGGACGGGGAGCGTGACATCGGCGTCGCCTTTCGTAGCGGTGACGCCATCCTGCCGGTCCGACCTGAGAGCACCCGGAAAACAGCCCAAGAAGAAGGCAAGAAGTTGTCGCCCTCTGTCATCCCGGCGAAAGCCGGGATCTTGCAGCGCGGTGGCCGACCCTCAGGGAAAGATCCCGGCTTTCGCCGGGATGACAAGGGGTTAGGGATGGCAAAGGGTATGGGATGGCAAAGGGTATGGGATGGCCGAGGGGAGTGGGGTGGCGGGGGCGGTCCGGGCGGGCCGTTAGCTGTCCAGGAAGGACCGGATCAGGTCGCCGGTTTTCACTTGTTCCTCGTACTTGAGGATGTGGCCGGAGTGCTCGAAGAGCTCGAACCGGGCGCCGGGGATCAACCGCGCGACCTCGCGGCCGGCCTCGGGCGGGTTCAGCCCGTCGTACTTGCCCGTGGCCACGAGCGTCTTGGCCTGGATCTGGGGCAGCTCGGCGCGCAGGTCGAAGCCGGACACGGACGTCGCCACGACCGCCGCCTCCGCCTTGCTCAGCATGATGGCCGGCACCATGTCCGCCTCGATCTGGCGCCGCCGCTCCGGCAGCGTCTCGGGACACCAGAGCACGTCGGCCAGCCCGTCGAACAGGGCCGGGACGGTCAGCTTGGCCGGGTCGACGCCCTGGCTCTCGAAGTAGGCGGAGATGGACGATGTCGGGCCGTAGGCCTTGGGGGCGAGGAGGATGAGGCGGCGGATGTGGGCGGGGTTCTGGAACGCGGCCTGCATGGCGATGTACGAGCCCATCGACTCGCCCAGCACGGCGCAACTGCGGACCTTGAGCGCGTCGATCAGGCCGTTGAGGACATTGGCCTGGTCGGCCAGGGTAAAGCTGTCGGGCTTGGCGGAGCGGCCGTGGCCGAGCGCGTCGTGGGCGACGACGTAGTAGGCGTCCGTCAACCGGTTGGCCAACGTGGCCATCGCCAGGTGGTCGAGGTAGAGGCCATGCACCATAAATACCGCGGGGTTCGCCGGACTGCCGTACGTCTCGTACTCGACCGAAAACCCCGCCACCTGCACCGAAGACATAGTCGCGAGAGTACCAGGCGGAGGTGTCTGATGCCGCGGCCTTGGCGACGAACGTCATCCTGCGCGGAGGCGCGCCAGCGCCGGAGTCGCAGGACCGGGCGGCGGCGTCAGACACCTCGGCCGGGTGGGGGTGGGGTCGGCCGCGGTATCAGGTTCCCCCGCCCGGGCTCGTGCCTCGCCAAGGCGGGGGAGCCTGACACCTCGGCCTAGGAGCCTGACACCGTGGCGGGTAGGGGTGACTTCTCCGGTCGCCACGGTGTCAGGCCCGCTGGCTGTCGCTCGTTCCTCGCTCCGTAGCCAGCGTGCCCGACCCCATGGCCCAAGCCAGCGTGCCCGACCCCGTGGCTTACAACTGGCGCGCGACCAGGCCGGCCACGTTGTAGCCCGCCACCGTGGCGACTTCCGCGGTGGAGGCGGCGGCTTCCAGGCCGTTGGCGTAGTACACGCCCGGGGCCAGCACGAACGGCGCGCCCTCGGTCCCCGGGTCGAGGACCGGGTACGCGCCCTTCCAGACGAACCGCGTGACGGCGTGGCGCTCGTCGAACAGGCGGCGCAGGCTGGCGTCGGACAGCGGCCGGGAGGCGGTCAGCAGCTTCCAGATGGGGCAGCCGAACTCCGGCGACCGGCCCGCCACGCCGAGCGACCAGAACGGGGTCCGGGGCGAGCTGGCCGCGAAGACGTGGGCCGGCATCGCCTGGCCCGGCGCCAGCCCGAAGTAGCCCGCGGACGGCGTCCCGGCGACCAACGTGACGTGGACCTCCTGGAACTGGCGCGGCGGCGTCCGCACCAACCGGCGCGCGGCCGACACCTTGAGATCGGCGGTCTCCAGAGGGGCGGCCAGGACGACCGCGTCGAAGTCACGCCGCTCGCCGTCCTTCGTCACGACGGCGATGCGCCCGCTGGGCGGCGGCACGGCGACGGCCTCCTCGCGGGCCCCGCGGCGGCGCGGCGGCGCGGGGGCGGGCGGCCGGTAGGCGGGGTCGGCGGCCTCGATCCGAGTCACGCGCGTCTCGGCCACGAGCTCGACGCCGAGCGCGGCCAGCGCCTGGGCGAACAACGTCCCGTTGCCGCCCTCCAGGGCGACCGGGGTGGCCCCGGCCAGGCCCGCGGCGGCCAGGCCGAGCTCGCCGGCGAAGGCGTTGAGACGGGCGTCCTGGGTGTAGAGGTGGCGCGTGATGGCGGCGAGGATCTCGTCGACGAAGCCGCCCTTGACGCCGGCCCGGCCCATGGCGTGGCGGAAGGACATGCCCGTCAGGTCGGCCAGGCCCAGCGCGTCGAGGAGGGCGGCCGGGGTGAGGAACAGCCGGCCCGCCTTCTGGAGGCCGTAGATCTTGGCCCAACGGGAGGCCGTCTGGCGCAGCGCCGCCACCGTCCGCAGGCCGGAGGTCGGGCCGTAGTGGCGCACGAACCCCGCGTTGACGAGCCCGGGGCTGGCCTTGGCCGTGACCGCGAACGCGGCGCCGTCCCAGAAGCCGACCGACTCGTGCTTGGCGTCCGTGGCGGGCACGGACTTGGCGGGCTTGGTCCGGGTCAGGTCGAGGAGCGCCTTGAGATGCGGGCTGGCGGCCGGCAGGACCGTCGCGCCGACCTCGACCGGCGCGCCCGCGAACTCGATCCGGCGCGTCCGGCCGCCCGCCGTGGGCTCGCGGTCGAACACAGTGACATCGGCGCCGGGGAGGTCACGCCGGAGGCGGTAAGCCGCCATCGTGCCGGCCGCGCCGGCGCCCACGATGGCGATCGAACTCATACCTGAATCCTAGCCATGGGGTCGGGCACTGTGGCTACGGAGCGAGGAACGAGCGATTCCACAGGGCCCGGCACCGTGGCCGGTGCGGGGCGGCCGGGACTTATCCCTCATGTAAGAGACGCATTGTCATCCCGGCGACAGCCGGGATCTTTCCTGCGGCGGTCGACCACCCGGGCGCAAGTCTGGGCGTGGTGGTATGTCTCGTTGACCCGAAAGGTCCCGGCTTTCGCCGGGATGACAAGGGGTTTGGGGCGGCCAGGGGTGAGCCCAGGCCAAGGTATCGCGTGAGGCCCTGGGGTCGGGCCCTGCGGCGGCTAGCCACAGTGCCCGGCTTCGCGGCTAGGATTCCGCCATGAGTTCGATCGCCATCGTGGGCGCCGGCGCGGCCGGCACGATGGCGGCTTACCGGCTCCGGCGTGACCTGCCGGGCGCCAGCGTGACCGTGTTCGACCGCGAATCGCAGGCCGGCGGCCGCACCCGCCGCATCGAGTTCGCCGGGACGGCGGTCGAGGTCGGCGCGACGGTCCTCCCCGCCGCCAGCCCGCATCTCAAGACACTCCTCGGCCTGACCCAGACCAAGCCCGCCCCGGCCGTGCCCGCGACGGACGCCAAGCGCCGGTCGGTCGGCTTCTGGGACGGCGGCGCCTTCGCGGTCACGGCCAAGGCCAGCCC
>JAISTC010000223.1 GCA_031272805.1 Propionibacteriaceae bacterium
CCTCCACGGCGCTGGGCCGCGCCAGGCTGCGGCTACGGGTGGACCAGCGTGCCGATCTGGTCGCCGTTGATGACTCGGGCGATGTTGCCGGGGACGTCCAGGTTGAAGAAGATCATCGGGAGTTTGTAGTCGCGGGCCATGGCCATGGCGGTCGCGTCCGCCACCTTGAGGTTGCGGGTCAGGAACTCGTCGTAGGTCAGGTCGTCGAACTTGTGGGCCGCCGGGTTGGTCTTGGGGTCGGAGTCGTAGACGCCGTCGGTCCCGTTCTTGGCCATGAGGATGACCTGGCAGTGGACCTCGAGGGCCCGCTGGGCGGCCACCGTGTCGGTCGAGAAGAACGGCATCCCGGTCCCGGCGCCGAAGATGACGACGCGGCCCTTCTCCATGTGGCGGATGGCGCGCAGGGGGATGTACGACTCGGCCACCTGGGCCATCGTCATGGCCGTCTGGACGCGCGTGTCGACGCCGGCCTTCTCGCAGAAGTCCTGGAGGGCGAGGGCGTTCATGACCGTGCCCAACATGCCGATGTAGTCGGCCCGGGCGCGGTCCATGCCGCCCTCCTGGAGCTGGGAGCCGCGGAAGAAGTTGCCGCCGCCGACGACGACGCAGACCTGGACGCCGCTCTCGACGACCTCGGCGATCTGGCGGGCGACCGAGCCGACGACGACCGGGTCGACGCCCAGTTGGCCGCCCCCGAACGCCTCACCCGACAACTTCAACATGACACGCTTGTACACCGGGGTTGTGGCCACCGTGATCTCCTTGCAGCTAGACAAAGTTGGGCGCCGAGGGGTTGCCTCGGCGCCCAACTCTACAGAAGTGGGATGAAGTCCGAAGACCCCTACCGGCGGGCCGGGTCGGGGCCGGCGGAGAAGCGGGCGAACCGCGACACCGTGACCCCGTGCTCCTTGAGGAGCGCGCCGACGGTCGGGTGGTCGTGGGCGATCGGCTCCTGGTTCTGGAGGCAGACATCCTTCAGGAAGCCGGCGACGCGGCCCTCGACGATCCGCGGGATCGCCTTGTCGGGCTTGCCCTCCTCGCGGGCCGTGGCCTCGGCCAGGCGCTTCTCGTTGGCCAGCACGTCCTCGGGCACCTCGGCCTCGCCGACGTAGAGCGGGTTGGAGTGGGCGATCTGGAGGGCCACGTGGTGGACGATGTCCTCGTCCGCGCCCGCGTACTCGACCAGGACGCCGACCTGCGGCGGGAGGTCCTTGGAGCGGCGGTGGAGGTAGACGTGGGTGTCGCCGTCGAAGTGGGCGACGTTGACGAGCTCCATCTTCTCGCCCATCTTGGCCGAGAGCGCCTGGACGGCCTCGGCCACGGTCTCGCCGGTCGGCAGGTTGACCACCTGGGCGTCCTCCAGCGTGTCGGCGCCGGCGGCGTCGACGGCCTGGACGATGGCCTCGCCGAGATCGATGAACTCCTGGTTCTTGGCCACGAAGTCCGTCTCGGCGCCGAGCTGGATCAGAGTGTGGCCGGCGGCGGCGACGAGGCCGTTCGAGGCCTCGCGGTCGGAGCGCTTGGCGGCCTTCGCCTGGCCGGAGATGCGGAGCAGCTCGGCGGCCTTCTCGAAGTCGCCGTCCGCGTCGGTCAGGGCCTTGCGGGCGTCCAACATGCCGACGCCCGTGGCGTCACGCAGCTTCTTGATGTCTTGGGCGGTAATCGCCATGGGGTTTCTCCTTGGAACTGGAATTGTCAGGAAAGGGTTGGACTGGGGACGCGCCTACGCGGCGTCCGGCGTGACGACGGGAGTGGCGTCCGGCGTGACCTCCGGCGTGACGACCGGCTCGGCGGCGGGCGTGACCGCGGGCTCGGCCACCGGCGTCACGGCGGGAGCAGGCGTCACGGCGGCCTCGGGCTGAGCCGGCGCCGTGACGTCGAGCGGCGGCTCGTCGGCCGTCGGCGTCCCGGCGAGGAGTTCGCGCTCCCAATCGGGCATCGGCTCGGCCTCGGCCGGGGCGGCGTCGTCGCTGACCGGCGCGGCCTGCGAGCGGGCCAGGAGGCCGTCGGCGGCGGCGTCGGCCACGATCCGGGTCAGCAGAGAGACGGCGCGGATGGCGTCGTCGTTGCCCGGGATCGGGTAGTCGACCTCGTCCGGGTCGCAGTTCGTGTCGAGGATGGCGACGACCGGGATCTTGAGCTTGCGGGCCTCGTCGATGGCGAGGTGCTCCTTCTTGGTGTCGATGACCCAGACAGCGCTCGGCACCTTGGCCATGTCGCGGATGCCGCCCAGGGACTTGGCCAGCTTGTCGCGCTCACGCGACAGGCCGAGCAGCTCCTTCTTGGTCAGGCCGGAGGCGGCGACGTTGGAGAGGTCCATGGCCTCGAGTTCCTTGAGGCGCTGGATCCGCTTGACCATCGTCGGGAAGTTGGTCAGCATCCCGCCCAGCCAGCGCTGGTTGACGAAGGGCATGCCGACGCGGTTGGCCTGGTCGGCGACGGTTTCCTGGGCCTGCTTCTTGGTCCCGACGAAGAGGATCTGGCCGCCGTGGGCGACGGTCTCCTTGACGAAGTTGTAGGCCGCGTCGATGCAGGTCACGGTCTGGTGGAGGTCGATGATGTAGATGCCGTTGCGCTCGGTGAAGATGAAGCGCTTCATCTTCGGGTTCCAGCGGCGGGTTTGGTGTCCGAAGTGGACGCCGTTCTTGAGGAGTTCGGTGGCGCTGACGACGGCCATGGCTGTCCTTTCTGAGCGGGCCCGGAGGCCCGGTTGAGTTCCTCGGCGCCGGGTTGGCGCCGCCTGACGCCGGCGCCACGACCCACCCCGAAGGGACCTCGGACCGTGACCCGCCCTGACAGCCAGGGCAGAGAGCCGACATGCGATGTATCCACGCAGGCGCGCGGACCAAGGGGAGAGTGTACCCCAAGGGCCCAGCGCGCGCTCACCGGCGGTCGGACCGCCCCGCGTGACGCCGCCATTGCCAGTCCTCGTTCGTTCAACGGTGAGTTTGGACGCTGAAACCTAGCGATTGCGGCGAATTCAGCGCCCAAACCCACCGTTGAACGGCGTCACGTCGCGGTCGGCGCCAGCGCGCAGCGGACAGATGCGATCAACTCGGCCGGGTCGTGGAGATCGGGGGCCGTAGCAGTGATGACGCGCCAGCCCAGGTCCTCCAGGCGGCGGCGCCGCGTCTGGTCACGCCGCATCTGTGTGGCGTTGGCGACGTGGACCGCCCCGTCGTACTCGACCGCCACCATGCACTCGGGATACGCCATGTCGAGGCGGTACACCATCCGACCAGAAACGTCCCGAACCGGATAGTTGATCTCCGGCGCGGGCAGGCCCGCCTCCACCATGGCCAACCGGAGCCTGGTCTCGGCCGGCGAATCGGTCCCATCCCTGGCGAGGGCGAGCGCCTGCCTCGCCTTCCGCAACCCGGGCAGGCGGTGGCAGGTGGCCAGCGCGTCCTCAAAGTCGTGGCGGAACACCAGCGGGTCCTGGAACCGCATCATGGCGTCCGCGATCACAACCAGATCGTGGAGGTCCGTCTTCTCGGCCAACTGCAGCCAACAGTCGGTCAGGGCGGCCGAGTTGAACCAGTCGGACGACTGGATTTGCTTGGGACGGCCGTTGAGACGGCCGCGGTGGACCTGGATACCGGATCGCCGCGGGCCCACCCGGTCATCGGGCAGCCAGACGTGGACCGTCTCGTTCGCCGCGGGATCGGGCAAGTCGCACCCGAACAAGGCCAGGCTGGTCTCCGCGCAGACCAGGGCCTTAGGCCCCGCCAGCTTGACCGCGGCGGCGGCCCGCACGGCCAGGCGGCCAGGGTCCTCCGCCGTCGTGAACACACCGCGGAACACGGGGTGAAACAGGCCGCTCTTGAGCCTGGCCGGGGTGATCCCGGCAGCCAGTGCCTCGCTCCGGGTGAAAACCGGGCCCAGGCCAGCGTCAAGCGCCACATCGTGCGCCGTGGAGGGCATGCCGTCACCCTAGACCGTAGCCAAGATTCGTTCAACGGTGAGTTTGGTCGCTGATTTCGGGAGAAAACGGCGAATTCAGCGCCCAAACCCACCGTTGAGCGAAGTCACGCAGGACGCTGTACCCGCTCCTCGGGCGGCTGGAGGAGGCGGGCTGGGTCACGGCCGAGTGGCGCGCCGGGGACGGCGGGCCCGGCCGCAAGTTCTACGAGCTCACCCCCGCCGGCCGCGCCGCGCTGGCCGAGCGCCTCGGGCTGTGGGCCGACTTCAGCGGCGCCGTCGGCGCCCTGCTGGCCCAACCAGAAAGGACCGCGTCATGAGCGACAAGTACCGCCTCGAGCTGGAGTTGGCGCCCCACGTCGACCCCGAGTGGGCCAGTGCGTTCCTGATCGAGCTCCGGCTCCAGGAAGTGCCGGGCGACCGCATCGGCGACGCGCTGGCCGAGGTCGAGGCCCACGTGGCGGAGTCCGGGGAAACCGCCGCCGAGGCGTTCGGCGATCCGGCCGAGTACGCCAAGAGCCTGGGGTTGAAGGCGAGGCCGACGAGTGGGGCCGCCCTGCTCGGGACCATGTTGTCCCTCGTGCCTTTCGTGCTCGCCCTCGATCTCGTGTGGGACGGTGCCGCAGCGTTGCGGGCAGGCAAGGTTTGCCCCATCGAGGTCGGCCAACTCACCTCGGTCGGCCTCTTCGGTGTCGTCCTGGTCGTTTTCGCCGTGGCGACCGGCCCGACCCTCCGCCTGATCGGGCGTTGCCGAAGCGCGGCCGGCCCAGTCGTGGGGCTGGTCGCTGTCTTGATCGCTCTCCCGTCGTTCTTCTGGAGCGTGCCGGTGTTCACGATTCCCGCCCGGTGGGCGCTGCTCGTCGGCGCCGCCATCCTCCTGGCCTCGGCTCCCGTCGACTACTGGACCATGTCGCGGCTCAACGACCCCGTGACACCGCCTCTGCCGGGGCCGGGTGAACCCGACGACGCTGCGGCCGCCGCCCGGGAAGAACGGCGGCGACGGCTCCAGGCGTGGTTGTTCGCGGCGATGTTTCCGCTGGCGGGGCTGATGGTCGCTATGGTCCTCCTCGTCGCGCCCTGACGCGGTGCGTGACGGTGGGCCACGGTGTCGGGCCCGCTGGCTGTCGCTCGTGCCTCGCTCCGTCGCCAGCGTGCCCGACCCCCTGGCCACGTGCCCGATCCCTGGCCGGGTGGCTGTTCCGTCAGGCGCGGGGGTGGGCCTGGTTGAAGACGGCGCGGAGGCGGTCGGTCGTCACGTGCGTGTAGATCTGCGTCGTCGCCACGTTGGCGTGGCCCAGTACCTCCTGGACCGTTCTCAGGTCCGCGCCGCCCTCCAACAGGTGGGTGGCCATGGCGTGGCGCAGGCCGTGGGGGCCGAGGTCGGGGGCGCCCTCGACCAGGCCGAGACTGCGGTGGACCAGGCGGCGAACGACGCGCGGGTCGATCCTCCCCCCGCGCGCGCCCAGGAACAGGGCGGCGCCGCTGGCGGGCGTGACGAGTTCACCGCGTCGGCCCAGCCAGCCCGCCAACGCCCGCTGGGCCGGGCGGCCGATCGGGACCGCCCGCTCCTTGTCGCCCTTGCCGAGGACGCGCAGGAGTTCGCGCGCCCGGTCCCACGAGCCCAGGTTGAGGCCGCAGAGTTCCGAGACGCGCAGGCCGCCCGCGTACAGGACTTCGAGGATGGCGACGTCGCGGGCGCCCAGCGGGCTCTCGTCCTCGGCCGCCACCGCCAGCATCGACGCCATCAGCTCGGCCGCCTCGGCTTGGGACAGCGTGGCGGGCAGGGACCGAGCGACCTTGACCGATTTCAGCCCGGCGCCCGGGTCGGCGGCGGCGTGGCCGAAGCGGCAGGCCCAGCGGAAGAAGCCCCGGGCGGCCGCCGTCCGGCGCTGGACTGTGGCCCGGCTCTCCCCCCGCTCCAACTCGGCGGCCAGCCAGGCCCGCAGGTCGCGCAGCGTGACCGCGTCCACGTCGGCCGCGTCCCGTTGCTCCAGGAACCGGGCGAGGCCGGCCAGGTCGCCCGCGTAGGCCCGCCGGGTGTGGGGGGACGTGTGGCGGTCGGCCAGGTGGGCCAGGTAGGGCTCGATCAGCGCGGCGACGGACTCGGACACGCCCCCAGCGTCCCGGCCCGGCCCGGATTGCGCAAGCGCCGCGCCGGGCGATCGGCTAACCTGGCCCGGTGCCCGACGAGACTGAAGCGGCCTTGCCCGAAGTGACCCTGCCCGACCTGATGCGCGGCGGCCGGCTCCTGCGGATCACGCGGTGGAGCGAGGACGTCCTCCACCAGCCGACCCAGCCCGTGACCGAGTTCGACGCCGCGTTCCACGAGCTGCTGCGCGACATGTTCGCCACGATGCGCGCCGCCGAGGGCGTCGGGCTGGCCTCGACCCAGGTCGGCGACCAGCGCTCCTTCTTCGTCTTCCGCTGCCCCGACGCCGACCAGCGCGTCGTAGCGGGCGTCGTCTGCAACCCCGTGGTCGAGCTGCCGTCCGGCCGCGACCGCCACCTGGTCAGCGACGACGAGGGCTGCCTGTCCCTGCCCGGCGCGTTCGCGCCACTGGCCCGGCCGGACCACGCGGTCTGCCGCGGCCTCGACCACCTGGGCCGGCCGATCGAGATCGAGGGCACGGGCCTGCTGGCCCGCTGTCTCCAGCACGAGACCGACCACCTCGCCGGGACGGTCTTCGGCGACCGGCTCTCGGGGCGGGCGCGCAAGAAGCTCTACGCCGACCACGAGCAGCACTCCTACCGCTACCCGGCCGACTGGCCCGTCATGCCGAAGGGCGAGTTCGACCCGGCGCTCGAGGCGTAGCGGCGATGGGCCAGGTCGTGGACATCGCCGACCCGGCCGACTCGCGCCTCGACCCCTACTTGCGGTTGCGCGAGGCGTCCTTGCGGCGGCCCGCGCACGCCGAGTTGTTCATCGCCGAGGGCCCGCTGGTCGTGCGGCGGGCCGTGGCGGCCGGGTATCCGCCCGCGTCGTTCTTCCTGGCGCCGCGCTGGGTGGACGAGCTGGCCGACGTCTGGGGGGCCACGCCCGCGCCGGTCTACCGGGCGCCCGCCGACCTCGTGGAGCAGGTCACGGGCTTTCACGTCCACCGGGGCGCGCTGGCCGCCCTCCACCGGACCCAGCGCTGGAGCGTGGCGGACGTCCTCGCCGGGAACCGCGTCGTGGTCGCCGAGGACCTGGTCGACCACGCTAACCTCGGCACGATCCTCCGCTCCGCCGCCGGGCTGGGCTGGGACGGCGTGCTCGTCACGGCGGGGTCGGCCGACCCGCTGTACCGGCGGGCCGTCAAGACGTCCATGGGCGCGGTGTTCACGCTGCCGTGGGCCCGGCTGGAGCCTGGGGCCGACGTCGCCGCCACCCTCCACGGCGCCGGCTTCACCGTCGTCGCGCTGGCCCTGCGCGACGGGGCCGTCACGTTGGACGCCGTGCCGCGCGACGGCAGGCTGGCCGTGTTGCTGGGCAGCGAGGGGCCGGGTCTGTCCGACCGGCTCATCGCCGGGGCCGAGCACGTCGTGGCCATTCCGATGGCGGGCGGCATCGATTCCCTCAACGTCGGGGCCGCCGCGGCCATTGCCTTGCACGCCCTGCGGCCGTGACCCGCCGGGCCTCGCCCGCTCGCCCGCTCAACCGCTCAGGTAGGGCGCGGGATCGGTGGCGACGCCGTCGGCGTAGCGCTGGAAGTGCAGGTGGCAGCCCGTGGAGTAGCCGGTCGTGCCGACGTAGCCGATGATCTCCCCGCGCGTGACCGCAGCGCCGGCCGCCAGGGCGAAGCCCTGGAGGTGGTTGTAGCCCGTCACCAGGGCGACGCCCGCGACGACGCCGTGGTCGACCGTGATCCGGTTGCCGAAGCCGCCGTAGACGCCCTGGAAGGTGATGACGCCGGACGCCGCCGCCCGGACCGGCGTTCCGCAGGCGGCGCCGAAGTCGATGCCGTCGTGGAGTTCCGCGAGGCCGCTGATCGGGTTGACGCGGTAGCCGAACGGGGACGTCACGACCCCGTCGACCGGTGGGTAGAAGCCGCGGGCGGCCAACTCGCGTTGCTCCTCCTCCCACTCGGCCTGGCGCCGCGCCAGGTCGTCGAACGCGGCGGCCGAGATCAGGCGCACCTCTCCCCCGCCCAGCAGCAACTCCGGGTCGAGGTACGTCTCGCCCTCCTTCAGCCCCCAGTGCAGGCACACGGCCGCCGGGCAGTCGTGGCCCGCCAGGAGGATCCCGATCGGGTCGCCGACCAGGACGTGGTCGCCTGCCTGGACCAGCGCCCGGACGGGTTCGTACGTCGTGACGACGCCGCCGTGGTCGATCGACACGACGCCCTTGCCGGCCACGGTCCCGGCGAACCGGACCGTGCCCGTGGCGGCCGCGACCACGGTCGTCCCGGCGTCGGCCGCGAGGTCGATCCCCCGGTGGCCGGCGCCCCAACGCTCGGCGGGCGGGTCGAAGCCCCGGACGATGGACCCGGCGACGGGCGCGATGCCGGGCGGCAGAACGGTCGCGGCCGCAGCGTCGGGCACCGTCACGAGGGACAGGGCGAGGAACGTCAACAGGGCCGTCACGCGGATCAGGATTCGCCTCATACCAATAACAGTGAGCGGTTTGGCCGAAAAGTGTCGCCCCAATCGGCCGATTGTGGATAACTCGGCCGATTTGGTGGGGGTTGTGGACAACTCGGGGTCTGGGGGATGTGCCGCTCGATAGGCTGCGGCTGTGCGCGTGGTGTGTGCTCCGGACTCGTTCAAGGAGTCCCTGACGGCGCTGGAGGCCGCGCGCGCCATGGCCGCGGGAGTGCGCCGCGCTGATCCGGCGGCCGAGGTCGACATCGTGCCGATGGCCGACGGGGGCGAGGGCACCGTCCGGGCCGTGGCCGACGCACTCGGCGGCGCGCTCGTGACCGCCACGGTGGACGACGCCCTCGGGCGGCCCCGCCCTGCCACCTACGCCCTGGCCGGGGACCTCGCCGTCATCGAACTGGCCGAGGCCGCCGGGCTGGCCCACCTGGCGGCCGCCGAGCGGGACACCCGCCGGACGTCGACCGGCGGCGTCGGCCAACTGATCCGCCACGCCCTGGACCGCGGCGCCCGCCGGGTCCTCCTGGGCCTCGGCGGTTCGGCCACGACCGACGCCGGCGCCGGGCTGGCCCACGCCCTGGGCGTCCGCTTCCTCGACGCCGACGGCCGGGAACTGCCGCCCGGCGGGGCCGCGCTGGCACGCCTGGCCCGGGTCGACGTGACGGGGCTCGACCCGCGCGTGGCGGCGACGGCGTTCCAGGTGGCCTGCGATGTCACGAACCCCCTACTCGGCCCGCGCGGCGCGGCCGCCGTCTTCGGGCCCCAAAAGGGGGCCGACGCGACGGCCGTGGCCGACCTCGACGCCGCCCTGACCCGGTGGGCGGACGTGGTCGAGGCGGCCGTGGGGCGGAGCGTGCGCGACGTGCCGGGCGCCGGCGCGGCCGGCGGCACCGGGGCGGGACTGCTGGCGTTCACGCCCGCCGTCCTGGCGCGCGGCGTGGAGCTCGTGGCCGCCGCGGTCGGGCTGGCCGGGCGCATCCGGGGCGCGGACTGGGTCTTCACGGGCGAAGGCTCCATCGATGCCCAGACACTCTCGGGCAAGACGCCCTGGGGCGTGGCGGCGGTGGCCCACGCAGAAGGCGTGCCGAGCGTCTGGTTCGGCGGGCGCGTCACGCTGGACGTCACAGACGTGGCCGGGCTGGGAGTACGCGCGGTCGTGCCGATCGTGGGGGCCGACGTGGCGTTGGAGCGCGCGCTGGCGGACGGGGCCCGAAACCTGAGCGCGGCCGCAGAGAGGGCTTGCCGCAGGTTGGCCACCATCGGCCGCGGTATCTGACGCCGCCGCCCGGTCCTGCGACTCCGGCGCTGGCGCGCCTCCGCGCAGGATGACGATCGTCGCCAAGGCCGCGGCATCAGACACCTCGGCCTCTCATACCTCGGCCTCTCATACCTCGGTCTGACCGGAAACCTCAGGGTTGGGTCCGGGGTGTCCCTCATGGTTGTGCTTGGGCCCACCAGGGAGAATGGTGGCATGTCCATCGAGTCTGGTCCCGTCCCGGGCTACTTCCCCGCGTCCGGGCCCGGCGGTTACCGGACCTATCCCGCCGAGCAGCCGCCGACTGTGTCGGCCGTGACCCGGGCCCTCGAGCCGGCCGACCCCTTCTCCGCCCCCTCGGTCACGCCGGTCGAGGCCCCGCTGGTCGCCGTCCCCGCCGACCAGCTCTACTCCCCCCAGTGCTTCGCGCCCCAGCCCTACTTCGCCACTCCGCCCCGCCCCAACGTCGGGCTGTTCCGCGCCGTCAAGCTCATGTTCGCCAACACGACCAACTTCTCCGGCCGCGCCTCGCGGACGGAGTTCTGGTACGCCGCCCTGGCCATCGTGACGGCGGCGGTCGTGGGATTGTTCGTCCTGGCCTGGGCCGTCGGCGGCTCGCCCTGGTTCCTGCGCGAGTCTGCCTTCCCCGCCCTCCTCGCGATCGTGGCCCTGATCTGCGCCGTCGCCCTCATCCTGCCGTTCGCCTCGCTGACCGTCCGGCGCCTCCACGACGCCAACCACTCCGGCGCCCTCTGGTTCTTGAACTTCATCCCCGGCGTCGGGTCGCTCATCCTCGCGGCCATCTGCACGGAAGCGCCGTCCGGGCTGGGCGGGCGCTTCGATGATCCGTCACGCTGGCCGCAGGAGAGCTGACCAGGCGACCGAGCCACGCGGGGCCACGCGGGGCCACGCGGGGCCACGCGGAGCCACGGTGTCAGGCCCCCTGGCTGTCGCTCGTCCCTCGCTCCGTAGCCAGGGTGCCCGACCCCATGGCCAACGACCCCATGGCCAACGACCCCACGGGCAACCCCGCCACTGGGCGGCGCAGCGCGCGCCCGATGGCTTTGCGCCGGACCGCCTGGTCCAGGCACGCCTGGTCCGGGTGCAGCCAGGCCCCCCGGCCGGGCAGCCGGCGCCGCTGATCCACCACCACAGCCTGAACCGCCTCGTCCCACGCCAGCCGCAGCAACGTGGCCTGCGCCGCCCGGGCGCGGCAACCCACACACGTGCGGACCGGCCCCGGCGTGACCCCGGGCAGTCCGGACGCTGCGCTCACTGCGCCTCGGCCGCCGTGTCCGCGATGGCCTGGATGCGCCAGCCGGTCAGCCGGACCGCCAGGTCCGAGTTCTGGCCGCCCCGGCCGATGGCGAGGCTCAACTGGTAGTCGGGCACGATCGCATGGGCCTGCTTGGCCGCCGGGTCGACCAGGAGGACCTTGATGACCCGCGCCGGGGACAGCGCGTTGGCGATGAACTCCGCCGGGTCCGCCGACCAGTCGACGATGTCGATCTTCTCCTCGTTCAGCTCGTGCATGACCGCCCGGACCCGCTGGCCCATCGGCCCGATGCAGGCGCCCTTGGCCGACACGTCCGGCTCGTTCGACCAGACCGCGATCTTCGTCCGGTGACCCGCCTGGCGGGCGATCGCCTTGATCTCGACGATGCCCTGGGCGATCTCCGGGACCTCGAGCGCGAACAGCTTCTCGACCAGGCCGGGGTGGGTCCGGGAGACGACGACCTGGAGGCCGCGGAGCTCCTTGCGCACGTCCGTCACATAGACCCGGAGCTTCCGGCCGTGGGAGTAGTCCTCGCCCGCGACCTGTTCCGTCAGCGGCATGATCGCCTCGATCGTCCCGAGGTCGACGCGGACGGTCCGCGAGTCGCGGTCCTGCTGGACCGTGCCGAGCAGGATGTCGCCCTTGTCGGCGGCGAAGCGGCCGTACTTCTGCTCGTCCTCGGCGGCGCGGATGCGCTGGAAGATGATCTGGCGGGCAGTGGCGGCGGCGATCCGGCCGAAGTCCTTCGGAGTGCCGTCGACCTCGCCGACGACCTCGCCCGCCTCGTTCAGCTCGGGCACCATGACGGCCACTTTGCCCGTCTTGCGGTCGAACGCGACGCGCCCGCCGGGCCGGTGGCCCGGGGTCTTCTCGTAGGCGTTGTGCAGCGCCTCCTCAATGGCGGCGATGACGACGTCGGCCTTGATGCCGCGGTCTTGTTCCAGTTGGCGGAGCGCGGAGAGATCAATGTCCATGGGAGGACTCCTTGGCAGAACGGGTAGCAGGTTGGTCGGCGTCGAGGGCGTCGGACGGGCGGTTCAACTCGACCTGGACGATCGCTGAGGCAACGTCGTCGTAACTCACTGCTCGAAGCGTATCGCCGTCGGCGAGTTCGGCACCACCCTCCGAGGCGGCCGCGATCCGGCCGGTCAGGCTGGTTCCGTCACGCCCGGTCACGGTCACGAGGCGGCCGACGTTGCGCCGCCAGTGGGCGGGGGTTTGGAGCGGTTTGCCGACCCCGCGGGAGCTGACTTCGAGGACGTAGGGGCGGTCGCCCGTGACGGGTGAGTCGTCGAGCGCGCGGGAGATGGCCTGGGAGCAGGCGGCGATGTCATCGAGGCTGGGGCCGCGGCCCTCGGGGCCGTCGCCATCGACAGTGACGCGGACGATCTCGCGGGACCCGGCCCGCTGGATGGCGAGGTCGTCCAGTTCGAGCCCCTCCGCCTGGACGACCGGCTCGATCACCGGCCGCACCGCACTCGCCTGCATGGCCTCACCTCAATTCACTTGTCCCGGCGTCACGCCGGCCTTGGAGGCACAGTCTATTGGTTAGTCTTGGCTCATGCCTGCCCGTCGCGTGTCCTGGCCCCTCATCGGGCTCGTCGTGGTCGTCGTCCTCGCCCTCGGCGGGGTCGTCGCCAACCTGACCGGCTGGTTCGACGACCCGGCGATGGCGGGCGCGCCGCGGCCGACGTACTCGCCCCCGGTCCTGCCCGCGCCCGACGGGGCGGCGGAGGCGGCCGAGACCATCGTGCCGATCTGGGAGACGCTGGCCGGGGCGGCCCAGGGCGGCTTCGCGGACGACGGCGGCGCCCAGTACCAGCGCCTGGCCGACACGTTGGCCGTCCAGTGGCGGGTCCTGACCGGCCCCAACCCGCTCGGCCGGATCGACCCGGGCGAGGGCCTGCCCGGCACCCCGGCGGCCGTCTACGGCGCGGACCAGGTGTCCCTCGTGCTCCCCTCCCTGGAGGCGCTCAGGGCGCTGGAGTGGGACTACGCCGCGGCCACGGCCGACCCCATGACCGCCGCCTGGTGGGCGGGGCTGGCGGGCGCGGCCGACCAGGTCTGGGCCGGCGTCCAGGGCTCCTATGCCGCTCCCCCGCTGCTCGACCCGCTCGTGACGCTGGCGCCGACCGACGACCCGACGGCGGCGGCCACTCTCGAAGCGGCCTACCACGAGGCCGTCTACGTCACGTCCGCCGCGCTCGGGCGGCTGTCGAAGGGCGCGGCCTACAACGCGACCCTCGCCACGCTCAACCGGCTCAAGGCGGACCGCGACAGTTTGGAGGCGCTGGGCCAGGCCAACGGCTGGGAGCTGCCCGTGGCGGCCGCCGCCTACGTGCTCCCCGCGTTGGACACGGACGAGGCCGCGCTGGACGCGGTCGGTACGGCCGTGCGGGCCGTCAGCGAGGCGGCCGGCGCGTGGCTCGGCTCGACCACGGCCTCCCACGACCAGGCGCTGGCCGCGCTGCGCTCGGCCGCCCAGATGGGCGCAGGCTACGCCTCCGCAGTCTGGGTCGGCTGGCCCGACTGACCCACAGTTTCGGCCTTGACGCGGTAGTGTCGGGGCATGGCATCCGGGGAGCGCCGGCCGACTGTTCGCGACGTGGCCGCGGCGGCGGGAGTGTCACGCGGGACCGTGTCGCGGGTCCTCAACGGCGGGCGCTGGGTCAGCCCGGAGGCGCGGGCCGCCGTCGACCGGGCCATCGCCGAGACCGGCTACCGCGTCAACCCCCTGGCGCGCGGGCTCGCCACCGGCCGGACCGGCTCGGTCGCCTTCCTCCTGACCGAACCCCAGCAACTCCTCTTCGAGGACC
The DNA here is from genome assembly GCA_031272805.1 of Propionibacteriaceae bacterium. GTDB lineage: Bacteria > Actinomycetota > Actinomycetes > Propionibacteriales > Propionibacteriaceae > WQYJ01. The sequence continues at coordinate 13,844 of JAISTC010000223.1, forward strand.
CCAACTTCGCCACCCTCCTCATCGGCACGACCCAGGCCCTCGCCGCCCAGGACCTGGCCTTGGTCCTCCTCGTGGCCGGCAGCCTGGCCGAACGGGACCGCGCCGTGGCGTTCATGACGGGTGGCCACGTCGACGGCGTCATCCTCGTCTCCCCCCACAAGGACAACCTCCTCCCCCGGCAACTGTCCCGCGCGGGAGTGCCGGTCGTGGTGGCCGGCTCCCCGCGTGACTACGACGCCCACGCCTCGTTCGTCGGCGCGGACAACGTGGCGGGCGGGCGGACGGCCACGCGCTGCCTGCTCGACCGGGGCTGCCGCCGGATCGCCACGATCACGGGCCCCCTCGACACGTCGGGCGGGCCCGAGCGGTTGGCCGGCTACCGGGCGGCCCTGGGCGAGAACTACGACGAGCGCCTGGTCGTCCACGGCGACTGGAGCCCGGAGTCGGGCCGGGCGGGCATGGCCGAATTGCTGGCCCGGGAGCCGGACCTCGACGGCCTGTTCGCCGGCAACGACGCCATGGCCAGCGGGGCCCTCGCCACGCTGGCGGCGGCCGGGCGCCGGGTCCCGGACGACGTGGCCGTCGTCGGCTTCGACGACAACCGCTACGCGCTGGCGACAACCCCCGCCTTGACGACCCTCCACCAGCCCTACGACGCGATCACAGCGGAAATGGTCCGCCTGATCATCGGCCAGATCCGGGGAGAACCCCCCCGCACCGTGCACCTGGACGTCACGCTGGTCCGCCGCCAGTCCGCGTGACCCCCGCAGCCGCCGCCCGCCGGCCTCGTCACGCTCCGTCACAGTTCGGTAACGATCGGCCGTCGCTGGTTGACGCTGACAGTGTCACCGGCTTAGCTTGTGACCGGTCACAGGCGACCGACCAGCCCCCACCCCCGTCGGGCTTGGGAACACAGCGAAGGAGTTCGACTCGATGAACACAACCAAGAAACTCATCTGGCTCGCCGCCGCCGCGGCGCTCGGCCTCTCCATGACGGCCTGCAGCAGCGGCGACTCCGGCTCCGGCACCAGCGGCGGCGACACGTCGGCCGCCGGGGCGGCCACGACCGACGCGGGTACGACGACCACGACGGGCGGCGACGCCCTGGTCGTCTGGACCTGGGACCCGGCGTTCAACATCTACGCCATGAACGAGGCGGCCAAGGTCTACCAGGCCGACCACCCCGACTTCCAGCTCGACGTCCAGGAGGTCGCCTGGGATGACATCCAGACCAAGCTGACGACGCTGGCCCAGTCCAAGACCCTGAGCGAGCTGCCCGACATCGTGCTCGTCCAGAACAACGCCTTCCAGAAGAACGTCATCAACTACCCCGAGCTGTTCTCCAGCTTCGCCGACTCCGGCATCGACTTCAGCCAGTACCCGCAGGCGGTCACCGACTACTCCGTCATCGACGGCGTCAACTGGGGCCTCCCCTTCGACAACGGCACGGCCGTCGCCGCCTACCGGACCGACGTGCTGGCCGAGGCGGGCTACACGATCGCCGACTTCACGGACATCACGTGGTCGCAGTTCATCACGCTGGCCGAGGACGTCCTGGCCAAGACCGGCAAGCCGCTGCTCTCCGGCCAGGCGGGCTCGTCCGACCTCATCATGATGCTGCTCCAGTCGGCCGGCGCCAGCCTCTTCGACGCCGACGGCAACCCGACGATCGCGGGCAACGAGACGCTCAAGAAGGCCGTGGCGCTCTACCAGGAGCTGGTCGAGAAGGGCATCCTCGTCGAGGTCAACAGCTGGGACGAGTACATCGCCACGTTCGTGACCGGCCAGGTCGCCGGGACGATCAACGGCTGCTGGATCCTGGCGTCGGTCCAGACCGCGACCGACCAGTCCGGGCTCTGGGACATCACGAACCTGCCCAAGATGGACGACGTCGCGGGGGCGACCAACTACTCGGCCAACGGCGGCTCCTCGTGGGCCATTACGTCGAACGTCAGCGACTACGCCCTGGCCGCCGACTTCCTCAAGTCGACGTTCGCCGGCTCGACCGCGTTCTACGACACGATCCTCCCGAGCTCCGGCGCGATCGCCAACTGGCTGCCGGCCAGCAAGTCGTCCGTCTACGCCGAGCCGCAGGCGTTCTTCGGCGGCGACGCCATCTACGCCAAGATCGTCGAGTACGCCGCCAGCGTGCCGTCGAACAACACGGGCGCCTACTACTACGAGGGCCGCGACGCCGTGTCCACGGCGATCACGGAGATCATCAACGGCGCCGATCCCGACACCGCGCTGCAGACCGCGCAGGAGACCGTCGAGTTCGCCATGGGCTAGCCGCGAGGGGCCGGCGGGCGGCGCGTTCCGGGGGGGTCACGCCGCCCGCCGGCCCGGCGGTTCCTGTATGTAGGGAGGTCCTTCGTGACAACTGTGGCCGGCACACCGCGTGACCTCTCCAAGGCCCGGCGCTTCGGGCTGGAGGGGCGGCGCAACCTGACCGGGTGGGCGTTCCTGATCCCGGCGGCCCTGCTCATCGGCGTGATGAGCTTCTACCCGATGGTCCAGGCGCTGATCCTGTCCCTGAAATCGGGCAAGGGGACGAACCTCAACTGGGCCGAACCGCTCTGGTACAACTACGAGCGCCTGACCCGCGACACGATCTTCGTCCAGACGGTCAAGAACACGTTCGTCTACCTGATCATCCAGGTCCCCGTCATGCTGATCCTGGCGCTGATCCTCTCCTACCTCCTCAACAAGAAGGACCTCCGCTTCAAGGCCTTCTGGCGGACGGCCATCTTCCTCCCCTGCGCCGTCTCGCTGGTGTCCTACTCGATGGTGTTCCGGACCCTGTTCGCCACCGACGGCTTCGTCAACGACGCCTTGCTGGCACTCCACCTGGTCGACGCGCCGGTCAACTGGCTGAACCAGCCGAACACGGCCCGGACCGTCATCATCATCGGGCTGCTCTGGCGCTGGACCGGCTACAACATGGTCTTCTACCTGGCCGGGCTCCAGAACCTCGACTACGCCACGTTCGAGGCGGCCAAGATCGACGGCGCCGGGCCGGTCAAGACGTTCCTCTACGTCACGATCCCCCAGTTGAAGCCGATGATCCTGTTGACGGCGATCATGTCGACCAACGGCACGCTCCAACTGTTCGACGAGTCCTGGGCCCTGACCGCGGGCGGGCCGGCCAACATGTCGAAGACGATGTCGCACTACCTCTACGACGTGTCGTTCCGGCTGACCCCCCAGTTCGGCTACGGCGCGGCCATCTCCTACGTCATCCTCGTCCTCGTCGCGATCTTGGCGTTCATCCAGATGAAGGTGGGTGACCGTCGTGACTAGGACCCTCCGGAACCTGCCCGGCTACGCCTTCCTGACCGTGGCGGCGGTCCTCTCGCTGTTCCCGCTCTACTTCATGGTCGTGTCCGCCACGAACACGAGCCAGGACGTCCTCGGCTCCCGCCTGACGCCGGGGACCAACCTCCTCCAGAACGTCCGCGACCTGTTCGCCACGGCCGACGTCCGCTCCGCCATGTGGCACTCGGCCGTCAACGCCGTCGCCACGACCCTGGTCGCGCTCGTCGTCTGCTCCATCGCCGGCTACGGCTTCGAGATCTTCCATTCGAAGGGCAAGGACCGGCTCATGGGCGTCCTGCTCCTGGCGATGATGATCCCGTTCGCGGCCACGATGATCCCGCTGTTCCAACTGTTCGCCGACATGGGCCTGACCAACTCGACCCTGGCCGTCATCCTCCCGGCCGTGTCGACGCCGTTCCTCATCCTGCTGTTCCGCCAGTCGTCGCGGAACTTCCCCCACGAGATCCTCGAGGCCGCCCGGCTCGACGGGCTCTCCGAGCTCATGATCTTCGCCCGCATCTACATCCCGACGATGCGCTCGACGTACGCCGCCGCCGCCACGATCACGTTCATGGCCGCGTGGAACAACTTCCTCTGGCCGAAGGTCATCCTGGTCAGCCCGCAGTACCAGACCATGCCCATGCTGATCTCCAACCTGACGTCCGGCTACGTCACGAACTACGGCGTCCTCATGCTCGCCGTGCTCCTGGCGTCCCTGCCGACCGTCGTCATCTTCCTCGTGCTCCAACGGAGCTTCGCCGAGGGCATCACAGGAGCCATCAAATGACGTTCGACTTTGCCCGGACCGCCGATCCGACCTACTTCCGGGACCGCCGCCTCGACGCCCACTCCGACCACCGCTGGTTCGCGTCCGCGGACGAGGCCCGGTCGGGCGTGTCGTCGTTCGAGCAATCGCTCAACGGGGTGTGGCAGTTCCACTACGCGGAGAACCCGGCGTTGGCTCCGACTGGTTTCGAGGCGCCGGCGTTCGACGTCACGGGGTGGGCCGACATTCCGGTCCCGTCCCACATCCAGTTGGAGGGCTGGGACCGGCCCCAGTACTGCAACATCCAATACCCGTGGGACGGTCACGAGGCACTGGAGCCGGCCGCGCTACCGAGTCGGTTCAACCCGGTCGCCAGCTACGTGCGGGACTTCACGCTGGATCGGCCGCTGGGAGAGGGGGAGCGGCTGACCGTCACGTTCGACGGGGCCGAGTCGGCCCTGGCCGTCTGGCTCAACGGCGCCTTCGCCGGGTACGCGGAGGACTCGTTCACGCCGAGCGAGTTCGACGTCACGGACCTGCTCGTGGCGGGCGAGAACCGGCTGGCCGCCCAGGTCGTCAAGTGGTCCGGCGCCGCCTGGATCGAGGACCAGGACTTCTACCGCTTTTCCGGGATCTTCCGCGACGTCACGCTGCGGCGGCGGCCCGCGGTCCACGCGGAGGATGTGGCGGTCGGGGTCGAGGTGGCGGAGGACTTCTCCGAGGCCGTGGTCACGGTCCTGGTCAAGCTGACCGGACCGGGCACGGCCACGATCGACCCGGAGGGACAGTCCCCGCTCACCCTGACGATCCCTCAGCCCCACCTCTGGTCGCCGGATGACCCGTACCTGCACGACGTGACGGTGGTCGTGGCGGACGCGGCGGGCCACACCACGGAGTTGATCCCACTCAAGATCGGCGTGCGCCGGGCGGGCATCGAGGACGGGGTCTTCCGGCTCAACGGCCGCCGCGTCGTGTTCCACGGCGTCAACCGCCACGAGTTCGGCCTCAACGGCCGCGTCATGTCGCGCGCCCAGACCGAGGCGGACGTCCAGGCCATGAAGCGGGCCAACATCAACGCCGTCCGGACCTGCCACTACCCCAACAACTCGTTCCTCTACGAGCTGTGCGACCGCTACGGGCTGATGGTGATCGACGAGGTCAACCTCGAGTCCCACTCCCTCTGGGACCGGATTTCCCGGGGCGACTGGACCGTCGACCAGGCGCTGCCGGGCGACCGGCCGGAGTGGCGGGCCGCTCTCCTCGACCGGGCGGCGAGCCTCTACGAGCGGGACAAGAACCACCCGTCGGTCGTCATCTGGAGTTGCGGCAACGAGTCGTTCGGCGGCACGAACCTCCTGGCCGTCCACGACTACTTCCACGCCGTCGACCCGGGCCGGCCCGTCCAGTACGAGGGCGTGACGTGGGACCCGCGCTACCCGGACACGACCGACTTCTACTCCCAGATGTACACGCCCGCCGCCGAGATCGAGGCGTTCCTCCGCCGCCACCGGGACAAGCCGTTCCTCCTCCAAGAGTTCGCCCACGCCATGGGCAACTCCTGCGGCGCCGTGGACAAGTACCTCGACCTGGCCGAGCGCGAGCCGCTGTTCCAGGGCGGCTTCGTCTGGGACTTCGCCGACCAGGCCGTCCTGCTGCGCGACCCGGCCGGGCGGCCGTACTTCGGCTACGGCGGCGATTGCGGCGACCGGCCCCACGACGCCGAGTTCTGCGGCAACGGCCTGTTCTTCGCCGACCACTCCCCCAGCCCCAAGGTCCAGGAGTTCCGCTACCTCTACCGCGATCTGCGCAGCGCGGTGACGCGCAAGACCGTCACGGTCGACAACCGCTATTTCGCCACGCCGTCGTCGGCGTTCGACTGCGTCGTGACGTTGGCGCAGGAGGGCGAGATCCTGGCCGAGACGGTCCTGGCGACAGACGTGCCGCCGGGGGCGACGGCGACGTACCCGCTGCCGGTCACGGTTCCCGACAGGCCCGGCGAGTACACGGTCGACGTGTCGTTCCGGCTCAAGGCGGCGACGGCTTGGGCCGAGGCGGGCTACGAGGTGGCGTGGGAACAGGCGGTGTTCGAGGTCCCAGGCGTGGCCACGGGGCCCGACACCGCGGCCGCCCCCACCCTCGTCCGCGCCACACACAACATCGGCGTCCAGGCCCCCGGCTGGGAGGCGCTGTTCGCCCGCGGCCCGGCCGGCCTCATCTCCTACCGCTGCGGCCCGACGCCCGGCACGGCCCGGGAGTTCCTCCGCACCCCGCCCCAGCCCAACTTCTGGCACGCGCCGACGTCGAACGAGCAGGGCTGGGGCATGCCCGCCCGCGACGGCCAGTGGCTGCTGGCCAGCCGCTACCCCCGGCTGGCGCCGGGCGTCGCGCCCAACCCGGCGGTCAGCCTGGCGGACGGCGCCGTGGTGGTCGCCTACCGCTACGCCCTGCCCAGCGCGCCGCCGTCGGACTGCGACGTGACGTACCGCGTGACGGGCGACGGCCGGGTCGAGGTCACGCTGGCCGTCCGGCCCGGCGCGACGCTGCCGGACCCGCCGGAGTTCGGGTTCCTCCTGACGCTCGACCCCTGCTACCACCACCTGGCGTGGTACGGCGAGGGGCCCGAGGAGTGCTACGCCGACCGGCGCAATGGCGCCCGGCTCGGGGTCTACGAGGCCGATGTCCGCGACCAGTTGACGCCGTATCTCCGCCCGCAGGAGGCCGGCAGCCACACGGGCGTGCGCTGGGCCGCCGTGACCGACGACGACGGCGTCGGCCTCCTGTTCGAGGCGGCCGAGCCGATGGAGTTCTCGGCCCTGCCGTGGACGCCGTTCGAGATCGAGCACGCCCGCCACGCCGTCGACCTCCCGCCCATCTACCAGACCGTCCTCCGTCCGGCCTGGCGCAGGCGCGGCGTCGGCGGCGACAACAGTTGGGGCGCGCAGACCCACCCCGAGTACCGCCTGCCCACAGGGGAGGAACTGGTATTCCGCTTCTCCTTCCGCGGCATCGGATAGGTGAAGCGCGTGGTGTCCCCGGGCGGCCGCGGTATCAGGTGCCCCGGCCCGGGCTCGTCCCTCGCCCAGGCCGGGGCGCCTGACACCTCGGCCTAACCCCTAGGCCGAGGTGTCAGGCGCCGCCGCCTTGGCGACGAAGGAGCCCGGGCGGCGCCACCTGATACCGCGGCCGACGGCAGACAAGACCCACGGGCTACTCTCAACCCCATGACTGACTGGCAAGCCCTGGCCGCGCTGGCCGCCGTGCCCCCCACCAATCCCACCATCGCCGTCACGTCGCCGCTGGATGGCGCGGTGCTCGGCCACGTGCCCGCCGCCACGCCCGACGACCTCCGCGCCGCCGTGACGCGGGCGCGGGCCGCGCAGGCCGGGTGGGACCGGCTCGGCCCGTGGCCCCGGGCCGATGTCCTGGCCCACTTCGCCAAGGCCGTCTGCGACCACCAGGACGAGTTCCTCGACCTCGTCCACGCGGAGAACGGCAAGGCCCGCATCCACGCGCTGGACGAGGTCCTCGACGTCATCCAGACCGCCGCGTACCTCGCCTCCCACGCCCCGCGCCAGCTCCGCCCCGAGCGCCGCCGCGGCGCCCTCCCCCTGCTGACCGCGACGCGCGTCCGCTACCGGCCGCAGGGCGTCGTCGGCGTCATCGCCCCGTGGAACTACCCGCTCTCCCTCGCCGCCGTCGACGCGCTGGCCGCGCTGGCGGCCGGCAACGCCGTCGTCCTCAAGCCCGACTCCGCCACGCCGTTGACGGCCCTCCTGGTGGCCCGCTGCCTGGCCGAGGCCGGGCTGCCCGACGGTGTCCTCCAGGTCGTGCCCGGCTCCGGGCGTGACCTCGGGACGCCGCTGATCGAGGCGGTCGACCACGTCATGTTCACCGGTTCGACGGCCACCGGCCGGGAGGTCGCGGCGCAGTGCGGCCGCCTGCTCAAGGACTGCTCGGCGGAGCTGGGCGGCAAGAACCCCATGCTCGTGCTGGCCGATGCCGATGTCCCGCGCGCCGCCCGCGGCGCCGTCACGGCCTGCTTCCACACGACGGGCCAGTGCTGTATGTCGATCGAGCGGCTGTACCTCCACGACGCGGTCTACGACCGCTTCCTGGCCGAGTTCATCCCGCTGGTCGAGGCGCTGCGCCTCGGCGCCGGCGACGGCTGGGACGTCGACCTCGGGCCCCTCATCAGCGCCGCCCACCTGGCCAAGGTCCAGGCTCACGTCGACAACGCCCTGGCCCAGGGCGCCCGCGCCGTCACGGGCGGCGCGGCCCGGCCGGACGTCGGCCCGCTGTTCTTCGCCCCGACCGTACTCGAGGGGGTCGACGCGACGATGGCCCTGGCCCGCGAGGAGACGTTCGGGCCGGTCGTGGCCGTGTACCGGGTGGCGGACGACGACGCCGCCGTGGCCGCGGCCAACGACACGGAGTACGGCCTCAACGCCAGCGTCTGGGGCGAGGCGCGCCACGCCGCGGCCGTCGCCCGGCGCCTGACCGCCGGCGTGGTCAACGTCAACGAGGGCTTCATGGCCGGCTACGGCTCCGTCGACGCGCCCATGGGCGGCACGGGCATCTCCGGCCTGGGCCGCCGCCACGGCCCGGAGGGCCTCCGCGGCTTCACGAACCCCCAGACCATCGCCCGCCAACGCCTGCTCAATATCGCCGTCCCGCCCGGCGTGACAAGGCAGACCTACGCCCGGGCGACAACCAGGCTGGCCCGGTTCCTGTACCCCGGCCGAGGCGTCTAGCCCAGGCCGATCCCTCCCAAACCAACCACTTCGTCACAATGTCCGAACATTAGGTTGACATGTGTTTCATGTCCTGGTTGAATGACGTCATCACAGTCAACCCCGGCGATGGAGCGGAAATGACAGGTACAACACCTCTTGAGATCATGACCCAGCGTGGTCCGACAGTCCTTTGGAACGACTCGGCCACGCCGGCAGAACTGGCGGAATCGATCAGCTTCGGCGCGGTCGGCGCGACGTGCAACCCCGTCATCGCCCTCGCCGCGATCCGGGCCGACCTGCCCCGCTGGACGGCGCGGATCGCCGAGCTCGGCCGCGAGCGGCCGACGGCGCCCGAGTCCGAGATCGGCTGGCGCGTCGTCGAGGAAATCTCCCTCGAGGCCGCCAAGCTGCTGGAGCCCGCGTTCGAGAAGTACAACGGCTACAACGGCCGCCTCTCGATGCAGACGGACCCGCGCAAGGCGCGTGACGCCAAGGCCCTGGCCGACCAGGCCGAGCACTTCTCGAATCTGACCAAGAACATCATCGTCAAGATCCCGGCCACGTCGGTCGGCATCGAGGCGATCGAGGACGCCACGTACCGCGGCGTCAGCTGCAACGTGACGGTGTCCTTCACCGTGGCCCAGGCCGTCACGGCGGCCGAGGCGATCGAGCGCGGCCTCAAGCGCCGCGAGGCCGAGGGCAAGGACACCTCCACGATGGGCCCGGTCGTCACGATCATGGTCGGCCGCCTGGACGACTGGCTCAAGCAGGTCTACAACACGGACAAGTCCTGCTTCGACCCCGGCTACCTGGAGTGGGCCGGCGTGGCGGCCGTCAAGAAGGCGTACGCCGAGTTCCACGCCCGCGGGCTGCGCGCCCGCGTCCTCGTGGCCGCGTACCGCAACGCCCTCCAGTGGACCGAGCTGGTCGGCGGCGACCTCGTCCTGTCCCCGCCCTTCGCGTGGCAGAAGCGCTTCCAGGCCTCCGGCATCGACCCCGTCGACAAGATGGACATCCCGGTCGAGCCGCGCATCGTGGAGACGCTCTACGACAAGATGCCCGAGTTCCGCAAGGCCTACGACGTCGACGGCATGACGCCGGCCGAGTTCGACCAGTTCGGCGCGACCCGCAAGACGCTGCGCCAGTTCCTCGGCGCCGACGAGGAACTCGACCAGATCGTCCGCGACGTGCTCATCCCCGCCCCGTAAGGGGCGGGCGCACCGCGTCACCCACTGAACCCCGTGACCTAGTGAAGTAAAGGATCCCCATGTCTTCGACCGTGCGGTTGACGGTCGCCCAGGCGACCATCGCGTTCCTGGCGAACCAGTATTCGGAGCGGGACGGCGTCGAGCGCCGCCTGATCCCGCGGTGCCTCGGCATCTTCGGCCACGGCAACGTCTGCGGCCTTGGCCAGGCGCTGCTGCAATCGGAATTGGGCGCCGGCGACCCGGCCCTGCCCGTGCCCGACATGCCGTATGTCCTGATCCGCAACGAGCAGGGCGGCGTCCACGCCGCCTCCGGCTTCGCCAAGCAGACCAACCGGCTGCAGACGATGGCCGTGCTGACGTCGATCGGCCCGGGCGCCACCAACATGGTCACGGGCGCCGCGCTCGCCACGACCAACCGGCTCCCCGTCCTGCTGTTGCCGTCGGACATCTTCTCGACCCGCGTGCCGGACCCGGTCCTCCAGCAACTGGAGGACCCGCGGAGCCTCGACATCTCGGTCAACGACGCCTTCAAGCCGGTCGCCCGGTTCTGGGACCGCGTCAACCGGCCGGAGCAGCTCATCCCGTCGCTCCTCAACGCCATGCGGGTCCTGACCGACCCGGCCGACACGGGCGCCGTCGTCGTCTGCATGCCGCAAGACGTCCAGGCCGAGGCCTTCGACTGGCCGCTGGAGTTCTTCGCCAAGCGCGTCTGGCACGTCGCCCGGCCCGTCCCGGAGCCCGCCGCCCTGGCGCGCGCCGTGGCGGCGATCAAGCAGTCCCAGCGACCGCTGGTCGTGGCGGGCGGCGGCGCCGTCTACTCGGAGGCGGCGGCGGCGCTGCGCCAGTTCGCCACCCAGACCGGCATCCCCGTGGCCGACACGCAGTCCGGCAAGGGCGCGATCAACTGGGACCACCCGCTGGCCGTCGGCGGCGTCGGCTCGACCGGCGCCGGCTCGGCCAACGACCTGGCCCGGACCGCGGACCTCGTGATCGGCGTCGGCACGCGCTACTCCGACTTCACGACGGCGTCGCACACGGTCTTCGCCCACCCCGCTGTCCGCTTCGTCAACGTCAACACGCTGCCGTTCGACACGGCCAAGCACTCGGCCACGATGGTCACGGCGGACGCCCGCGAGGCGCTGACGGCGCTGACTGAAGCGCTCCAGGGCTGGTCGACGGACGCGGCGTACCAGGCCGAGGCGGCCGAGAAGGTCCAGGCCTGGCAGAAGGTCACCGACGAGTGCTACCACCTCAACCATGGGCCCCAGCCGGCCCAGACCGAGGTGTTCGGCGCGCTCAACGAGCTCCTGCGCGACGAGGACGTCGTCATCAACGCCGCCGGCTCCATGCCGGGCGACCTGCAGTGCCTCTGGCGCGCCGCCAACCCGGAGCAGTACCACCTGGAGTACGCCTACTCCTGCATGGGCTACGAGATTCCGGCCGCCCTCGGCGTCAAGCTCGCCGTCGGCCCCGACCGGGAGGTCGTGTCCATCGTCGGCGACGGCACGTACCAGATGCTGCCGATGGAGCTGGCCACCATCGTCCAGGAGGGCGTCAAGGTCATCTTCGTCCTGCTCAACAACCGCGGCTTCGCCTCGATCGGGGCGCTGTCGGAGTCCCACGGCTCCCAGCGCTTCGGGACGCAGTACCGCGAGCGGACCGCCTCGGGCCGCCTTGACGGCGAGCCCGTGCCCTTCGACCTGGCGGCCAACGCCGCGAGCTGGGGGGCCGACGTCTACCGCTGCGCCACGATCGCGGAGTTCCGCGCCAACTACGCGCTGGCCCACGCCAACCCGAAGACCTCGGTCCTCTACATCGAGACCGACCTGCTCGGCCCCAACCCGCCGGGCACGGCCTGGTGGGACGTCCCGACCGCGCAGGTCTCCGCCATCGAGTCGACGCAGGCCGCCTACGCGGAGTACACCGCCGCCAAGGCCGGCCAGCGCCACTACCTCAACCCCGCCGACTGACGGGTCCCATCTCCCAGCCTCTAGACACCACACCTCTAGACATCCTTCTGAAAGGTCCATCCATGGTGAACATCGCCGTCATCGGCGCTGGGCGCATCGGCGCCATCCACGCGGCCAACGTGGCCGCCCACCCCGACACCAACCTCCTCTGGGTCGCCGACCCGGTCGCGGGCGCGGCCGAGCGCGTCGCCGCCCCGCTGGGCGCCAAGGCCACGCTCGACGCGGCCGAGGCGCTGGCGGACCCGGCGGTCGAGGCGCTCGTCATCTGCTCGCCGACCCCGACCCACGTCGAGCTGATCCTGGCCGGCGTCCAGGCGGGCAAGGCGGTCCTCTGCGAGAAGCCGGTCGACCTGGACCTGGCCCGGGCGCGCCAGTGCCTGGCGACGGTCGAGGCCGCGGGCGGGAAGGTCATGATCGGCTTCAACCGCCGGTTCGACCCGACCTTCGCCGAGGTCAACGCCCGCGTCGCCGCCGGGGAGATCGGCCGGCTCGAACAGGTCACGATCATCTCGCGCGACCCCAACCCGCCGTCGGCGGCGTATGTGGCGACGTCGGGCGGCATGTTCAAGGACATGACGATCCACGACTTCGACATGGCCCGCTTCTTCCTGGGCGACGTCGTCACGGTCCGCGCGGTCGGCCAGAACGTCGTCGACCCGGCGATCCAGGAGGCCGGCGACATCGACGCCGCCGTCGTGGTCCTGGAGGGCGCCTCCGGCGCCGTCGCCACGATCGTCAACAACCGCCGCTGCGCCTTCGGCTACGACCAGCGCCTCGAGGCCTTCGGGGCCACGGGCATGTTGGAGGGCCGCAACCAATTCGCCACGACCGTGGCCGCCTCGACGGCCACGACGACCGGCGCGATGGGCCGGGTCCAGGACTTCTTCCTGCAGCGCTACGCCGACGCCTACCGCGTCGAACTGGACACCTTCGTCCAGGCCCTCGCGGCAGGCTCGCCCATGAGCCCGAGCCTGGCCGACGGCGTGGCCGCCCTGGCCCTGGCCGAGGCCGCCCTCCAGTCCCACACCAGCGGCGCGACCGTGGCGGTCGCCACCGTCTAACCCACAACCACACAACAACCCAAGGAGAAACTCATGCGCATCGCCGGAGCCCCGATTTCCTGGGGCGTCTGCGAGGTCCCCGGCTGGGGCTACCAGATGACCCCCGAACGGGTCCTCAAAGAGATGGTCCAGGTCGGCATCACGGCCACGGAGTTCGGCCCGGACGGCTTCCTGCCCGACGCGCCGGAGGAGAAGGCCGCGACCCTGGCGGGCTATGGCCTCAAGGCCGTCGGCGGGTTCGTGCCCGTCGTCCTCCACGACCCCGACCACGACCCGGTCCCCGAGGTCGACCGCGCGCTCGACGGCTTCGTGGCCGCCGGCGGCGACGTCCTCGTCCTCGCGGCCAACTCGGGCCTCGACGGCTACGACACCCGCCCCGTCCTCGACGACGCCGGCTGGGCGGCCCTGTTCAGCCACCTCGACGCCCTGGCCGAGCTGGCCCGGTCACGCGGTGTCACGCCGAGCCTGCACCCGCACGTCGGCACGATGGTCGAGACCCGCGACGACGTCCTGCGCGTCCTCAACGGCTCCTCCATCCCGCTGTGCCTCGACACGGGCCACCTCCTGATCGGCGGCACGGACCCGGTGGCGATCACGCAGGAGTGGGCCTCCCGCATCGCCCACGTCCACGCCAAGGACGTCAACGACGCGCTGGCGGCCAAGGTCCGGGCCAAGGAGCTGACGTACCAGGAGGCCGTGGCCCAGGGCATGTACGTCCCGCTGGGTACGGGCGACGTCGACATCAAGGCCATCGTGACGGCCCTCAACGCGGTCGGCTACAACGGCTGGTATGTCATGGAGCAGGACACGATCCTCCCCGAGGAGCCTAAGGACGAGGGCCCGCTGGCCGCGGTCCGCCAGTCCATCGCCTACCTCAAGACATTGGCGTAACAAGGGAAAGAACAAGGCGGGGTGGCCCGTGGGCCGCCGGGCCAAGGGCCCCCCCCCACTTTCCCTCCCCGACACTTTTTAAAACCCGCCCAAACCCGGATCTTGGGTCCCGGGGCCGGAACGCGACCCCGAA
>JAISTC010000218.1 GCA_031272805.1 Propionibacteriaceae bacterium
CGAGGTCCTCCATGACGTGCGCCGCCGTCCGCCGCCCGGCCCCGGACAAGCCAGTGACAACGACGATCTCGATCCGTCCCGACTCGGCCATGGGGTCATTCTGGCACGCCACCGTCGTCACCCTGCGCGGAGCCACGTCATCCTGCGCGGAGGCCGCGCGGGCCGAGGAACGAGGCCACCCGCGGCCAGAGTCGCAGGATCTGCCGCCGACCCAGACAGCCAGCGCCCCTTGTCGTCCCCCCTGTCATCCCAGCGAAACACTGTCACCCCGGCGAAACACTGTCATCCCGGCGAAAGCCGGGATCTTTCCGTTGAGCGAGGCACACCACGGCTCCAAGATCCCGGCTTTCGCCGGGATGACAAGGGCCGGGGATGACAGGGGTCGGGGATGACTTGGTGGGGGATGACAAGGGTTCCTAGTCTGTGACTTCTCCTGTGGTCACGTTGACGGCTTCTGTTGTGGGGGTGGCCGCTACCGCCGTGACGACCAGGCCGGCCAGGCGCGGGCCGAAGCCGGGGACTGCGGCGATGTCGTCGGCCGTGGCGGCGCGGAGCTTCTTGAGGGAGCCGAAGTGGCGGATCAGCGCCTTGCGCCGGGTCTCTCCCAGGCCCGGCACGCCGTCCAGCAGGGACTCGACCATCGACTTGCCGCGGCGCTGGCGGTGGTACGTGATGGCGAAGCGGTGGGCCTCGTCGCGGACCCGCTGGAGCAGGTACATGCCCTCGGACGTGCGCGGCAGGATCAGCGGGTACTCCTCCCCCGGCAGCCAGACCTCCTCCAGCCGCTTGGCCAGCCCGCACAGCGCCACGTCGGTCACGCCCAGTTCGTCGAGGACGGCCTGCGCCGCCGCTACCTGCGGTGCCCCGCCGTCGACCACGATGAGCGACGGTGGGTACGCGAACCGGCGCGCCGCCCGCGTCACCGGGTCGATCAGCGCGCCCTTCTTGTCATCCTGAGCGCCCCCTCTGTCATCCTGAGCGCCCCCTCTGTCATCCTGAGCGCCCCCTCTGTCATCCTGAGCGCCAGCGAAGGATCTCTCCGCCACCTGGTCGTCTTCATCGGGCACAGATCCTTCGCTGCGCTCAGGATGACAGAGAGGGGGATCGACCGGGCCGGGGAGCAATGCCTGTTCGTCGCGCAGGCGCTGGAAGCGGCGGGTCAGGACCTCGCGCATGGCGCCGACGTCGTTCGAGGCCACGGAGCGGATCAGGAAGTGGCGGTACTCGGACTTGCGCGCCAGACCGTCCTCGAAGACGACCATCGACGCGACCACGTCAGTGCCCATGAGGTGCGAGATGTCGTAGCACTCGATCCGCAACGGGGCCGACGGGAGGTCCAGGGCCTCTTGCAGTTCCGTCAGGGCCTGGTTGCGCGTGGCCAGGTCGGAGGCCCGCCGCGTCTTGTGGAGGGCCAGGGTGGCCTCGGCGTTGCGCGTCGCCGTCTCCAGCAAATCTTTCTTGTTGCCGCGGCGCGGCACGCGCACCGTCACCCCGCTCCCCCGCTCGCCCGCCAACAGCTCGGCCAGTTCGGCGTGACTGGGCGGCAGCTCGGGGACCAGGATCTCGGGCGGCACGATCCGGCGCCGTTCCGCCGCGTCCAGCCCCGACGTGACCTGCTCGCCGATGTGCTGGAGGACGAAGGCCTCGATCAGGCCCGCCTCGTCCGTGTCGTCGGCCCGGTCGGCCACCCAGCCCCGCTCCGCCACGAGCCGGCCGCCGCGGACCGTGAAGACCTGGACGGCGGCTTCGAGCGGGTCGGCGGCCAGCGCCACGATGTCCGCATCCGTGCCGTCGGGCAGGACCACGGCGTTGCGCTCGGCCACCTTGGCCAGCGCCTGGATGTGGTCGCGGAGCTGGGCCGCCCGCTCATACTCGAGGTTCTCGGCCGCCCGGACCATCTCGGCCTCGAAGCGGCGGATGTACGGCGTGATGCGGCCGTCCATGACCTGGCAGAAGTCCTCCGCGATCGCCCGGTGGGCCTCGGGCGTGACGCGGCCGACGCAGGGGGCCGAGCACTTGCCGATGTAGCCCATGAGGCACGGGCGGCCCTGCGCCTGGGCCCGCTTGAAGACGCCCGCCGAGCAACTGCGCAGGGGGAAGACCGTCAGCAGCGAGTCGAGGGCGTCGCGGATGGCCCACGCCTGGCCGAACGGGCCGAAGTAGCGCCAGCCCTTCTTCTTGGCGCCGCGGCCGACGAACGCGCGCGGGAACTCATCCGGCCACGTCACCGCGAGCCAGGGGTAGGTCTTGTCGTCGCGGTACTTGACGTTGAAGCGGGGGTCGAACTGCTTGATCCACGTGTACTCGAGCTGCAGCGCCTCCAGCTCGTTGCGGACCTGCGTCCACTCGACCTTGGCGGCCGTGAAGACCATCGTGCGCGTGCGGTAGTGGAGCGTGGCGGGGTCGGCGAAGTAGTTGGCCAGGCGGGCGCGGAGCGAGATGGCCTTGCCGACGTAGATGACGACGCCCTGCGCGTCCAGGAACCGGTACACGCCCGGCCCCGCCGGGATGTCGCCGGGGCTCGGCCGGTACGTGCTCGGATGCGCCACGGGGCCACGCTACCGCGCCGCGGCCAGGTCGGGCGGGGTCCGCCCGGACGGGCGCCGGTCGGGCGCCGCCCCACCGCCGGACGGGCGCCGGACCGCCTGGCCGGCGCACCGCGTGACCTCTGAAAACCCCACCCTGGCTAGGCCGCGGACGGCCCGGTCACGTAGGCTTGGGAGACGTGCCCGACTTCCTTGACCCCAACGGTCTGCTGTACCTGTTCCTGACCTCCACCGTCATGCTCTGGGTCATCCTCGACCCGCCCGGCCTCCTGCCCGTCTTCATCGGCGTGACGAGCTCGTTCACGCCGAAACAGCGCAACCAGGCGGCCCTCAAGGCGTCACTGGTCGCGCTCGGCATCATCTTCGTGTTCGCCGTGGCCGGCCAGTACATCATGGACTTCCTCGGGATCTCGATCCCGGCCCTCCGCGTCTCCGGCGGCCTCCTGCTGCTCCTCATCGCCCTCGACCTGCTGACCGGCAAGATGGACGAGGCCAAGCCCGTCGAGGGCTCGGCCAAGCTGTCCGTCGCCATCGTGCCGCTCGGCACGCCGCTCCTGGCCGGCCCCGGCACGATCGTGGCCATGATGGTCCAGGTCAAGGCGGGCGGCGAGGGCGCCGGCTGGGAGGGCAAGCTCGTCGTCGCGCTGGCGCTGGTCGTGGCGATGTTCTTCGTCTGGGTGTTCATGCGCTTCGCCGGCGCCATCCGCAAGGTCATCCGCGAGTCCGGCGTCACGCTGTTGACGCGGATCGCCGGCCTGCTCGTCGCCGCCATCGCGGTCGAAATGATGGCCACGGGCGTGATGGGCTTCGTGGACGCGTACCTGGGCGGCTAGGCCGAGGCGTCTGATACCGCGGCCCTGGCGAGGAACACGTCATCCTGCGCGTAGGCGCGCCAGCGCCGGAGTCGCAGGACCGGGCGGCGGTGTCAGATGCCGCGGCCGGTGGGTGTGTCCCTGCTGTCGGCCGTGGTGTCAGATGCCACGGCCGCCCCGCTTAGTCCGGCCTTGTCCTACGCCCCGTAGAACTCCCGGATCGGACCGACCACGGCGTCGAGGTCTTCCAGCCAGCTCAGGTGTCCGGCGCCGGGCAGCGTCACGAACGTGACGTCCGCCAGGCCGTGGCTCAGCGCCTCGCCGTTCGGGTACGGCACCACGCGATCGCCGGTGCCGTGGATGACGAGGACCGGGCACGTAATCTCCTTCATGTCGATGCCCGTCATCAGGTGGACCTCCGTGGCGGCGAACTGGGCCGACCAGACGTCGGCGGGCTCGGCGTAGAGGGCGCGGCGGGCGTTGATGGCGGCGAACTCCTCCGGGTGCGCGTCGCACCAACCCTCGCGGAACGAGATCGAGCGCGAGTACCACTCGCCCTCCGGGCCGGCCATCGCGTCGGCGGCCGCCCACGCCTCCTTGGTCGAGTCGGGCACGGGAGTGGCGACGGCGCCGCCCGGGCTGGTCGAGAGGAGCACGAGGCTGCGCACCACGTCGGGGTGGCGGATGGCGAGATGCTGGGAGATGTAGCCGCCCATCGAGTAGCCGAGCACGTCGACGGGCCCGTTGGCCAGCTTGCGGATGACGGCGGCGGCGTCGTCGGCCATCGTGGCGATGGACAGGCCGTCGACGGTCCCGGTCGACGCGCCGATGCCGCGGTTTTCGACGTTGACGACGCGGCGGATGTCGGCCAGGGCGTCGGCCAGGTAGTGCGTCGACCAGAAGGAGCAGCCCAGGCCGTGGAGCATGAACAACGGGTCACCGTGGCCGACGGTTTCCGTCCGCAACATCGCGTCGCCGATCGGGACGAACGTTGTCAGCCGGGGTTGGATCGGGGCGGGCAGGTACATAAGTCCTCCTGGAAAGCGGGGCGCGGCAGCGCGCTCGGGCACAGCGTTGTACTCCCCTGACTCTAGCGGCCAGGCGTGGTTTGGCCTAGAGGGGGTCACGCGGAGTCCAGAGCGTGACATTGGGGACGGTTCCTTTTGTCACACTGCTCCACTGCTCGCTGCGCTCGCACGTCTGGCGTCAAGTCCGGCGTGAAGGCACGGCCTTCGCTCCGTCCTCGGCCGCCGAACCGTCACGCTGTGCGCCAGTCGGGCGGCGGCGGCGCTGCGGGCGGAGCGAACGCCATCCCTCCACGCCTCAGCCAGCGGTCAAGTGCAGAACCGTGGTCAGTTTGGTCCGGTTGGTGCGGTCGGCCGGTGGCAAGCTCACGCTGGACGTTCAGGGCGCGGGCCAAGGGCGACAAGGTCTTGGCGGCGAGGTCGGGCCAGGGGGTCGGGCACGCTGGCCAGGGCCATGGGGTTGGGCGCGCTGGCCAGGGCCAGGGGGTCGGGCACGCTGGCCAGGGCCATGGGGTCGGGCACGCTGGCTACGGAGCGAGGAACGAGCGACAGCCAGCGGGCCTGACACCGTGGCCTACCAGAGGAAGTCTCCCTTGTCGGCCCGGGTGTCTGGCCGTGGGGCTGTCGCTCGCAGCGCTCGCCCCGTAGCCACAGTCCCCGACCCCCTGGCCTCACCGACCCCTCGGCCTGGGCTAACCCCTGGCCGCCCCACACCCCTTGTCATCCCGGCGAAAGCCGGGATCTTTCTCATGCGCGGGACATACCACCACAGCCACACTCAACCCGCCAGGTCGACCACCCCAGGAAAGATCCCGGCTTTCGCCGGGATGACAAGGGGTCTTGACATGAGGGGTAAGCCCCGGTCACCCCACAGTCCCCCGGC
>JAISTC010000226.1 GCA_031272805.1 Propionibacteriaceae bacterium
CGGCCGCCGGAATAGCCCGACGCCGTCAGCCGGCTGGGCGCCACGCCGCGCGCCTGGAGCTCGCGCACGAAGCCGTCGAGCAGGGCCTGGGCCTTGGCCTCCTCCGCCGCCCTGGTCGCCGCCAAAGCCGCCTCGCGCGCCCGCGCCGCCGCCCGCCGCTGCTCAGCCCAGTCCGCCTCCATAGGTGCCACGCTACCGCCCTTTCCTGTCATCCGAGGTCCACGGTGGTGGGGAGAGGCGAAGACGACAAAACCCGCCCCACCCAACCTGTCATCCTGCGCGAAGGCGCGCAGCGCCGGAGTCGCAGGATCTGGCTTCAAGGAGTTGTCGACGGCGGTGGGGACAGGCGAAAACGACAAGACCCGCCCTTCACGGCGGGTCCTGGTTGCGAGGCTGGAACCTTAGCGCGTCACCTTGCCGGCCTTGATGCAGGCCGTGCAGACGTGAAGCCGGACGGGCGTGCCGTCGACGATGGCGCGGACGCGCTGGATGTTGGGGTTCCACCGGCGCAGGGTCTTCTTCTTCGACCAGGGCACGTTGTGGCCGAAGCTCGGGCCCTTGTGGCAGATGTCGCACACGGCAGCCATGGGAAACTCTCCTTGGTTGGGGTTCCGGACACACCCGCGCCCGGACAACTCGCACAGAATACACTCTCGCTTCCGGACGGGCCAATCGACGGCGGGCCGGCGGCCGGCCGCGCCCTCAGCTGTACAGCTCCAACACCGCGTCCGACAACAATCCCAGGTGGAGGAACGACGCCTCGGACGGGTCGTAGTAGTCGCTCAGGTAGGCGCAGACGAGGTCACGCTCGGGGTCGGCCCAGACCGCGCAGACGTTGGAGCCGTTGTGGCCGAAGGTGTCGGGGTTGGAGCGGCCGCCCATGCCGCCGAGTTGGAAGCCCGTGCCGTAGCGGAGGAACTCGGGTTTGTAGCGGGCGCGGGCGGCAGCGATGACGCCGGCCGGGATGACGGCGCGGCCGTCCGCCGCCACGCCGCCGTTCAACAGGACGCGGTAGAAGCCGGCGAGGTCACGCGCGGTGCACTGGAGGCTGGACGCCGGCGAGCAGGCGCGACGGCCGATCCGGTAGTTGAGGCCGCGGACCAACCACGGGTCGGCCGAGTGGTTGACCAGGGGCACGGCGTCGGCCGCGCGGCCCCGCGGCAGGGAGAGGTACGAGTCCACCAGCCCCAGCGGCCGGAAGAACTCGTCGGCGGCGAAGTCTTCGATCCGGCGGCCGTCGACCCGGCGCACGAGTTCGCCCAGGATGAAGCCGAAGCTGAGGACGTGGTACTGGAGTTCGGCGCCCGGCGCGGAGCGGGGCCGGGCGTGGGCGGCCAGCCAGACCGACCAGCGCCACGACAGCAGCGCCGCCGCGTCGACGGCGGGCCAGCGGCTGGAGTAGGGGACGCCGGCCGAGTGGGTGAGGACGTGGCGGGGAGTGATCGCGGCCTTGCCGTGGCGGGCGTAGCCGGGCCAGACCGCCGCGATGGGCTGGTCGAGGTCCAGTTGGCCGCGTTCGGCCAGGAGGTGGACGGCGAGCGCGGTCACGGGCTTGGTCACGGAGAACGTGTAGAACAGGCTGTGCTCGCCCACACCGTGACGCTCGTCGAACACGGTCTCCCCCGCGTGGTCCACGACGAGCGACCACGCGCCGCCCCGCTCCCCCGCCAGCCGGCGCACCCGCTCCCAGGTCATGGCACCCGGTACAGCCATTCCGGCGTGGCGAACTTGGTCTCGACCAGCTCCTGGGCCCGGGCCAGTTCGGCCTCGGTCGGGCTGGACGCGGTCAGGCCGTAGAGGTCGGCGAAGTGGCGCCGGAACGCGTCGAGGCAGGCCGCGCGCGTCAGCCCGGTCTGGGAGCGGAGCGGGTCAACGCGCTTGGCGGCGGACTTCGTGCCCTTGTCGGACAGCTTTTCCCGGCCGATGCGGAGGACCTCGAGCATCTTGGCGGCGTCGATGTCGTAGGCCATCGTGACGTGGTGGAGGACGACGCCGGAGGCGAAGCGCTTCTGGGCCGCGCCGGCGATCTTGCCCGCCGGGGACGCGATGTCGTTGATCGGCTCGTAGGTCGCCTGGACGCCGAGGCCGCGCAGCGCGCCGACGCACCAGGCGTCGAGGAAGGCGTAGGAGTCGATGAAGCTCATCCCGTCGACCAGCGACTCGGGGACGACCAGGGAATACGTGATCGTGTTGCCCGGCTCGACGAACATCGCCCCGCCGCCGGACACCCGCCTGACGACCGTCACGCCGTGGCGGGCCGCGCCCTCGTCGTCGACCTCGTTGGACCAGGACTGGTAGGAGCCGATGATGACCGCGTTGGAGCCCCACTGCCAAAACCGGAGCGTCGGGCCGCGCCGGCCGGCGGCCAACTCCTCGGCGTAGACCTGGTCGAGGGCCATCTGGGTATACGGGTCACGCGGGCCGTCCTCGATCAGGGTGAAGGCGTGGTCCGACCAGGTCGAGGACTTGCCGAGCGCCCGGCGCACGGCCACGGCGACGCCGGCCGCGTCGAAGCCGACCAGCGTGTCGGTCGGGAGCAGGGCCGCCTCGACCCGCCGGGCCAGCGCCACGGCCGGCTCCTCCACGGACGCGCCGGCCAGCGCCAGTGCCATCCGGTCCAGCGCGTCCTCCGGCTCCAGGAAGAAGTCGCCCGCCAGCCGCACGTCGCCGATGACACCGTCAGCGGCCGTGACGTCCGCCGTGACCAACTTGCCGCCAGGCGCCTTGTACTCACCACGCATGGCGACAACCGTACCCGCGCCCTATGCGCCCCAGCTCATCTGCGTGCCGCCGACTCTGGCTTCCGCCATCCGGGCTTCGTAGCCGGACGCGCGGAACGCGGCCAACGGGTCGGGCGGCAGCCCCCGCGTGACCCGCAAATCGGCCAGCAGGCCCCGCACGTCCGTGGCGAACGCGTCCATGACCAGCCCGTGGGCGGCGAGGACATCGCCGGCCGCCTGGGCTGCCGCCAGCGCGGCGCGGTCGACCAGCAGCGCCTTGGCCGTGGCCTCCTGGACGTTCATGACCGACCGGATCTGGCCCTGGATCTTGGGCTCCAGGTTGTGGCACTGGTCGAGCATGAAGTTGACGCCCGAGTCCGGCGCCAGCGCGCCCACCGCCACGATCTCCGACATGATGCGGAAGAGCTGGAACGGGTCGGCCGCCCCGACCATCAGGTCGTCGTCGGCGTAGAAGCGGGAGTTGAAGTCGAAGGCGCCGAGGCGGCCGCGCCGGAGGAGCTGCATGACGATGAACTCGATGTTCGTCCCCGGCGCGTGGTGGCCCGTGTCGAGGACGACCTTGGCGCGCGGCCCGAGGTCGAGGCAGTGCAGGAGCGCGGTGCCCCAGTCCGGGATGTCCGTCGCGTAGAACGCGGGCTCGAAGAACTTGTACTCGATGAGCAGGGTCATGTCCTCGTCGAGCAGCGCGTAGATGGCCGCCAGCGACTCGGCCAGCCAGTCCTGGCGGGCGCGTAAGTCCCCTTGCCCGGGGTAGTTGAGCCCGTCCGGCAGCCACAATTTGAGTTCCTTGGAGCCGGTCGCGCGCATGATGTCGACGCACTCCGCGTGGTGGGCCACGGCCTTGGCCCGGACGCGCGCGTCCGCGTGCGTCAGGGAGCCGAACTTGTAGTCGTCGTCCTGGAACAGGTTGCAGTTGATGACGCCGAGGGCGACGCCGAGGCCGCGCGCGTGGGCGGCCAGGGCGGCGTAGTCGTCGACCTTGTCCCAGGGGATGTGGAGCGACACGCGCGGGGTCACGCCCGTGTAGCGGTGGACCTGGGCGGCGTCCTCCAGCTTTTCGAAGGGGTCACGCGGGGTGCCGGGCGTGGCGAACACCTTGAAGCGGGTCCCGGAGTTGCCGAACGCCCAGCTCGGCAGCTCGATGGTCTGCTGCGCCAGGGCAGTGGTCACGGTCGGGTCGTGTGGGTCGATGGTCACGGTCGCTCCTTTGCAGGTCCATGGGGTCAGTGTTCGGTCGGTGGGGCGGAGGTGGGCAGGCCGAGGGCGGCGAGCTGGGCGTCGAGGTTGAAGATCTCGTCCAGGAGGACCATGCCCTCGTCGGGGGCGCCGTCGGCGGCGAACAGCTCGGCCATCGCGGCTTGCCAGCGGGCGTTGACCGCGGTCTTGGCCATGCGGGCCTGGGCGGCGGCGTAGGAGTCTTCCAACTCGACCACGCCGACGAGCAGGCCGTCCGCGCCGAGGAACAGGCGGTAGTCGCGCCAGCCTGTGTCGCGCAGGGCCTCCAGCATGTCGGGCCAGACGTGGGAGTGCGCCTCCCGGTACCGGTCCAGGTAGCGGGGATCGACCCGCGACGTGAAGCAGATCCTCATCGACGGCTCCGTGTTGTGAAACGTTTCACATATCTTAGCCCCGGAACCGCGCCCTGACAAGGACGGAAACAGTGACCACCGGCGTGACTGCTCCGTCATCCCGCTCCCGTGTCATCCCCCTTGTCATCCCGGCGAAAGCCGGGATCTTTGCCGCGGCGGT
The DNA here is from genome assembly GCA_031272805.1 of Propionibacteriaceae bacterium. Lineage (GTDB taxonomy): Bacteria > Actinomycetota > Actinomycetes > Propionibacteriales > Propionibacteriaceae > WQYJ01. The sequence continues at coordinate 4,491 of JAISTC010000226.1, forward strand.
CGGCTGCTCCGGGTCAAAGATCCCGGCTTTCGCCGGGATGACAGGGACCGGGGATGGCTCCGTGACGGGAAAGATCCCGGCTTTCGCCGGGATGACAGTGTTCCGCCGGGATGACAGGGGGACGACAAGGGTCCCTTACTGCCTGGGGCGACGGGGGTGCGCAGGGCAGCCCTACTTCTGTTGCTGGGCCACTCTGTAGGCCACGATGTCGCGGACCAGGTCCAGCGGCAGGGGGCGATCGTGGGGCAGTTGAATGGCTCCTTTAGAGAAGGCCAATCCCAGCTCCTGCAGGCGGTCCGTGAACGCCGTGACGCCCTGGGGCAGGGGGTACAAGCCGACGTGGCGGGCACACCCGGCGAAGTACATGAGGTTGCCGTTGAGGACGAATGTCGGCATCCGGTACGTCATCTTCTCCGTCACGCCGGGCGCGGCCTCGTGGATCAGCGCGCGGAGGACTTCCAGGCGCTCCGCCAC
>JAISTC010000054.1 GCA_031272805.1 Propionibacteriaceae bacterium
TGCCTGGTGGGCTGGGCGAAGGGGGCCACGCCCGTGACGTGGGTGTACCTGGCGGTGTCGTTCCTCCTGGTCTACCTGGGCGGCACGCTGAACATCCCGGCCTGGGTGCCCAAGCTGTCGCCGTTCGGCCTCCTGCCGCGCTACCCGGTCGACGCCTTCAGCGCCCCGACCTGGCTGGCCTTGGTGGCGGTGGCGCTGGCCCTGGGCGCCCTCGGCTGCCTGGGCTACCGCCGCCGCGACGTGACGAACTAACCGTGACATTGGGGACGGTTCCCTTTGTCACACCCCTCGTCATCCCAAACCCTTTGTCATCCCGGCGAAAGCCGGGATCTTTCGGTACAGCCAGGCAATCCACAGCTCCAAGATCCCGGCTTTCGCCGGGATGACAAGGGGGCCGGGATGACAACGGTTTGGGATGACAACGGTTTCGGACGACAAGGGGGACGGGATGACACGGGGGCGGGGCCACTAGCATGAAGCCATGTATGAGCCGTCTCCGGGGCCGTCGTTCAGCCGCTATCAGCCGCCTGCGTTGGAGACCGTCTCGCCGGCCGATCTCAACCGCGTGGCCGACCTGATCGGGCGGTTGGGCCGGGCCGTCGGGTCGCGGGTCGTCGGCCAGGCCCAGCTCCAACACACGTTGCTGGCCGCGCTGCTGGCCAACGGTCACGTCCTCCTGGAGTCGGTTCCCGGGCTGGCCAAGACGACCGCCGCCGCGACCCTCGCCGCCGCGCTCGGCGCCACGTTCCACCGCATCCAGTGCACCCCCGACCTCCTCCCCGCCGACGTCATCGGCACCCAGGTCTACGACCCCACGACCGGCCGCTTCCACACACAACTCGGCCCCGTCCACGCCAACGTTGTCCTCCTCGACGAGATCAACCGCGCCTCGGCCAAGACCCAGTCCGCCATGCTCGAGGCCATGCAAGAGCGCCAGACCTCGATCGGCGGCGTCGTCTACCCCCTGCCCCGGCCCTTCCTCGTCCTCGCGACGCAGAACCCGATCGAGCAGGAGGGCACGTACGAGCTGCCCGAGGCCCAACTCGACCGCTTCCTCGTCAAGGCCACCTTGACCTACCCCAACCCCGACGAGGAGGTGGACATCCTCGACCGGATCGACCACGGCGTCTACCAGCGGACCGACGACCTGGCGACCGGCGTGACGCCCGAAGACCTGGCGTGGGCGCAGGACCTGACCCAGCGCGTCTACGTCGACCAGGTCATCAAGAAGTACATCGTCCGCCTCGTCCAGACCACGCGCCGCGCGGCCGGGATCATCGACCCCCAGCTTGCCGGCTACATCCAGTACGGCGCCAGCCCGCGCGCCGCCATCGCGTTCATGGCGCTGGCCCGCGCCCACGCCCTCCTGTCGGGGCGGTCGTTCACGATCCCGGAGGACGTCAAGATGTGGCGTCACGAGGTGCTGCGGCACCGCCTGATCCTCTCGTTCGAGGCGCTGGCCGACGCGGTCCGGCCCGAGGCGATCATCGACGCCATCGTCCAAGCCACGCCGACGCCCTAGCCCCGCCTCACCCGCCCCCATGCCCAGCCACGTCGTCCGCGTCCAGAAGGCCCTCAAGCTCTGGGCCCGCCGCCCGACGCGCCTCCTCCTGGAGGGCGAGCACAAGTCGTATTTCGCCGGGCGGTCGCTCGACTTCGACGACCTGCGCGAGTACGTGGCGGGCGACGACGTCAAGGACATCGACTGGATGGGGACGGCGCGGTCGGGCAAGGTCCTCGTCCGCCGCTACCGGGCGCTGCGCCACCACAACGTCGTCTTCGTAGTCGACTGCGGCCGCAACATGGCGGCCCTCTCGGGCGGCGGCGAACGCAAGGCGGACCTCGCCATCGACCTCGTCGGGGCCCTCGGGCTGATCGCGCAGCGCCAGGGCGACAACCTCGGCCTCGTCGCGGGCGACTCCCGCCACTACTCCTACCTGCCGCTCCGCGCGACGCCGGCCCACCTGGAGCAGATGCTCCAGTTCATCGACGGCCACACGTCGCTGGAGTCCGCCCCGTCGGACCTCTACGCGCAACTTATGTTTGTGGCGCGGACGATCCGGCGGCGGCTGTTCCTCGTCGTCGTGGCGGACGAGCTGGCGCTCGACAGCGCCCACGAGTTGCTCCTGCGCCGCCTCGCCGCCCAACATGAGCTGTTGTGGGTCACGGTCACCGACGCCGATCCGACGGCCGCCGGCTGGGCGGACCACCGGGTGGTCGAGGTCAGGGACCTCTCCCACCTGCCGCCGTTCCTGCGCGACGACCCGCAGCTCCGGCGCGAGTTCGCCGCCGCGGCGGCCGCGCGCCGCGCCCACTCGGACACGGTGTTGAAGCGGCTCGGCGTCCGCCACGAGCGGGTGGACTCCGAGGGCGACGTGCTGCCCGCGCTGGGGCGGCTGTTGGCGAGACCTCGCGGCGGCGCGCGGCCGAGCCCCGCTCCCGGGGCCCCACCGCAGGCCGGAGAGGCGCACCATGCTTGACGCCACCGCCCTCCAACCCCCCGTCGACTACCTGGCGCTCTGGGCCGTGCTGGCGGCGGTCGCGTTCCTGGCCGGGCTCGTGTTCCTGGTCTACGCCTCGTTCCGGCTCCCGCGGCTCCGGCTTGGCCGCCTGTTCCGGTGGCACGGGCAGGACGATGGCCCGACCGTCCAGCAGACGTACCTGGAGCAGATCGACGGCGTCGAGCGTGACTACGCCGACGGCGCGATCGACTCCCGCACCGCCCACCAGCGCCTGGCCGCGCTCGTCCGCGACTTCGCCTTCGCCGCCTCCGGCCTGCCGACCCAGGACGCCACGCTGGCCGACCTCCGCGAGCGCGGCCTGGACCGCGTGGCCGCCGTCATTGAGCGCTACTACCCGGCCGAGTTCGCCCGCTCGGCTACCGCCGACCCGGCGGCGGCCGTGGCGCTGGCCCGGGAGGTGGTGGCGCAATGGCATTGACACCCGCGGTCACGCTGAACGTCACGTTGAACGTCACGTTGGACGTCACGCCGGCCCTGGAGCTGGGGCTGACGTGGTGGTGGGCGATCCCGGTGTGGCTGGCGGCCGCGGCGGTGGTCGTCCTGGTCTGGCGCCGCCGGCCCGGCCGATCCGCCGCCCGGACCCCCGTCGCCCACTCCGACCGCCTCGCCACCCTCCCCTCTTACGCCTTCCGCCGCCGCCTCTACCAGGTTCTGACCGTTGCTCTCGCCCTCGCCCTGGCGCTGGCGCTCGGCGCGGCGGCGGTCGTGACCGCCCGGCCGACGGTGATCGTGACTACCAGTCAGCCGGAGTGGGACCGCGACACTCTCGTCTGCCTCGACGTGTCCGGGTCGATGTGGGAGGCGGACGCGGCCGTGCTCGACCAATTCGCCACGCTCGGCGCCGCGGACTACGCCGGCCAGCGGGTCGCGCTCATGACGTTCGACGCCGCGCCCGTCGTCGTGTTCCCGCTGACCGACGACTACGACCTCGTCCAGGCGACCATGGCGGCGGGCGCCCGCGCGTTCGCCGCGTTCGCCAGCGGCACGGCCCTCGAGGACGCCACGGCCGACTGGGCCCAGTTCACGGCCGGGACGGCGGCGGGCGGCGCGACGTCGGCGGCGGGCGACGGGCTGGCGTCGTGCGTCGGCCACCTGGGTACGCCCGAGCCCCCGCGTACGCAAGCGATCTTGTTCGTGACCGACAACTTCCACGGCGACCAGGTCTACTCCGTGGCCGAGGCCGCCGCCCTGGCCGCCCGGCGCGGCGTCCGCGTCTACGTCCTGTACGCCGACGCCTGGAACTGGTCGGACGCGGCGGCTGAGGTCGAGGAGTTGCGCCAGGCCGCCGCCGTCACGGGCGGGACCTTCTACGACGCCGCCGCCACCGCGCCGGCCGAGGTCGTCGACGCGCTCGGCGCGGTCGAGGCGGCCCGGTCCGCGGGCGCGCCGCGGGCGGTCGTGGCGGACGCACCCGGGACCTGGCTGATCGTGGCCTGGTTGGCGTCGCTCGGCGTTGTCCTCGTGGCCTGGCGGTTGCGGCAATGATCTGGCACCCCCTCGTCCCCTGGTGGCTGGCCGTCGCGGTCGGCGGGCTGATGGCCGCGTTCGCCGTCGGTCTGGCCGTCCGTCACGCGCGCCGCCGGGCCCGCTGGCTGCGGCGGGGGGCGCTGGCGTTGGCGTGGTCGTTGGCGCTGCTCAACCCGACGGTGACGGCGGGATCGCAAGCGGCGGCGCTGGCCGATGTCGACGCGCTGTTCGTCGTCGACCTCAGCCTGTCGATGGGCGCGGTCGACGGGCCGGATGGGGCCATGCGCCTCGACCAGGCCCGGGCCGATCTGGCGGCGCTCGTGGCGGCGCTGCCCGGCGCCCGCTACACGGTCATCGGCTTCGCCGGGACCGCCCGGGTCCTGGCGCCGCCGACGGCCGACGCCCAGGCCGTGACGCAGCTCGCCGCGACCTTGGCCCGGGAGTCGGCCAAGAACGCCACGCCGTCGGCCATCGGCGCGGCGGCGGACCTCGTCGCCGCCCAGCTCGCCCGCCAGCGCGCCGCCCACCCCGACCGGGCCCAGGTCGTCTTCTACCTGGGCGACGGCGAGCAGACCAGCCGGTCCGGCGCCGTCACGCTCGGCGCGCTGGCGGACCAGGTCACGGCGGGCGCGGTCCTCCAGTACGGCACCACGGTCGGGGCCCAGATCGCCAGCTACGAGGGGGCGGGGCCGGACGACGGGTCGTGCGGCGAATCGGGCGTGGGGCGCTATGCCAGTTGTTGGGTGACGCGCGCCAACTCGGTCCCCGGGACCTACCCCCAGGGCGCGGCCGGCGACGCGGTCATCTCGAAGGCGGACCCGGCGGCGCTGGCGCTGATCGCCGAGGGGCTCGGGGTCGAGGTCGTGGACCGGACGGCGGGCGGGCCGGTCGACGCGCTGGTGGCGGGGATCGCGCGGCGCGTGGCGGCGGACGCGGCGGCCGGGCTGCCCGGGACTTTGCCGCTGTACTGGCTGTTCGCCGTGGTCGCCGGGGCGTGTTTGCTGGGCGAGGTGGCGACGGCCGTAGGCGAGCGGCGCCGGGGGTTCGGGGCCGGGCGCCCCGTAGCGCGTGACGGGGGCCCTTCCCGCCCACCCGGCGCACCGCGTGACGGCGGATTGGCGGAGGTCAGACCATGAGGTTCCGCCAGTGGCCCCGGAAACTCCGATTGGCGGTGGCCATCCCCGTCACGCTGGTCCTCTGGCTGGCGGCGTTGTTCCTCATCCGCCCGGCGTTCGTCACGAGCGTGGCCGAGCGGCCGTACGAGCGCGGCGACTACGCGGAGGCGGCGGCCGTCGACGACTGGCTGAAGCCGCTCAACGTCCTCGAGCCGTGGAAATACTGGTTCAACCACGGGACGGCCTGGGCGCAGGACGGCCGCTACGACGACGCCATCGCGGAGTTCGAGACGGCGTTCTCCGTCACGCTGAGCCGGGACGCCCACTGCGTCATCGCCAACAACCTGGCCGTCACGGAGGAAGCGGCCGGCGACGCGGCGGCGGACCCGGCGGTGGCCAGCGCGTACTACGAGGCGGCGCTGCAGGTCCTGGACGAGTACGCCCACTGCTGGGACGGCGACGAGGCGGCCACGCGCGTCCAGCGGAAACTCCAGGACACCTCCCCCGGCCAAGGCGAGGACGAGTCCGACCAGGCCGAGGGCGAAGGCAACCCCGACCCCGCCGGCACGCAACAAGACCAATTGGAAGCCAAAGAACAACAGGCAGCCCAAGACCACCAATCAGCAGTAGGCACAGGCCAAGGCGCCGCAGGCACCACATCCACCACAGAAAACCGCTGGTAGCCCCAGGCCACGGGGTCGGGCACCGTGGCTACGGAGCGAGGAACGAGCGACAGCCACGGGGCCCGACACCGTGGCCGACATGGGTGTCTTCAGCAGGGCCACGGTGTCAGGCCCGCCGACTGTCGCTCGCAGAGCTCGCTCCGTAGCCGTCGTGCCCGACCCCATGGCTGGCGTAGCCGGTGTGCCCAAACCCCTTGTCATCCCAAACCCCTTGTCATCCCGGCGAAAGCCGGGATCTTGAAACCGTCACCAACACGAACCCCAGCTCCAAGATCCCGGCGCCAGCCGGGATGACAATGCTCCTTTGCTACCGGTTGAGTCCCAGGCCGGCGAGGAACTGGGTGATGAAGTCGAGGAGGCGCTGCAGCAACTGGCGGATGACCTCCATGATCGACGCCAGCGAGTCTCCCTGAACGTCCAAGGTCGTCGTGACCGTGCCGGTCTCGTCCCCCGTCAGCTCGACCGTGTGCGTGCCGGCCGCCGTCCCGGCCGGAATGGTCCAGATGAACGTGACCTCGCCGTTGTCATCCGCGACTTGAACACCGAGGTCCAGCGGATCGGAGTGCATCGTGCCCGTGACGGACTCCCCGGGCATGAAGCCCACTCCCGTGACCGTGGCCTGAGCCCCGGCCGCCACGGCCGGAGCGGCGGCCGCGGCGGCCGGCCGCGGGAGCTGGACGACCTTGAGCGTGTACCCGGTATCGCCGAACACGATCGTGAACGCGCGCGCCTGGCCCGTCTCGTT
>JAISTC010000139.1 GCA_031272805.1 Propionibacteriaceae bacterium
ACCGTCCGGCGGATGACCTGCTGGAGGGCGTACTGGTCGGCCTCGCCCTCCTTCAGCGCCGCCACGATGTTCGCCTCGATCTGCGGGCGGACCGGTTCGAACGCCGAGTCGGAGTCGTCGACGAAGCCGCGGGCGTACAGGTCCAGCTTCGTCAGCTTCTTCTTGGCCGGGTCGATGACCGCGATGATCGTGATGAAGCCGGCCGAGCCGAGGATGCGGCGGTCGTTGAGGGACTCCTCCGTCAGGTCCCCGACCGACGTCCCGTCGACGAAGATGTAGCCGGCGTCGAGCTGGCCGACGACCTTGGCCTGGTGGTTGTGGAGGTCGACGACCGTCCCGTCCTGGGCCACGATCGCCCGCTCCTTCGGCACGCCCGTCTTGATCGCCAGGTTGGCGTTGGCGATGAGGTGGCGGGCCTCGCCGTGGACCGGCATGACGTGGCGCGGCTTGATGATGTTGTAGCAGTAGAGCAGCTCGCCGGCAGCGGCGTGGCCGGACACGTGGACGAGCGCGTTGCCCTTGTGGACGACGCGGGCGCCCAGCTTCGACAGGCCGTTGATGACCCGCGAGACGGCGTTCTCGTTGCCGGGCACGAGGGAGCTGGCCAGCAGGACGGTGTCGCCCGGCGCCACCATCACGCTCGGGTGGATGCCGTTCGCCATCCGCGCCAGGGCGGACAGCGGCTCGCCCTGGGAGCCGGTCGAGACGATGACGACGCGGTCGGCCGGGTAGTGGTCGAGGTCCTTCAGCTCGATCAGGAGGTCGTTGGGCACCTTGAGGAAGCCGAGGTCACGCGCCACCGCCATGTTCCGCACCATCGAGCGGCCGACGTAGACGACCTTGCGGTCGTGGATCTCGGCTTGGCGCATGATCTGCTGGACGCGGTGTACGTGGGACGAGAAGCAGGCCACGATGATCTTCTGGTCCGAGGTGTCGAAGACCCGGCGCAGCGCCGGCTCGACCTCGAGCTCGCCGGTCGTGAAGCCCGGCACCTCGGCGTTGGTCGAGTCGGCCATGAACAGGTCCACGCCCTCCTCGCCGAGCCGGGCGAAGGCGCGGAGGTCCGTGATCCGGCCGTCGAGCGGGAGCTGGTCCATCTTGAAGTCGCCCGTGTGGAGGACGGTCCCGCCCTTGGTCCTGAGGCAGACGGCCAGCGCGTCGGGGATCGAGTGGTTGACCGCGATGAACTCGACGTCGAACTGGTGGCCGAGCTTGACCCGGTCGCCCTCGGCCACCTCGTGGAAGTCGACGTGGTGGAGCCGGTGCTCCTTGAGCTTCGTCCGCACCAGCCCGAGCGTCAGCGACGAGCCGTACACCGGCAGGTCCGGGCGCAGCTTCAAGAGGTAGGGGACGGCGCCGATGTGGTCCTCGTGGCCGTGGGTCAGGACGAGGCCGACGGCCTGGCCCAGGCGCTGTTCGATGAGGTCGAAGGCGGGGAGGATGAGGTCGACGCCGGGGTGGTCGTCCTCGGGGAAGAGGACCCCCGCGTCGACCAACAGGAGTTCCCCGTTGACCTCGAACGCCGTCATGTTGCGGCCGACGTCGCCGAGGCCGCCGAGGGGGATGACCCTCAGGGTGTTGCGGGCGAGGGGGGGTGGGGTCACGAGTCCATCTGGCACGCGGACAGTGTAGTTGATTCCCCCAGCCCTCCCGGCCAAGAACAACGATACAGTGGTACCGGTACTTTACAGTTAAGTACCGGTACCACTGTATCGTTGTTTTTCCGCGGGCCCCGCGGCCCGCCTGACGGGGCTACCCTGGGGCATATGTGCGGCCGCTTCGTCCTGGCCCGGGCCAACGCCGACCTCGTCCCCCTGTTCGGGGTGGCCGAGGCCGCCGACGACCTGCCCGGCCCCCGCTACAACATCGCCCCCTCGGAACCCGTCACGGTCGTGCTGGACTCCGCCAAGGCGCCGGGTCGGCGCCTGGCGGCCGCCCGTTGGGGGCTCGTGCCCGCCTACTACCGCTCGCTCGCGGCCGGTCCGACCCCGTTCAACGCCCGGATCGAGAAGCTGGCCACCAGCGGGCTGTACCGGGGCGCGTTCGCCCGGCGCCGCGCCATCATCCCGGCCGACGGCTTCTACGAGCGGTCACGCGCGGGCGCCCGCCCCTCCTATTACGTCACGCCGCGCGGCGGCCAGGTCCTGGCGCTGGCCGGGCTGTACGAGTGGTGGCGGGAGCCGGGCCCGGCGGGCGGCTGGCTGCTGTCGGCCACGATCGTGACGCAGCCGGCCCACGGCGCGATGGTCCCCATCCACGACCGGGAACCCCTCTACCTCGCCCCGGACCTGTGGGCCGACTGGCTCGACCCGCTGACGCCCGGCGACCCCGGCCTCCTCGGCGCCGCCGACCAGGCCTCGGCCGAGATCGCGGCCGACCTCGAGTTCCGCCGCGTCGGCCCGGCCTGGCTGTCCACCGCCCCCGGCCGCAAACAAGATGGCCCCAGCCTCATCACACCCTTGTCACAAGCCTGAACGAGATATTCGGGAGGACGTCACAGTGGACCCCCGAATGTTCACAAAGCCCTGTTACCCTGAAGCCGATGCCCAAGCCAATCCGAGGTGACATGAATACCATCACCTACTTCGAGATCCAGTCCTCCGAGCCCGCCCGCGAGGCCGACTTCTACCAGGAGGTCTTCGGCTGGGACATCCAACTCGACGAGTCGGCGCCGTTCACGTACTACCGCATCACGACCGACGGGCTGGCCGGCGCCATCCTCGGCCGGCCGCTCGACCCGCCGCCGGCGACGGCCGGGACGAACGCCTTCACCTGCTCGATCCGGGTCAAGAACTTCGACGCCACGGCCCGGCTCATCCTCGAGCACGGCGGCGCGGTCTCCCTCCCCAAGTTCGCCATCGCCGGGCTGGCCTGGTGGGGCTACTTCACCGACCCCGACAACAACGTCTTCGGCATCTTCGAGGAGGACGCCTCCGCGCGCGTCCGCGAGGCCGACGCCGCCCTCATCAGCGACTTCTCCAAGCAGGTCCGCGACTACCCCGGCAAGTCCCCCCGCTAAGCCCTCCCCCAGCCCCCCGGGGCTTGTTACTCGAACCTCTGTTCGATTATGATGGGTGGTCTCCCGCGCCGGAGACCGCTTCCGGCCGGGTTGGCCCGGACGGAGGTGGGCAATGCCGGCGAACGCGACCGCCACCGACGACGCCGCCACCGTCTGGACGACGCCGGCGGGCGCGCCGACCCGCTTCGTCTACCGCGGCCGCCGCTTCACCGTGATCGCCCGGCCCCAGTTCTGGATCGACCGGCGGCCGTGGTGGCAGGCGGCCGGCCGGGCCCCGGCGGGCGGCGGGGCGGCGCTGCTGGAACAGCCGATGTGGCACGTCCAGGCGGCCACGGACGGCGCCGCGCCCGTCACGTTCGACCTCGCCGCCGACCCGGACTCCCACACCTGGCCGGTCACGGGCATCTACGACGCGGCGGCGCCGCACTGAGGCCGCGCCATGGGTTTCACGCACCTCCACGTCGCCAGCGCCTGCTCCGCCCACCACGGGACCGCCTGGCCGGACGAACTCGTCCAGGCCGCCGCCGCCACCGGGGCCGGCACGGCCGCTCTGACCGACCGTGACGGCCTCTACGGCGCCGCCCGCCACATCGCCGCCTGCCTGGCCGCGGGGTTGACGCCGATCGTGGGGGTGGACCTGCACGTAGGACCGCCGGACCGCCTCTCTGAGGTCACGGTCCTCGCCCACGGCCACGACCAGGGCGCGGGCTGGAGTTCGCTGGCCCGGCTCATCTCCGCCGCGCACACCCCCCCGCGCGGCGCCAAGCGGCCCCTCCCCCACGGCTCCGCCCACCGCGCCGCCGTCCTCGCCAAGGACCGGCCCGCGGCGTTCCTCCGGGCGGACGGGCGGCCGACGGCGACCGTGCTGCTCGGCCCCGGCTCCGACGTCGGCCAGGCCGTGCTGGCCGGAGAGCGGGCGAACGCCAGGGAACTCCTCCTCGACTGGCGGGCCCGCCTGCCCGGCGGGGTCGCCGTCGAGCTCGTCTGCCACCACACCCGCCCCGGCACGGCCCGCTCGCTCGGCCACGCCGCCGCCCTCCTCGAACTGGCCCGGGCGACCGACACCCCGGCCATTCTGACCAACGCCGTCCGGTACCTCACCCCGGACGACGCCGTCACGGGCGACGTGCTCGACGCCGCCGCCCTCCTCCTCCCGCTCGGCGCGTTCGAGCCCCAGCCGAACGCCCAGGCGTGGTTGAAGCCGCCGGACCAGATGGAGGCCATCGCCCGGGACATCGCCGAATACGCCGGGGTGGGCCGCCAGGGCGCATTCGACGTGCTGGCCGCGACCGAGCGGCTGGCCGCCCGCTGCCGCCTCGACCCCGTCTCCGACGTCGGCTGGATGAAACCCAAGACCCCGGAACTGGCGGCCCTGGGACTCACCGGCGACCCGCGTGACCTCCTCCGCCGGCGCTGCGCCGACGCCCTCCCCGAGCGTTACCCCCACGCCGACCGCGCCCTCCGCGACCGCCTCTGCGACCGGCTCGGCTTCGAGCTCGACACCATCGCCGGCTTCGGCTTCGAGACCTACTTCCTGACCGTGGCCGACGTGGCCGACCTGATCCGCCGCCTCGGCGTCCGCGTCCAGGCGCGCGGCTCCGGCGCCAGCTCGCTCGTCAACTACCTCCTGCGGATTTCCAGCGTCGACCCGCTGGAGCACGACCTCGTCTTCGAGCGCTTTCTCGGCAACAAGCGTTCCACGCTGCCGGACATCGACCTCGACGTCGAGTCGGCCCGCCGCCACGACATCTACCGGGCCATCTTCGCGCGCTACGGCCACCACCGCGTGACCCTCCTGTCGATGCAGAACCGCTACCGCGCCCGCGGAGCCACGCGCGACGTCGGCCTCGCCCTCGGGCTCGACGACGCGCAGATCGACCAGATCGCGACCCAAATTTGGAACCACCGGGGCCGGACGCTGCGCCAGGAACTCGACCAACCCGAGTTGCGCGGCGTCAAGACGCTGGCCCAGGCCAACGCCCGGATCGACCTCCTCGTCGACCTGGCCGAGCGCCTCGACCGGCTGCCCCGCCACATCTCCATGCACCCCTGCGGCGTCATCCTCGGGCCGGCCGACCTGCTCAGCGTGACGCCCGTGCAGCCGTCGGGCCTCGGCCTCCCGATGAGCCAGTTCGACAAGGACGACGTCGACGGGATGGGGCTCCTCAAGCTCGACGTGCTCGGGGTCCGGATGCAGTCGGCCATGGCCTACGCGCTCGGCGAGATCATCCGCGTCCACGGGCCGCGGGCCGCCGTCGCGGGCGGCCTCCCGCCGGACGCGCCCTACGTCTCGCCGGCCGGCTGCGTCGACCTCGAGGGCCTCCCCCACGACGACGAGCCGACCTTCGAGGCCATCCGCTCGACCCACACCCTCGGCATGTTCCAGATCGAATCCCCTGGCCAGCGCGAGTTGATCGGCAAGATGCAGCCCGACCAGTACGCCGACCTGATCGCCGACATCTCGCTGTTTCGGCCCGGCCCGATGAAGGGGAACATGGTCACGCCGTTCCTCGAGTCCAAACACGGCTTCATCCCGCCCCTGGTCCTCCACCCCCGCTTCAGCCAGTTCCTGGCCGATTCCTACGGCGTCGTCATCTACCACGAACACGTCTTGCGCATCCTCCACGACTGCATGGGGGTGACGCTGGCCGAGGCCGACGAGCTGCGCCGGGCGATGGGCTCGGAGATGGGTCACGTGGAGCGCCTGTTCCGCCAGCAGACGGCGCTCCGGCGGGACGAGGCCGGGCGTCGATTGTTCTCCGACCAGGACATCAACCGGATTTGGGCGACGCTGGCGGGTTTCGGCAGCTTCGGCTTCTGCAAGGCGCACGGCGCGGCGTTCGCCTGCACGACGTACCAGTCCGCCTGGCTCAAGACCCACTACCCCGCCGAGTTCCTGGCCGGCCTGTTCGAGCACGACCCGGGGATGTACCCGCGGCGGCTGCTGGTGGCGGAGGCCAGGCGCCTGGGCATCGCGATCCTGCCCTTGGACGTCAACGCGTCCACGGACCACTACAGGGTCGAGCGGCCGGGGGACGGCCCGGGCATCCGCCTGTCCCTGCGCGATGTCCATGGCATCACCGGGGCCGAGACCGCCCGGATCCTGGCCGGGCAGCCGTATGAGTCGATCCCCGACTTCCTGGCCCGGGCGAACCCGTCGCGCCGCCTGGCCGGCCGGCTGGCGGCCGTGGGGGCGCTCGACTCGCTGGGCGATCTCACGCGCGGCCAGGTCATCGCCACGGTCCGGCATCTCACGGCCCAGCCCAAGCGGCTGCGCCCGCCCGCCCACCAGGCGCTCCTCGTGACGGAGGACCCCGGCCTCGACGCGGCCCTCCAGCCAGCCCCACCGGCGCAACCGGCCTTGTTCGAGGTCGACGACCCGTGGGCGGCCGACGGGGAGCCGACGCCACAGCAGCGGATCGCGGCCGAGTTGGCGATCCTGTCGACGGAGATTTCGGACCACGTCATCGAGTGCTACCGGCCGCTGCTGACGGAGCTCGGCGTGACCCCGGCGGACCAGCTCCTCGGGCTGCGCAACAACTCGGAGGTCTTCGTCGCCGGCATCCGCGTCGCCACGCAGACCCCGCCCATGCGCTCGGGCCAGCGGGTCGTGTTCATCAGCCTGGACGACGGCTCCGGCTGCGCCGACTGCACGTTCTTCCCGGACTCCCAGGAGAAGGTCGGCCCGCTGCTGTTCGGCACCCGCCTCATGGTCGTCCAGGGCCGCACCCGCCGCACGGGCGAGCGCGGCGTGTCCATCCAGGCGGACCAGGCGTGGGACCTGAAGGCCTTGTGGCGGCGCTGGCGCCACGGCCAGTTGTAGGGGCCGTTGCGCGGTCCACAGAATCGGTGTTGCCCGCAAGATGACGGGCAACATCTGTGGAGAACCCATGTCACGGGCCGCCGCCGTGGCACGGTGGAGGACATGGCAACCCTGATCGATGACCGCCGGATCAGCCCGACATCGTATATACTTCAAGAATATACGAGGAGGTCGGACATGATCCGCACATCGCTGTTCTACAGCAACACCACCCAGGCCGTGCGCCTGCCCAAAGCCGTGGCGTTCCCCGACGACGTCACGGAGGTCGAGATCCGCGTCGTCGGCAACACGCGCGTCATCGCCCCGGCCGACCAGTCGTGGGACGACTGGTTCGCGCGCGAGGACATCAGTTCGGACTTCATGGCCGAGCGCGATCAGCCGCCGGACCAGGAGCGCGACTGGTCATGAGCCTGCACTACCTCCTCGACAGCGACACGCTCATCACACTGCTCCGTCGCCGCCACCAGTTGGCCGCCGACCGCTTCGCCGCCGCCGTCGGCAGGATCGGCGTCTCGTCCATCTCCGTCTTCGAGCTGGCCCGCGGCCTGGCGGGCTCCACTGCGCCCGACCGTGAGCGCGGCGCCTATGAGGATCTCCTCAGCCGCGTCACGATCCTGCCCTTCGACCGGGCGGCGGCCGAGCACGCGGGCCAGATCGACCAGCACCTGAAGGCCAAAGGCCTGATGATCGGGGTGTACGACCGCTTGCTGGCCGGCCACGCCCGCTCTCTCGCACTGACGATGGTCACGAACAACACCCGCGAGTTCGAGCGCGTGCCCGGCCTGATGGTCGAGAACTGGCTGGCCGGCTGACACTGCCTTGGCCGGCGCGGGTAGGTTGGTACGCCGTGACAGTTTGCGCAGTCAATGTCGTCGGCGACCAGGTCGGCGGTGGGTGGGGCCGGGCCCACACCGTGGCCATCGTCACGATCGCAGCAGGCCAGATTTCCGACTGGACCGAGTACGAGGTGGGCTGGGACGTCCTCCACGACGCCGGGCCCCACGGCACCCACCACGGCCGCATCGTCCGTTTCCTCCTGGAACACCACGTCGACCTGATCGTGACCGGCCACATGGGGCCGCCCATGGTCAACACCGTCAACCAGCTGGGCATCACCGCCGTCCTCGGCGCGGCCGGCCCGGCCCGCGCGCTCGTGACATCCGTCACATCCGAGTGGGAACGCGCCGTCGCGGCCCAATCCGAGGCGACAAGCCCAGCGCCATCTGCTAATCTCTGATGGCTGCAATCCCCTGTAGCTCAATTGGCAGAGCATCTGACTGTTAATCAGAGGGTTACTGGTTCGAGTCCAGTCGGGGGAGCCCTTTCGTTCAGCCGACCATCTCCCTCAGCCAGTAGCGCCGCAGTTCCGCCAACCCGCGCCGCTCCAATCGCCGTACCTTCGGCACGCTCATGACGAACCGCCGCGCCAGCACGGCCTGCGTCAACGGGTGGCCGTCGTCCCAGCCGAGGCGCAGCCGGACGATCCGGCCCTCCTCGGCGGGCAGGCGGCGCAGGCCTTGGTCGATGACCTGGCGGGTCTGGGCCTCGTCCTCGTCTTCGGGCTGGCGCGTCACGTTGTGGAGGATGGCGTCGACGTACTCGCTGTCGGGCTCGGGGTGGTCCCGGCGGTAGGCCAGTTGGCGCATCGTGTGGCGGACGCAGGCGCCGACGTACGGCGCCAGCGGGCCCTGGCGGTAGTCGTAGCGCAGCACGGCCCGGCCGACCGCGAGGCAGCCCTCCTGGTAGAGGTCCTCGGCGGGGACCTGGGTCCGGCGGGCCAGGTCGGAGGCGATGTGGCGGGCCAGGCCCAGGTGGGCGAAGATGAGTTGCTCGCGCGCCCGGTCCCCCTGCCGGACGAGGGCCGCCAGCTCATCGGGCGGCGCTGCGGGCTGGCTCGGATCGTCGGGGTCGAGCATGGCGGCGGCCAACGTGCCGGCCTCCATCTGCTTGGCCAGGCGCTGTTCTTCGGTCTCCGTCAACCGCGGGTAGTTCTCCATGGACCCAGCCTGGCCGGCCGCGTGGCGCCGACGGCCCGAATCCACACGTGTTGCCCGTCATCTTGCGGGCAACACGGATTCTGTGGACCGCGCAACGGCCCCTAGAGCCCGCCCAGGGACTCCGGAACTCTTCCGCGCGGCGGGCTCACCGCGTGACCGCTCGCTGATAACCTGCGCCGTATGGCGCCTGTGACGACCTACACGGATGATCTGCGGTTGGCCCATCTGCTGGCCGACAAGGCGGATTCCATTACCCTTGACCGCTTCCGGGCCCAGAACCTCGTCGTCACGGCGAAGCCGGACCGGACCCTCGTCTCCGATGCCGACACGGCGGTCGAGGACGCCATCCGCCGTACGCTTGGTCAGGCCCGGCCGCGCGACGCCGTCCACGGCGAGGAGCGGGAGGACTCGGGCTGGGGGCCGCGCCGCTGGATCATCGACCCGATCGACGGGACGGCCAATTTCGTGCGGGGCGTGCCGGTGTGGGCGACGCTGATCGCGCTCATGAACGAGAACGAGGTCAAGGTCGGCGTCGTCAGCGCGCCCGCGCTGGGCCGGCGCTGGTGGGCCTGCGAGGGCCAGGGCGCGTTCACGGGCCGCTCGCTCCTCCAACCCCAGCGCATCCGCGTCTCCCAGGTCCAGGCAGTCGAGGACGCGTTCGTGTCGTACTCGTCGCTCAACGGCTGGGTCGGCAACGGGCGGGGCCGCCAGTTCGGCAACCTGCTGCGGCTGGCCAACCGGACGCGCGCGTTCGGCGACTTCTGGAGCTACATGCTCGTGGCCGAGGGTACGGTCGACATCGCCACGGAGCCCGAGTTGGCCCTCCACGACATGGCGGCGCTCGACGTCATCGTGCGCGAGGCGGGCGGCCGGTTTACGTCGATCAACGGCGACCCGGGCCCGTTCGGCCCCGGCGCGCTGGCCACGAACGGCCTGCTCCACGACGCCGTGACCGACGTGCTGGCGGCAGCGCCGGGCCAGGCGTAGACCCGGCCGACATGATGGAGCCATGAGCCACTCCGACCTCAAGGCCACTTTGGCCGACGCCCTTGACCAAGCCCACGACGTGGTCTTGTGGAAGCTGGCGGAGCTGGGCGAGCGTGACCTCCGGCGGCCGCTGACGCCGACCGGCTCCAACCTCCTCGGCATCGTCAAACACCTGGCCACGGTCGAATACGGCTACTTCGGCGACGTGTTCGGCCGACCGCCCGCCGAACCGGCCGAGTGGCTCCACGGGGACGACGACAACGCCGACATGTACTGCACGGCGGCCGAGGACACGGCGTGGGTGACAGGGTTCTACCGGCGGGCCAACGCGCATGCGGCGGCCACGATCGCCGCCCTGGAACTCGACTCGCCGGGCTCGGTCCCGTGGTGGGGCCCCGAGCCGGTCCCCGTCACGCTGGGGCAGATCCTCGTCCACATGCTCGCCGAGACCAACCGTCACGCCGGCCAGATGGACATCCTGCGCGAACTGACCGACGGCCAAACCGGCTGGCAGCCCGCCAGGCTCTGCCTGCCCCGCCACGACCAGGCCTGGTGGGACGCGTACCTGGCCCGGTTGCAGGCGTTGTCCGACACCGCGTGACGGCCGAGGTGTCAGCCCAGCCTAGGCCGAGGTGTCACGCTCGCGGCCTAGGCCGAGGTGTCAGGCTCCCCGGCCCTGGCGAGGAACGAGCCCAGGCCGGGGAACCTGATACCGCGGCCGACCCCACACAAACCGACAATTCACATTGCCACCCCAAGTTGTCTTCACCTGGCCTCGAAAATCATTCCAAACCCCCTAGTCAGAAGCCCATTGAAACATTGCCAAGGGGGCTCTTATAGGAGTACAATCAATGGTATGTTCGAGAGCTTAAAGCAGGTCCTGGAAACCTCGGCGTCCACCGCCGAGAAATACCGCCTGACCCTCGAACTCCACCACCAAACCGAAGCCGCCAAAGCTTCACTCCTGGCCCAGTTGATCAGCCAACACACCCACCCCGAACCCAGCCCCAACACCCCCAACCGGCGGCGCACCATCAACTTCGACGGCCACCACGTCGACGAAGACCTCCTCCCCGAAATCGCCGCCCTCGAACGGACCTCCACCGGCGCCGCCGAATTCCTCATCCGCGACACCATCCGCCTCCACCACCGCCACCCCCTGGCCTGGGCCAAAGTCACCGCCGCCGAAGCGCCCCTCTGGCAAGCCCGCCAAGCCGCCACCGCCGCATTGGAAGCCGACCTCGACGTGACCGAATGCCACCAGTTCGACGCCCGGATCGCGCCCCTGCTCGGCCAGATCACCGGCCCCAGATTCCGCCGCGCCCTCCGCGCCGCCATCATGGCCGTCAACCCCGCCAAAGCCCGCCGCCGGGCCTACGACCCCGAGGGCCGCTTCGTCCGCCGCTACCCCACCGACGATCCCACCGCCGCCTTCGTCAAAGCCCGCCTCGACACCGCCGACGCCATCTACCTCTGCGCCACCATCGACAAGATCGCCCACCAGCTCTACTTCGAAGACCCCCACCTGGACATGGACACCTGCCGCGCCAAAGCCCTGGGACTCCTCTCCAACCCCGCCGCCGTCGTCGCCCGATTCGGCATCTGGACCAACCGCCACCTCGACCAGCCGCCCGCCACCCCCGACGACACCGCCGCGTTCCGCCGCCACTGCCACGAGATCGCCCGACTCTGGCGCCCCGAAGCCAAGCTCTACATCCACGCCCACTGGGGCAACCTCGACGAAGACGACGCCCTGGCCACCATCGACGACTTCGGCCCCTGCTTCATGGACCAAATCAAAGACCTCGTCGGCCACGCCCACGTCAAAGTCACCCCCGTCATCCATGTGGGCTACCGCGACATCGCCGTCGACGCCTACGACATCCCCGACCGCATCCGCGAACACATCCTGATCCGCGACCGCTACGAAGCCTTCCCCTACTCCTCGAAGCCCGCCACCGGCTGCGACCTCGACCACATCCAGCCCTACCACCCCGGCCGGCCCGGCCAAACCCGACTCTCCAACCTCGCCCCCCTCAGCCGCCGCGTCCACCGCGCCAAAACCCACGCCGGCTGGACCTACACGCAACCCGAACCCGGAGTGTTCCACTGGACCAGCCCAGCCGGCCACCACTACAAAGTCGACCAACTCGGCACCACACCCCTACCCAGCGGAACCGACCCCCCATAGGCCACGCCGGCGGTCACGGCGTGTACAGCGTGACCGGAATGTGGGCCGCGTACTGGGCGAAATCGCCATCCGTGGTGAAGACCTCCCAGCGGCGTCCGATCGCCACCGCGCAGATCAGGAAGTCGGTCGGCGACCCCTGAACACCGTGACGCCGACAGGCATTGAACAGGCGCGCCGCCGCGACGAAATCGTCGGGGCCGATCGGTTCATCGGGGAACACGGCCAGGCGATCCTTGAGGCGCTCGAAGACGTCCGGGTCGGACACACCAGACAACAATTCCTGCCGGATCGGGCCGATCAGGGCGACGCGGACATCGGTCACGAGGTCAGCCAAAGCCGCCCGAATCGGCTCGTCGGCCGGATCGGGGCTCCGCCGCCGCAGCGCCAGCGACCAGACCGACGTATCGACCAGAACCTTCACGACCGGTCCTGGCGCCGAGCCTTGTAGTCGTAGTCGGGATCGAAATCGACCGTCCCGAACAGGTCGACGAGACGCGCGGCCTCACGCCTCTGGATGAACTCCTGCAGAGCCAGGTTGACGGTCTCCCGCTTCGTCTTCAGCCCGCCAACCTCCCAGGCCAACGCCAAGAGCCCATCATCCAAGGCCAAGTTCGACGCCATAGGACCTCCCTCGCACACATCGCCCCACACAATCTACTACACATTGATGTGAAGCCACACCGGCCACAGCGATGCCCAGCACCCAGCCCGTCCACCCGGCCCCGTTTATCGTCCCAAGCGCGCCGAAGGATCCCACTATGCCCCAGTCCCACCACGTCTCTCACATGTTCGACAGTCGCCGTGGCGCGGGGTGCCGCCTTAGTCAACTAGGACCGAACCCAGCGTGCGTGTGCTAAGACGGTCGACGGCCTCCTCGTGGTTACCACCGACAGCATGCTGGCCTATCCAGGGGGGACTCAGCATGGCAATTGACAATCCCTCCCTCTGGTGACCACGGGCAGCATTCAGCGTTAGGACGTCCCGGAAACGGCCGATTCTATTGATAATCCCTCCCCGTGGTGACCACGGGGAGCATCGCCGGAGATGTCGACCCCGTCGGTGCCGCACTGATTGATAATCCCTCCCCGTGGTGACCACGGGGAGCATACGAGGCGTGAACCGTGGGCTGCCCCACCTCGGATTGATAATCCCTCCCCGTGGTGACCACGGGGAGCATACAATCACGTCACACACAAACCCACACGCACACTGATTGATAATCCCTCCCCGTGGTGACCACGGGGAGCATCAACCCGCTGGGCCAGCGGTGCGGCGAGGGCGTGATTGATAATCAGAGCGCGTGGTGTGCGGGGGGGGC
>JAISTC010000014.1 GCA_031272805.1 Propionibacteriaceae bacterium
ATCAGACACCTCGGCCT
Organism: Propionibacteriaceae bacterium; assembly: GCA_031272805.1. GTDB lineage: Bacteria > Actinomycetota > Actinomycetes > Propionibacteriales > Propionibacteriaceae > WQYJ01. The sequence goes on from JAISTC010000014.1 coordinate 18, forward strand.
ACAGGCGGCAGGCGCTCACGTCCGTTACGAGGATCGCCCGGGCGCCGGCGTCCCACAACTGGTCCATCAACGCCTGGTGGCCTGTGCGCGGGACGAGGGTCCGGACGGCGATCCAGCCCGGCTTGGCCAGCGGCGACACGGTTGGGCCCTCCAGGCCGGGCGCGAGCGCGGCGGCGGCGGGCAGGTTGGCCTCCTCGATGTCGTAGTCGACGAGGACGTAGTCACGCGCCACGATGACGCCGGACAGGCGCCGCACGAGCTGGTCGAGGCCGGCCGGGTCGGGGGCGCCGGAGCGGCGGATGAGGACGGCCTCGGAGACCTCGATGACGTCGCCGAACACGGTCAGCCCGGCCTTGCGCAGCGTCGAGCCGGTCTCGACGACGTCGGCGATGGCGTCGGCCACGCCGAGGCGGATGGCGGACTCGACCGCGCCGTCCAGGTGGATCAGGCGGGCCTGGATGCCGCGGGCGTCGAGCCAGCGGCGCAGGAGGCCGGGGTAGCTGGTGGCGATGCGCTTGCCCTGGAGGTAGCCGAGGTCAGGGTTGGCCTCGCTCGGCGCCGCGAAGCGGAACGTCGAGCGGCCGAAGCCGAGCGCCAGGACCTCGTCGGCGGCGGCGCCGGAGTCGAGGAGGAGGTCACGGCCCGTGATGCCGAGGTCGAGCGTGCCCTCGCCGACGTACACGGCGATGTCTCGCGGGCGCAGGTAGTAGAACTCGACGCCGTTGGCCTCGTCCACGAGGACGAGGTCCTTGGCGTCCCAGCGCTGGCGGTACCCGGCCTCGGCCAGCATCCCGGCCGACGCCTCCGCCAGGGCTCCCTTGTTGGGCACGGCGATCTTCAGATACCCCTGGTCAGTCACGGGTCACACCCTACTGGACCGGGTTCCTACCACGAGCCCTCGACGGCGCGGGGGCTCTTCTTGTAGGCCGAGACCGTGGGGTCGCCGTCCAGCCAGAAGCGCCAGGGGCGGGCCCAGGCGACCGAGACGCCGACGCGCGGGCCGGCGGCGACAGGCCCGGCCGCTCCCGGCGTGACCGAGAAGTCCGGGCCGCAGCGCTGGCCCGAGTCGGCCAAGGTCACGCCCAGGGCGCGGCCCAGGTTGCCGGGGCCGCGGGCCAGGGCCCAGTCGGGCTGGGCCGGCTCGGCCGTGCCCCAGCGGCGCCGGCGGGCCAGTGCCACCCCCTCGACGACCTCGCCCGCGCGCAACAGGACCGCCGCGCCGGAGCCAGCGGCGGTCGTGACGAGGTTGGCGCAGATGTGGACGCCGTAGGAGAGGTAGCAGTAGAGCGTGCCGGGCGCGGCGAACAGCGCCGCCGTGTCCGGGCGGCGGCCTTTCATGGCGGCGTGGGAGGCCGGGTCGGCCAGGCCGTCGTAGGCCTCGACCTCGGTCAGGCGGAGGGTGACGCCGCCGAGCCGCAGCGTCGCCCCGAGCAACGCCCGGGCGACGTCGAGGCAGGGCAGGTCGAACCGCATGGCCCGACCCTAGCCCGCGTGGGCGTCAGAGGTAGCGGTAGACGTCCTCGAGGTCCAGGTCCAACGCCAGCATCATGACCTGCGCGTGGTAGAGCAGTTGGGAGAGTTCCTCCGCCGCCTCATCCTTGGACTGGTATTCGGCCGCCATCCAGCTCTCCGCGGCCTCCTCGACCAGTTTCTTGCCGATGGCGTGGACGCCCGCGTCCAGCTCGGCGACCGTGCCGGACCCGGCGGGCCGCGTGACCGCCTTCTCCTTCAACTCCGCCCAGAGGGCGTCGAACGACTTGCTCATGCTGGCTTCTTTCGTCGTGCTCCAGGTGAGATCCTTCGCTGCGCTCAGGATGACAGAGGAGCCTGCAGTTCTTTCGCGCCGGTCACGCCGGTCAGCTCGCCGACCGCGCCGCCGACCAGGCCGAGTTCCGCGTAGCCCTCGAGGCGGGAGCGCGTGTCCTGGATGTCGAGGTTGCGCATCGTCAACTGGCCGATCCGGTCGACCGGGCCGAACGCCGCGTCCTCGACGCGCTCCATCGACAGCTTCTCCGGGTGGTAGGAGAGGCCGGGGCCGGTGGTGTTGAGGATCGTGTAGTCGTCGCCGCGGCGCAGCCGGAGCGTGACCTCGCCCGTGATGGCCGAGGCGACCCAGCGCTGCAGCGACTCGCGCATCATCAGGGCCTGCGGGTCGAACCAGCGGCCCTCGTAGAGCAGGCGGCCGAGTTTGCGGCCCTCGTTGTGGTAGTTGGCGACCGTGTCCTCGTTGTGGATGGCGTTGAGGAGGCGCTCGTAGCCGATGTACAGCAGCGCCATGCCCGGCGCCTCGTAGATGCCGCGCGACTTGGCCTCGATGATCCGGTTCTCGATCTGGTCGGACATGCCGAGGCCGTGGCGGCCGCCGATGGCGTTGGCCGCCCGGACGAGCGCCGCCTGGGTCTCGAAGCGCTCCCCGTTGAGGGCCACCGGCCAGCCGTTCTCGAAGGCCAGCGTGACCTCCTCCGCCGGGATGGCGACGGTTTCGTCCCAGAACTTGACGCCCATGATCGGCTCGACGATCTCGATGCCCGTGTCGAGCTCTTCCAGGTCCTTGGCCTCGTGGGTCGCGCCCCAGATGTTGGCGTCGGTCGAGTAGGCCTTCTCCTGGCTCGCCCGGTACGGCAGGCCGCGCTGCGTCAGCCAGGCGGACATCTCCGCCCGGCCGCCCAGCTCGTCCACGAACTTGGCGTCGAGCCACGGCTTGTAGATGCGGAGGTTCGGGTTGGCCAGCAGGCCGTAGCGGTAGAAGCGCTCGATGTCGTTGCCCTTGTACGTCGAGCCGTCGCCCCAGATGTGGCAGTCGTCGGCGGCCATCGCGCGGACCAGCATCGTGCCCGTGACGGCGCGGCCCAGCGGCGTCGTGTTGAAGTAGTACTTGCCGGCCGAGCGGATGTGGAATGCGCCGCACTGGAGCGCGATGAGGCCCTCGACGGCCAGCGCCTCCGTACAGTCGACCAGCCGGGCGATGGCCGCGCCGTACTCCCCCGCCCGCGCCGGCACCGAGCCGATGTCGGGTTCGTCGTACTGGCCGATGTCGGCCGTGTACGTGCAGGGGATGGCGCCGTTCTCCTTCATCCACGCCACGGCCACGGACGTGTCCAGGCCGCCGGAGAACGCGAGGCCGACCTTCTCACCCTGGGGCAGGTCAAAGAGCACTTTAGACATGCGGGCCATCCTACGTCCGTTTGAGAGCGGTCACGCGGACCGCCGGTCAGCGCGCTTTGTCATCCTGAGCGCAGCGAAGGATCTCGGTGGCGGAGAGATCCTTCGCTGCGCTCAGGATGACAAGGGGGGTAGGGATGACACGGGGGTAGGGACGACACGGGGTCTAGCGGTAGCGGCAGTATTCCGCGGATTGGCGGAGGAACTCCTGGCGGTCCGACGTGAACGTGACGAGGCGGTCGTTGAGGGCCGCCAGTTGCGCGTCGTCGTGGGCGCGGGCGGCCACTTCGACCTCGCGCAGGTAGTCCGTCATGGTCTTCAAGCGGTTCTCGATGACGGGCGTCGACGGCTTGGCCGACAACTGGTCGAGTTCCGCGCGGACGGCCGTGACCGCCGCGATGACGGTCGCCGGATCGCCCTCGGCCAGGTCGTCGCCGAAGGCGGAGAAGACGGAGAGGTCGGCGGACAGCGGCGCGTAGACGGCGCAGTAGTTGGCGCGCTGCTCGTCCCGGATGACGCCCTTGGAGTAGAGCACGACGAACAGCAGGCAAAGCAGGACGGGCACTCCGACGGCGATCGCCACGATCCGCCCGGGCGCCGCCTTGTTGCGCTTCTTGGGGGCGGCGGGGGCGGGGGCGGGTTCCTCCAGGGTGGTGGAGGGGGCCAGTTCACCCTCGGCGTCGCTCATAGGCCAAGAGCCTAGCAAGTCGGCGGCGGCTCAGCGGAGACCCAGCAGGGCGTCGGCGGCCGCGGCCACGAGCGCCGCGCCCCCGTCGGGCCGCTCCGCCCAGGCGTCGAGGGCGGCCAGCGCGCGGTCGGTGTGGAGATCGTCACGTAGGCCCGCCCGGACGGCGTGGAGCGTGGCCTCGGCGGAGACGGGCGGCCGGCCCGCCGGCGCCGCGCCCGCGAACGCCGCCCGCCAGCGCGCCAGCCGCGCCGTGGCGTCCTCTAGGTCACGCTCGGTCCAGTCCCAGCCGTCCCGGTAGTGGTGGGCCAGGAGGGCCAGCCGGATGGCCATCGGGTCGGCGCCCTGCTGGCGCAACTGGGACACGAAGACCAGGTTGCCGAGCGACTTGCTCATCTTCTCGCCGGCCAGCCCGACCATCCCGGTGTGGGCGTAGCAGCGGGCCAAGGGCTGGCCCGTCGCCGTCCAGGCCTGGGCCGCGCACATCTCATGGTGCGGGAACACGAGGTCCTGGCCGCCGCCCTGGAGGTCGAACGTCCCGCCGAGCGTGTCCAGGCCGAGCGCGACGCACTCGACGTGCCAGCCCGGCCGGCCCCGGCCCAGCGCCGACGCCCAACTGGGCTCCCCCGGCCGGGCCAGCCGCCACACCAGGGCGTCCAACGGGTCCCGCTTGCCCGGCCGCGCGGGGTCGCCGCCGCGTTCGGCGAATGTGGCGGCCATCGTGACGGGGTCCAGGTGGGACAAGGCGCCGAACGCCGGATCCAGCCGGTTCGTGCAATACCAGTCCGGGTACTCCGGGTCGTCGACCTGGTACACCGCCCCGGCCGCCGCCAGCCGCTCGATCAGCGCCGTCACGCGGTCCAGCGACTCCACGACGCCCAGGTAGTGGTCGGGCGGCAGGACGCGGAGCGCCGCCATGTCGTCCCGGAACAGGTCGATCTCGCGCGCCGCCAGGTCCTCCCACGCGGCCCCGGTCGCGGCCGCCCGCTCCAGCAGCGGATCGTCCACGTCGGTCACGTTCTGCGTGTACCGGACGTCCCGCCCGAGATCGCGCCACTGGCGGTTGACCAGGTCGAACGTGACATAGGTGAAGGCGTGGCCGAGGTGCGTCGCGTCATACGGCGTGATGCCGCAGACGTACAGTCGCGCGGTCCCGGCCTCCGGCCCCACGGCCTCCAGCCGCCCGGTCGCGGTATTGGTCAAGTAGAGCCGCCCAGGCTCGGCCGGCAGGCTGGGAATGGGGGGTGCAGTCCACGAACGCATACCCCCCAGGCTACCGGCAGACCCACCTCCGCCGACGGCTTGTGGGCTAGACCACCTGTTTGAGCCATCGGACTGGTTCATTGGCGCCGGCGTAGCGGTACGGTTCCAGTTCCTCGTCCCAGGCCTCGCCCAAGAGGGCCGACAGTTCTGTCACGAGGCGCGCGGGGTCGCCGGCCGCGTGGCGCAAGGCCCGCCGCAGCTCCATCTCGCCGACGACCAGGTCGCCGGCCGGGCCGGTCTGGGCGTGGAACAGGCCGAGATCGGGCGTGTAGGAATAGCGCAGCCCCTCCGTGGCCGCGGTCGGGTCCTCCGTCACTTCGAAGCGGAGGTCTGGGAAGCGCCGCAGCGTCGAGACCAGGCGGGCGGCCGTGCCGACCGGCCCGGACCACGTGACCTCCGCCCGGTACGTCGCCGGGGCGGCGTCCTGGACGGTCCAGGAACAGCGCCGGGGGACGCCGAGGGCCGCGCTCAGCGCCCACTCCACGTGCGGGCACAGCGCGGCCGGAGCGGAGTGGATGAAAGTGACGCCGCTCGTCAGTTGGTCCATCTGGGTCCTCCTCGGTCGAGAGCCTTCCCCTGGTCTCTCGCGCCGAGTCACGGCCGGATCGGATGGATCGGATGGGTCATTCTCTCCCGGCTAGGCGCCTTTCGTCCAGCCGCCGAGGTTGAGGGAGCCGCCGGGGATGGCGTCGAGGAGCCGCTTCGTGTAGTCGGTCTCCGGGTGGTCGAACAGGTCGTCCGTCGGCCCCTGCTCGACGATCTTGCCCTTCTCCATGACGTACACCCAGTCGGCCATCTGGCGGACCACGGCGAGGTCGTGGGTGATGAACAGGTACGTCAGCCCCATGTCACGCTGGAGTTCGCCCAACAGTTCGAGGACCTGCGCCTGGACCAGGACGTCGAGCGCGGAGACGGCTTCGTCCAGGACGACCAGCGACGGGTTGAGCGCCAGCGCCCGGGCCACGGCGACGCGCTGGCGCTGGCCGCCGGACAGCTCGTTGGGGTAGCGCCGCATGGTCGACGCGGGCAGCGCCACGCGGTCGAGGAGTTCCAGGACGCGGGCCTCGCGGGAGCGGGCGTCGCCCACATTGTGGGTCCGCAGCGGTTCCTCGATGATCCGGAAGATCGACCACATCGGGTCGAGCGAGCCGTAGGGATCCTGGAACACGACCTGGACCTTGCGGCGGAAGTCGAACAGCTCCTTGGGCGAGAGTTTGGAGAGGTCCTCGCCCTCGAACTCGATCAGGCCGGACGTCGGGGTCAGCAGGGAGAGGACCATGTTCGCCACGGTCGACTTGCCCGAGCCGGACTCCCCCACGAGCGCGGCGGTCGTCCCGCGCGCCACGTCGATGTCGACCTGGTCGACGGCCGTGAACTCCGTGTACGAGCCGGGCCGGGCACCGCGGATGCGGAAGACCTTCGTCAGGTCCTTCGTGTGCAGGACGGGCTGGACCCCCGGTTCGACGGCGCTGACCGCCTTGGCCGCCCCGCCCGTGACGGAGATGACCTCGGCCGTCGCGCCGACCTCCTTGGCCTCCTGGATGCGCCGGGAGGCGAGGGACGGGGCGGCGCGGACGAGGCGCTGGGTGTACGGGTGCTGGGGGTCGGTCAGGAGCTCCAACGACGGGCCGGACTCGACGACGCGCCCCTTGTACATGACGACGAGCTGCTCGGCCCGCTCGGCCGCCAGGCCGAGGTCGTGGGTGATGAACAGCAGCGCCGTGCCGAGCTCGCGGGTCAAAGTACCGAGGTGGTCGAGGATCTGCCGCTGGACCGTCACGTCGAGGGCCGAGGTCGGCTCGTCGGCGATCAGCAGGCGGGGCCGGGCCGCCAGGGCCATCGCGATGAGGGCCCTCTGGCGCATCCCGCCGGAGAACTCGTGGGGGAACTGGCGGGCCCGCCGGGCGGCGTCGGGCAGCCCCGCCTCGGCCAGCAGCCCGGCGACGCGGTCGTTCAGGCCCGTGCCCGTGACGTACTTCTCGGCCACGGCCGCCGCGTCGTCCAGCCCGAGCCGGTGGAGCAGCGCCTGGACCTCCATCCGCGTCGTGAAGCCGACCACCAGCTCCTTGTCGAGCGCCTTCTCGAAGGCGTCCCGGCCGGTCTGGGCGACGATGACCGTCTCCCGCTGGCGCAGTTCCTCGACGAGGCCCGCCCGGCCGTGGGCCGAGAGGTACAGCCGGCCGTCCGGCGTGTCGGGGATGTCGTCCTCGCCCAGCAGCGAGACGAGGGCCTTGTAGGTCGACCGCTTGGGGTCGATGCCGTTGGCCTTGAGGGATTCGCGGACCTGGCGGCCGATCCGGTGGACCGGGTTGAGGTTCGACATCGGGTCCTGCGGCACGAGCCCGATCTGGGCGCCGCGCAGCGCCACGAACGTCTTCTTGGGCGCCCCGACGAGTTCCTGGCCGTCGAACCGGATCGACCCGCCCGTGACCCGGCCGGTACCGGGGAGCAGGTCGATGATGGCGTGGGCGGTCGTGGACTTGCCGGAGCCGGACTCGCCGACGATGGCGAGCGAGTGGCCGGCCTCCAACGTGAAGGAGGCGCCGCGGACGGCGTGGACCGTGTGGCGGCGGGCCGGGAACTCGACCTCGACGCCGCTGACCTGGAGCAGGGGTTCGGCCACGGCGCTCACCTCGCGGCCTTCGGGTCGAGGGCGTCGCGGACCGCGTCGCCCAGCATGATGAACGCCAGGACCGTCAGCGCCAGGGCGGCCGACGGGTAGAACAACTGGTCGGGGTGGTTGCGGATCAGGCCCTGGGCCGAGGCCACCTGGGAGCCCCAACTGTGCATGGACAGGGGCAGGCCGAGGCCGAGGAACGACAAGGTCGCCTCCAGGACGATGTAGGTGCCGAGCGAGGTCGTGGCGACGACGATCATCGGCGCGGCGGCGTTCGGCAGGACGTGGCGGAGCAGGATCTTCCGGTTCGAGACGCCCAGGGCCCGCGACGCCGTGATGAAGTCCGACGACTTGACCGAGAGGACGGCGCCGCGCGTGATGCGGGCCATCTGGGGCCACGCGAACACGGCGATGACGCCGACGACCAGGAACACCATCGTGGTCCCGCCCTTGCCCTTCTGGGAGTTCAGGAAGACGAGGGCGGCCAGGACGGTCGGGATGGCGTAGAAGATGTCGCCCAGGCGGGAGAGGATGGCGTCGAGCCAGTGGCCGTACCAGCCGGCCAGCGCGCCGATCGTGCCGCCCAGGAGGAGGACGGCGAGCATGGCCAGGACGCCGACGAGGACCGACGGGCGGGCGCCGTAGACGATGAACGTCCAGACGTTGCAGCCCTGTTGGTCGAAGCCGAGCGGGGCGCCGGCGGTGGCCGGGCCGAAGCGGTTGGCCAGCAGGCAGCCGGCCTTGGGGTCGCCGGCCGAGAACCAGGTCGGGAAGATCGTGACGGCGAGGATGACCACGATCATCAGCGCGGCCACGATGAACGTCGGGCGGCGGATGAGCTTGCGGCCGGCCTCCTTCCACAGGCTGGCGGGCGGGACGGATTCGTCCAGCGCGTCGATCTCGCCGACGGTCGACTCGTCCCAGTCGGCCACGAAGTGGGGCTGGGTGGCGAGGTCGGTCACGTCGGTCACGGGGTGTGTCAGGTCGGTCTCAGGCAAGGCGGATCCTCGGGTCGAGAGCGGCGTAGAGGAGGTCGACGAGGAGGGACATGACCATGAACACGATCACGAGGATCGTCACGAGCGACACGATCGTCGGGCCCTGGTCCCGCATGATGGCCTGGAACAGCTTGTTGCCGACGCCGGGCACGTTGAAGATGCCCTCGGTCACGATCGCGCCGCCCATGAGGGCGCCGAGGTCGACGCCGAGGAACGTCACGACGGGGATCAGGGAGTTGCGGAGGATGTGGCGGCTGATGACCTGGCCGCGGCGCAGGCCCTTGGCCGTGGCCGTCCGGACGTAGTCGGCGTGGGCGTTCTCCGCCACGGACGTGCGGGTCAGGCGCAACACGTAGGCGATCGACACGGACGCCAGGACGAAGCCCGGCATGACGAGCGCCTCCAGCGACTGGTTGGCCCCGACCGTGACGGGGAACCACTGGAGCTTGACCCCCAGCACGACCTGGAGCAGGAAGCCCATGACGAACGTCGGCACGGCGATCAGCAACAGGGAGATGATGAGGGCCGTCGTGTCGAACCACTTGCCCTTGGTCAGCCCGGCGATGACGCCGAGGATGACGCCGATGACGGCCTCGAAGCACAGCGCGATGCACGCCAGCTTGACGGTCACGGGGTAGGCCTGGGCGATCTCGTCGATGACCGGGCGGCCGGAGAAGCTCATCCCGAAGTCACCCTGGAAGATGCCCTTGAGCCAGATGAGGTATTGCATGTAGAACGGCTGGTCCAGGTGGAACTGCTCGCGGAGCTGCTGGGCGATCAGCGGGTTGACCGCCTTCTCGCCGAACATCGCCTGGATCGGGTCGCCCGGGATGAAGAAGACCATCGCGTACACGAGGAGGGTCGCCCCGAAGAAGACCGGGATCATTTGCAAGAGCCGCTTGCCGATATACCAGCCCATGCCCCTCCTTGTCTTGGCCTGGCAGAGAACCCGGGCCGTGCACCGCCACGGCCCGCCCTGCGCGGTAACACCTTAGACCAGTCGGCCGTGGTCTCCCAAGAGGGAAACCACGGCCGACGGTGTGAATTGCGTCACCCCGCCTCCGGCAAGTCACCTTGCCAGAGGCGGGTCGGGGTTACGCCTTCTCGATCAGGTACGCGATCGGGACAGTGTCCCAGCCGAAAATCACGTTGCTGACCGCGGAGCCGTAGCCCGCGCTGATGTTCTGGTACCAGAGCGGGATCGCGGGCAGGTCGCGCAGGATGATCTCCTGGGCCTTGTTGAACTCGACGGCGGCGTCCGCCATGTCGGACTTGGTTAGGCCGGCGGCCAGGGCGGCGTCGAACTCGGGGTTCTTGTAGTCGCCGTCGTTGGAGCCGTTGCCGTCAGCCGCCTCGGACCCGTACAGCGTGTACAGGTAGTTGTAGATCGACGGGTAGTCGGCCTGCCAGCCCGTGCGGAACGCGGTCTGGATCGTGCGGTCCGTGATGGCCGTGCGGCTGGCCTGGAACGTCGGGTACGGGTCGCCTTCCGCGTCGATGCCGAGCACGGTCTTGATCGAGTTGGTGACGGCGTCGACCCACGCTTGGTGCGGGCCGTCGGCGTTGTAGGCGATCTTGAAGGTGCCCTCCCAGGGCGAGATGGCGTCGGCCTCGGCCCACAGTTCCTTGGCCTTCTCCGGGTCGTAGGTCAGGACCTCGTTGCCGGGGATGTTGCCGTCCCAGCCGGGCATGAGCGGCGACGAGAACTCCTTGGCCGGCGTGCGCGAGCCGGCGAAGATCGTGTCGCAGATCTCCTGGCGGTTGATGGCGTACGACAGGGCCTGGCGGCGCAGCGTGCCCTCCTCGCCGGAGAAGTGCGCCAGGCGGCTCGGGATCGTGAACGACTGGAACGTCGAGCCGGGCTCGTTGACGGCGCCGGCGCCGAGGTCGGATTCGTAGTTCTCGAGGAACGCGTTGGGGATCTGGTCGAGGACGTCGAGGTTGCCGGCCAGCAGGTCGTTATAGGCGTTGTCCGTGTTCTGGTAGAACTTGTAGGTCACGCCGGCGTTGTGCGGCTGGCGGTCGCCCTTGTAGGTCTCCGACGGCACGAGCTCGATCTGGACGTCGTGCTGCCACGCCGTGTCGCTGGCCAGCTTGTACGGGCCGTTGCCGATCGGGTTCTGGCCGAAGGCCGTCATGTCGGCCAGGCCGGACTTGGGGACCGGGTAGAAGGCCGAGTAGCCGAGCTGGAGCACGGCGTTGGGATCGGCCGCCGTCAGCGTCATCGTGAAGGTCAGGTCGTCGACCTTGACCAGGCCGGACATGGTCGTGGCCGTGCCGTCCTGGACCTCCTGGTAGCCCTCGAAGATGGCGAACCACGAGGCGTTGAGCTGGGCGTTGGCCGGGTCGGCGGCCCAGTTCCACGTGTTGATGAAGGCGTCCGCGTCGACCGGGTCGCCGTTGGAGAAGACCTGGTCCGCCTTGAGCTTGACCGTCCACGTCAGGTTGTCCTCCGACGTGATCGACTCGGCCATGTCCATCTTCGTCACGCCCGTCTCGTCGTAGTAGACGAGGCCGGCGAAGAGGTTGGTCAGAATCCGGCCGCCGCCGACCTCGTTGGTCGACGTGGGGATGAGCGGGTTCTGGGGCTCCGTGCCGTTCATGTAGACGACGCCGCCGACGGCGGTCGTGACGGGCGCGCTGGACGACGTGTCGCCCGCCGCGGTCGAACCTTCGGTGGTGGGCGTCTCCGACTTGGCGCAGGCGCCGAGGCTCAGCGCCATGGCCAAGCTCGCCGCGGCGAGGGCCACACCCTTCTTCTTGAGAGACATAGTGTCCTTTCTTGGGTACTTTCGCGCCGGGGCCGCAACGGCAGGGAGGCCTGCCCAGGGCACCCTGGCACGGCTGGGGGTAACCCTAGGCGCTTTCGGCCCAAGCCAGAACCCGAAACCGGCCCGTGGGCACCGTTTCGCAATCGAATCGTTATGATTCGCGCGCCAGGCTGCGCAGCACGTACGGCAGGATGCCGCCGTGGCGCAGGTACTCCGCTTCCTGCGGCGTGTCGATGCGGACCAGGGCGTCGAACGCCGTCACGCCGTGCGGGGCCGTCGCCGTGACGTGGACCGTCGCCGGAATCCCGTCGTTCAAGCCCGCGATGCCGTCGATGGCGTACACCTCCTCGCCGGTCAGGCCGAAGCTGGCGGCGGACTGGCCGCCGGGGAACTGGAGCGGCAGGACGCCCATCCCCAGCAGGTTGGACCGGTGGATGCGCTCGTAGCTCTGGGCGATGACGGCCTTGACGCCGAGCAGGGCGGTGCCCTTGGCCGCCCAGTCGCGGGACGACCCGGAGCCGTACTCCTGGCCCGCCAGGATGATGAGCGGGGTGCCCGCGGCCAGGTAGTTGAGCGACGCCTCGTACACGGTCGTGACGGGGCCGTCCGCCTGGCTGAAGTCCCGCGTCACGCCGCCCTCCGTGCCGGGCGCCAACTGGTTGCGCAGCCGGACGTTGGCGAAGGTGCCCCGGACCATGACCTCGTGGTTGCCCCGGCGTGACCCGTAGGAGTTGAAGTCCTGGGGCGCCACGCCGTGCTCGGCCAGGTAGCGGCCGGCGGGCGAGTCGGGCTTGATCGACCCGGCGGGCGAGATGTGGTCGGTCGTCACGGAGTCGCCCAGCTTGAGCAGGACGCGGGCCCCGGCGAGGTCGGCCAACGGCGCGGGGGCCGCGGGCAGGCCGTCGAAGTAGGGGGCTTTGCGGATGTACGTCGAGGCGGGGTCCCAGGCGAAGACGCCGCCCTCCGGGACGGGCAGGCTGCGCCAGCGCTCGTCGCCCGTGAAGACGTCGGCGTAGCGCGCCTCGTACATGGCGGGCGCGATCGACCGGCCGACGACCGCCTCGACCTCGGCCGGGCTGGGCCAGATCTCCTTGAGGTAGACCGGCGTGCCGCGCGAGTCCGTGCCGACGGGCTCGGCCGCGAAGTCGATGTCCATCGTCCCGGCCAGCGCGTAGGCGATGACGAGGGGCGGGCTGGCCAGGTAGTTCATCTTGACGTCCGGGGAGATCCGGCCCTCGAAGTTGCGGTTGCCGGAGAGGACGGCGGTGACGACGAGGCCGTCCTGGTTGACGGCGCGGGAGACCGCGGGAATGAGGGGGCCCGTGTTGCCGATGCACGTCGTGCAGCCGTAGCCGACCAGCTCGAAGCCGAGCGTCCCGAGCGGCTCGGTCAGCCCGGCGGCGTCGAGGTAGTCCGTCACGACCTGCGAGCCGGGCGCCAGCGTCGTCTTGACCCACGGCTTGGAGGTCAGCCCCCGCTCGACCGCCTTGAGGGCGACGAGCCCGGCGGCGACCATGACCTCCGGGTTCGACGTGTTGGTACAGGACGTGATGGCGGCGACGGCGACGGCCCCGTCCGCCAACCCGGTCGGCCCGGCGAACGGGAGGTCCGCCGTGACCTGCTTCCCCGGCGTCGCCGTGTAGTCCGGGAGGGCCTGCTCGAAGGCCGTTTTCGCGGCAGTCAGCTCGATCCGGTCCTGCGGCCGCTTCGGCCCGGCGATGGAGGCCGTCACGGTCGCCAGGTCCAGTTCGAGGGTCTCGGAGTAGCGCGGTTCCTGGGCGGGGTCGTGCCAGAGGCCCTGGGCGCGGGCGTAGGCCTCGACCAACTCCAGTTGCTGTGTGGGGCGGCCGGTCAGGCGGAGGTAGTCGATGGTCGGCGCGTCGATCGGGAACAGGGCGACGGTCGAGCCGTACTCGGGGCTCATGTTGCCGATCGTGCAGCGGTTGGCCACGGGCACCGCCGTGACCCCCTCGCCGTAGAACTCGACGAATTTCCCGACCACCCGGTGCTGCCGCAGCTTCTCCGTGATCGTCAGGACGAGGTCGGTCGCCGTCACGCCGGGGCGGAGCCGGCCGGCCAGCTTGAACCCGACCACGCGCGGGACGAGCAGGGGCACGGGCTGGCCCAGCAGGGCCGCCTCCGCCTCGATGCCGCCGACGCCCCAGCCGAGCACGCCGAGCCCGTTGACCATCGTCGTGTGCGAGTCCGTGCCGACGCACGTGTCGGGGTAGGCCAGGCCGCCGTCCGCGCAGACGACCCGGGCGAGGTGCTCGATGTTGACCTGGTGGACGATCCCCGTCCCCGGGGGCACCACTTTGAAGTTGTCGAACGCCGTCTGGCCCCAGCGGAGGAACTGGTAGCGCTCGCGGTTGCGCCCGTACTCGAGCGCCTGGTTCTGGGCGAAAGCGTCGAAGCGGCCGAAGACATCGGCGATGACGGAGTGGTCGATGACGAGCTCGGCCGGGGCCAGCGGGTTGATGGCGGCCGGGTCGCCGCCGAGGTCGCGGATGGCCTCGCGCATCGTGGCCAGGTCGACGACGCACGGCACGCCTGTGAAGTCCTGCATGATGACGCGGGCGGGCGTGTACTGGATTTCGTGGGCCGGCTCGGCCTGGGCGTCCCACTGGGCCACCGCGGCGATGTCCTGGGCCGTGACGGCGGGGCCGCCGGAGTGGCGCAGCAGGTTCTCCAGGAGGATCTTGAAGGCGTAGGGCAGGTCGGGCCGGGGGTCCGCCTGGCCCAGCGGGTAGTAGTCGAAGGAGCGATCACCGACGCTCAGGGTTTCTGTCATCGCGGCCATGGCAGCTTCCTTCTCGGCTTGGGGGCGTTGCGGCCAAGCTACCACTTGGGCCGCCTAGCCAGGTTGTCGTTCCAGGACGCCGACGCACTCGACGTGGTGCGTGTAGGGGAACAGGTCGAAGGCGCGCAGCGCCGTCAGCGCGTAGCCGTGGGTGGCGAACAGGGCGACGTCACGCGCGAAGGCGGCCGGGTCGCAGGCCACGAACACGACCGTGGCCGGGGTCCGCGCCGCGACCGCGGCGACGACGGCCTTGCCGGCCCCGGCGCGCGGCGGGTCGAGGACGACGGCGGCGGCCCGGCGGGGCACCGCGCGCGACGTGGCCAGCACGCGGGCGACATCGCCGTGGACGGCGGTGGCCCGCGGGTAGTCCTGGAGGTTGGCCGCCGCCCAGCGCGCCCCGGCCGGGTCCCCCTCCACGGCCACGACCCGCCGCTCCGGCCACCGCTCGGCCAGCGGCACAGAGAACAACCCGGCCCCGGAATACAGATCCAGAATGGCCCCCTCGGGGAGCGTGTCCGGGCCATGGGGTCGGGCACGGTGGCTACTGAGCGAGGCACCAGCAGCAACAGCCACCGGGCCTGACACGGTGTCCGGGCCATGGGGTCGGGCACGGTGGCTACTGAGCGAGGTACGAGCGACAGCCACCGGGCCCGACACCGTGGCCCCCAGCCCTTCCAACACAGCCCCGACCAGCACACCCGGCGCCTCCCGGTGCACCTGCCAGAACCCGGTCGCGGACAGGCGGTACCGATACTCCCGCTCCCCCACGGCCACACACTCGGCCACGGTCGCTGTGTCATCCTGCGCGGCGGTCAGGACGACAGGGGCAGCGGACGCCCGCACCACCGTGACCCTGTCCCCCGGCCTGTACTCCCCCGCCCACGGCGCGGCGGCCTGGATCGCCTCGTGGGCCAGCGGCATGGAGTCAACGGTCACGAGCCGCGCCGACCCCGGCGCGAACATGCCGAGCCGCCCGTCCGGCCCGGCCGTGAACTCGACGCGGGTCCGCCACGCCAGCCCGTCCCTCGCCGCGTCGCCGGGCGCGGCCTCGACCGTGACGTCCCAGTCGAGGTGGGCCATGCGGCGGAGCTGCGTCGCCACGACCGCCGCCTTCCACCGCCTCCCCGCGGCCAACGCCACGTGCCCGAGATCGGCCCCGCCCACCCCCGTGGCCGCGGCCAGCGGCCAGATGTGCTCGATCCGGTCGGGCGACGCCTCGAGGACCTCGACCGTCCGTGCGAACCACAGTTTCGACCGCCGCTCCGTCACCTCGGCTGTGACCGTCTCCCCCGGCAACGTCCCGGCGACGAACACGGCCCGCCCCTCGTGCCGCCCGACGCACCAGCCGCCGTGCGCGGGCCCCCCGACCGTGACCGTGATATCTGCCATGCCGATAGGCTAGGCCCACTGCGAAAGGGGCGATGTTGTACTACGTCATCATGGGCTGCGGCCGGGTTGGCGCCATGTTGGCGCGGGCGCTCGAGCAGCGGGGCCACGATGTCGCGGCCATCGACATCAACCCGGACGCCTTCCGGCGGCTGGGCCCGGATTTCAAGGGCCTGACCGTGACGGGCGTCGGCTTCGACCGTGACGTCCTGATCCGGGCGGGCATCGAGCAGGCCCACGGCCTCGCCGCCGTCGCCGACGGCGACAACACGAACATCCTCGTCGCCCGGACGGCGCGGGAGCACTTCAACGTGCCGACCGTCGTCGCGCGCATCTACGACCCGGCGCGCGCCGAGGTCTACGAGCGGCTCGGCATCCCGACGGTGGCGACGGTCCGGTGGACGGCCGACCAGGTCCTGCGGCGGCTCATCCAGGTCGGCGGCGAGTCGATCTGGCGCGACCCGTCGGGCCTGGTCCGGCTCGTCGAGCTGGCGTTCCACCCCGGCTGGATCGGCTGGCCGATCCGCGCGTTGGAGCGGCAACTGGCGACGCCGGTGCCGCTCGTGACGCGGTTCGGGCAGGGGCTCGTGACCACGGACGACACGGTCCTGCAGGACGGCGACATCCTCTACGCCATGGTCGACTCCGACCGGGCCAGCCGGCTCATCGAGATTCTGAACGGCCCGCCCCCGGCCGGGGAAGCGGAGGCCTGATGCGCATCGCCATCGCCGGCGCCGGCAAGGCCGGCCGGTCCATCGCCCGCCAGTTGATCAGCCACGGTCACGAGGTCCTCCTGATCGACCGCGACCCCGCCCAGATCCGGCCCCGGTCGGTGCCGGAGGCAGAGTGGCTCCTGGCGGACGCCTGCGAGCTCAACTCGCTGACGGAGGCGGGGCTGGCGACGTGCGACGTGGCGGTCGCCGCCACCGGCGACGACAAGGCCAACCTCGTCCACGCGCTGCTGGCCAAGACCGAGTTCGGCGTCCCCCGCGTCGTGGCGCGCGTCAACCACCCGAACAACGAGTGGATGTTCGACCGGTCGTGGGGGGTCGACGTGGCGGTCAGCGCGCCGAGCCTGATGGGCGCGGTCGTCGACGAGGCGGTGTCGACGGCCGACCTGGTCCGGCTGTTCACCTTCGCCAACCGCGAGACGGCGCTCGTGTCGATCAAGCTGCCGGAGGACTCCCCCTGGCTCGGCCACGAGGCGACGGACCGGACCCCGCCGGACGGGACGACATTGGTCGCGGTGGTCCGCCAGGGCCAGCCCTTCCCGGCCGACGCGGCCGGCCCGCTGGAGGCGGCCGACGAATTGCTGTTCATCGCGGCCAACCACGCCGAAGCGGCATTGGTCGCGGCCCTGGACAGCCACGGCACGGTCAGAGTCGTGTAACCGGGCGCCCGGCTCCCCGGGGGGACACGCGCCGACCAGTCGATAAGCTGGGCTCGGGTCGATGGACGGCGGAAGAGGGGCGACTGTGGCGCGGAAGATGAATCGGTCGGCGACGATCCGCGATGTCGCCCAGCTCGCCGGCGTGTCGATCAAGACCGTCTCCAACGTCCTCAACGGCTACCGCTACCTGCGGCCGGAGCGAGCCGGCTCGGGTTCTTCGCCCGCATGGTGATCCCGCTGTCGGCCTCGGGGGTCGTGACGGTGGGCGTCTTGGCGTTCGTCGCCAGTTGGAACAGCTACCTGCTGCCGCTGTTCATCCTCAACAAGGAAGCGCTGTTCACGCTCCCCCTGGGTGTCCAGGCGTTCGCCTCGCAGCACTCGGTCGACACGGCCCGGGTCCTCGCCTTCGTGTCGTTGTCGATGATCCCGGCACTAGTGTTCTTCTCCACGATGGAGCGCCGCATCGTCGGCGGTCTGACCGGGGCGGTCAAGGGATGACCGCCGTGACCCGCACAGGGCTTCGACCAGGAAAGGCCTCAGCCATGGCCAGCGCAACGATCACCGTCGACCCCGCCGACCAGGTGGCGCCCGTGCACCGCCGGCTGTTCGGCGCCTTCGTGGAGCACCTCGGGCGCTGTGTCTACGGCGGCATCTACGAACCCGGCCACCCGGCGGCGACGCCCGAGGGTTTTCGCCAGGACGTCATCGACCTGGTGCGCGAACTCGGGACGACGACGATCCGGTACCCCGGCGGCAACTTCGTCTCCGGCTACTGCTGGGAGGACGGCATCGGGCCGCGCGACCGGCGTCCCCGGCGGCTGGACCCGGCCTGGCACTCGATCGAGACCAACGAGATCGGGGTCGACGAGTTCGCGGCCTGGTGCCGCCTGACCGGCCACGAACTGATGCTGGCGGTCAACCTCGGCACGCGGGGCGTCCTCGACGCGATCCGCCTCCAGGAGTACGTCAACCACCCCGGGGGCACCGCCCTGTCCGACGCCCGGGCGGCCAACGGCTCGCCGGAACCGTACGGCGTGACGATGTGGTGCCTCGGCAACGAGATGGACGCGCCCTGGCAGTTGGGCCACATGTCGGCCGACGACTACGGCAAGCTGGCCTACCGGACGGCCGCCGCGATGCGGCAGCTCGAACCGGGCCTGGAACTGGTCGTGTGCGGCTCGTCCGGCTCGCAGATGCCGACCTTCGGCGAGTGGGAGCGGGTGGTCCTGGAGCACTGCTACGACGTCGTCGACTACGTCTCCTGCCACGCCTACTACGAAATCCGCGACCACGACCTGGGCACCTTCCTCGCCTCGTCGCTCGACATGGCGCGGTTCATCGCGACGGTGGCCACGACCGCCGACCACATCAAGGCCAAGCGCCGCACGGACAAGACGATCAACCTCTCGTTCGACGAGTGGAACGTCTGGTACGTCGACGAGCACATGGCAGCGACCCAGACCCCGGGCGGCTGGGAGATCGCCCCCCGCGCCCTCGAGGACGTCTACACCCTGGCCGACGCCGTCGTCGTCGGCAACCTCCTGATCACCCTGCTGCAGCACGCCGACCGGGTGACCTCGGCCAGCCTGGCCCAACTCGTCAACGCGATCGCCCCGATCCGGACCGAGCCCGGCGGCCCGGCCTGGCGGCAGACCACGTTCCATCCGTTCGCCCACACCAGCCGGCTGGCCCGCGGCGTCGTGCTCGCCACCCGCGTCGATTGCGGCACCTACGCCAACGCCACGTACGGCGAGGTGCCGCTCGTCGACGCCGTCGTGACCCACGACGAGGCCACCGGCCGCAGCGCCCTGTTCGTCGTCAACCGGGACACGGCCCAGGCGACGACGGTCGACCTGGACGTCGCGCGGCTCGGCGTCACGTCCGTCCTGGAGGCGGTCACGCTCAGCGACGACGATCCCTTCGCCGTCAACACGGCCGAGCAGCCCGACCGGGTCGTGCCCCGGCCCAATCCGACGGCCCACCTCAGCCCCGGCGGCCGCCTCAGCGTGACCCTGCCACCTCTGAGTTGGACCGCGGTCTCCCTGCTGGCGGCCAGTGACAAGGAGGCGTGACCGATGACCCGGGTGAGCAATCCCATCCTGCCCGGCTGCCACCCCGACCCGTCGGTGTGCCGCGTGGGCGACGACTACTACCTCGTGACGTCGACCTTCGAGTACTTCCCCGGCCTGCCCGTCTGCCACAGCCGCGACCTGGTCCACTGGGAGCGGATCGGCGCCGTCATCGACCGGGCCGGGCAACTCCCGCTGGACGGCCTCAGTTCGTCCAGCGGGCTCTACGCGCCGACGATCCGCTACCACGACGAGCTGTTCTGGGTCGTCTGCACGGTGGTCGACCTGGAAACCGAGGGGCCGTCGTACAACTTCGTCGTCTCCGCCGCCGATCCCGCCGGGCCGTGGTCGCAGCCGACCGAACTGGCGGTCGACGGCTGCGACCCGTCGCTGCTGTTCGATGACGACGGGCGGGCCTGGGCCCACGGGATGCGCCTGCCAGCCGAGCCGCTGTGGCCGGAACAGACCGAAATCTGGCTCCGCGAGTTCGACACCGGGAGCCGCGCGCTGGTGGGCCCCGAGCGGATCATCTGGCGCGGCGCGCTGGCCGGGGCGACGTGGGCGGAAGGCCCCCACCTGTACAAGATCGACGGGTACTACTACCTGTTGGCCGCCGAGGCCGGCACCCACTTCTTCCACGCCGAGGCCGTCGCCCGGGCCGACACCGTCACCGGGCCGTACATCGGGTACGAGGGCAACCCGGTTCTCACCCACCGCCACCTCGGCCGCCACTGCGACGTGACGGGCGTGGGCCACGCCGACCTGGTCCAGGGCCCGGACGGCTCCTGGTGGGCGTTGCACCTCGGCATGCGGCCCTACGGGGGCTACCACTACAACCTCGGGCGGGAGACCTTCCTCACCCCGGTCACGTGGGAGGAGGGCTGGCCGGTCTTCGCGCCCGGCGTGGGGCGGACGCCGCCCCAGGTGGAGGTCCCGTTCCTGGTGGGCGAGCCGCCCAGCCACGCGCGGGCCGGCGCCGTGCTGCCCGGCGACCCGCGCTGGACCTCGCTGCGCGGGCCGGCCGACGCCTTCGCCACGCCGCACGGCGACGGCTGGCTGCTGCGTCCCTCGGCGGCCACCTTGGAGGACCAGACCACGCCGGCCTTCCTCGGCGTCCGCCAAGAACACGTTGACGCGGACGTGACGGCGCGCCTTCGCCCCAGCCTGGAGCCGGACGAGGAGGCCGGCCTGGCCGTGCGGCAGTCGGAGCGCAGCCATCTCCGCTGGTCCGTCCGGCGGCTGGCCGACGGCGCCCTGTCGGCCTCGGCGGTCCAGGTAGTGGGAGGCGAAGCGCAGGTCCTGGGAACCGTCCCGGCCGCCGGCGACTCCGAGGGCCGCGTCGAGCTGGGGCTCTCCATCCGGGGGCAGGAGTACCGGCTACTGGCCGGCCCGGCCGGGCCGGGCCAGAGCGTCGTCGCCGTGGCGGACGGCCGCTTCCTCGACTCCGTCTCGGCCGGCGGCTTCCTCGGCGTCTGGATCGGCGTCTACGCCACCGCCAACGGCCGGCCGAGTTCTTCCAGCGTGGTCGTGGAGAGCTTCACGTACGACTCTCGCTGAGGCCCAGCCGCTCCTTCAACTCCTGCGTGATGTCGTAGGCGCTGTACTTCATCGGGATGACGTAGTCGTCGCCGTCGCCGTGGAGGGGCGTCCACACCTGCGCGTAGAACGGGTTCTGCCGGGCGATGTCGCCGTAGTGCCACGTAGTGCGCAGGCACTCCGGGCACCAGTGGCCGCCGCCCAGGGCGGCGTTGACGCTCAGCGTGAACTCGTGGCCGTCGGCGCAGCGCCACGCGACAGGCGTGTCGATGTCTGCCACCGCCTCGGCCAGGCAGGCCCCGCCGCGGAACCGGGCGGCCGCCTGGAGGTCCTCCAGGGTCAGGCCAGCGAGGCCCTTGGACTCGTCGTAGCCGTGGTCTAGGAAGCTCGGGGAGTCCTCGCTGGCGTGGTAGAACTCGTAGCCCTCCTCGACGGACTTGATGGCGGCCTGCTTGGCGCGTGACCCGAAGAAGGCGTGGATCCAGTCCTCCTCGTCGTGCTCGAACATCCAGTAGGTGCCCATCTCTTTGCGGCCGATCTCGATGTTGTGCGCCCGCATCTGCTCGGCGGTCGGGAACATCGCCCGGATCATCGGGTTGGCCGCCATCCGCTCCATCTCGGTCCGGACGCCCGCCCAGTACTGCTCCGCCGGGATGCAGCGGAAGTGGAGGATGGCGTCGAGGGCGTCGGCGTCCGTGTAGTAGTGGCCGTGGAAGTTGTAGAGGGCCAGCAGGCGCGGGTCGTTGACATCGCCGAAGCTGATGCCGAACGGGCCGAGGACCAGGTCGGTCAGCTCCCAGGCCGCGAGGCGGTAGCCGGGGCCACTGCTCAGGTTGTACGCCTTGCGCCAGAAGCTCTCCGGCACCCAGTCCTCGCAGATGTTCGCCATGCAGATGCCCGACTCGATCGACGTGCTCCACTCGAGGACGTTGTTCGGGTTCTGGTGGGTGATGATCGGCTCCTCGCCGGCCGCCTCGTTCGACGGGTACTGGCCGGTCTGGCGGATCGAGACCCAGTGCTTGAGGCCCGAGGCGTAGAGCTCCATCTCCGAGAACACCTTGGACATGCCGTAGTAGTCGAAGATCGAGGGGTTGATCGGGTCGCCCACGCGGCCCCAGTGGATCGGCGCGGTCCGCGCGCCCGTCATGGCGACCGAGCCGATGAAGACGAGGTGGACCTGGTCGGGGTCGGGCTGCTCCTTGATCGCCTTGATGAAGTTCAGCGTTGTGCCGATGTTCGTGTAGAGGAGTTCCTGGGGGAACTTGTCGGCCATGGGCGAGACCATCGCGCCGATGTGGAGGACGTAGTCGGCGCCCGTGACGGCCTTGAGGCAGACCTCGTAGTCGGTCATGTCGCCCCAGATGACCTCGAGGGCGGGGCAGGCCAGCTTGGCCATGAGCGCCCGGTTCTTGTCCGACGGCCGGACGATGGCGCGGACATGGAAACGGTTGGACCGGGACAGGAGTTGCTTCAATGTCTCCTGGCCCATCGTGCCGGTGCCGCCCGTGACGACGACGATCTTCTTGGGGCGCAGCGCATAGGCGTGCTCCTGCGCGTCGTCGAAGCGCAGCGCCACGTCGAACGCCTCGCGCGTGGCGTCGATGGCCTTGCGCGCGGCGGCCGCGTCGCCCACGGCAAAGTAGGCCACGCCGTGGGTGCGGCAGGCCTGCTCCAGGTCGGCGCCGTCACGGGCGCGGGAGCCGATGGCGACGACCACGTGGTCGGCGGGGAACGTGACCTCGGCCCCGTCCTGGCGGCCCACGACCGCGTCCGGGCGGATCTCTGTGGCCGTGACGCCCGTGACGGTGGTGATCCCCTCGGCCTGGATGGCCTCCATCATGTTGACCTTGCGGATCGTGCCCATGTCCGCGCACACCTCCGGCAGCATCTCCAGGACGGTGACCTGGCAGCCGCGCGTGGCCAGGTATTCCGCCGCTTCCAGCCCGACCATGCCGCCGCCGATGACGACGACCCGGCCGGCCAGGTCGGCCGAGCCGGCCAGGACCGCGTGGGCGCCCGTCACGTGGGGGAGGTCGGCGCCCGGGACGTTCAGGCGGAGCGGCGAGGAGCCGATGGCGTTGATGAGGCTGTGGGGGCGGAGGCCGGCGATCAGTTCGGGGGTCACGGGCGTGCCGAGCCGGATGTCGACGCCCAGGCGCCGCGCCTTGTCGGCCATCGCCACGACGGCGGCCGTCATCTCGGCCTTGCGTGGGGCCGCGCCGGCCAGGGTGAACTGCCCGCCCAGGGTGTCCGCTTGCTCGCAGAGGATCGGCTGGTGGCCGCGCTGTTGCAAGGTGATGGCGGCCATCAGGCCGGCGATGCCGCCGCCGGCGATGAGGACCGTGTGCGGCGTGGCGGCCGGCGTGATCCGGCAGGCGGCCTCCCGGCCGACGGCGGGGTTGCGCAGGCAGGTGATGTGGGGCGAGGTCTCGCGCTCGAAGCCGTCGTAGCAACCTTGGTTGCAGCCGATGCAGTAGTCGATGTCGGCCACGTCTCCGGCCTGCGCCTTGGCCAGGAACGCCGGGTCGGCCAGTTGGGCGCGCCCCATCGCCACGAGGTCGACCTTGCCCTCGGCCAGGTAGCCCTCCGCCTGCTCGGGGGTGTTGATGCGGCCGACTCCCATCGTGACCAGCCCCGTCGCCTGGCGGATGCGGGCGGCATTGTCGACGTTGAAACCCCGGGGCGTGTCGATCGAGGGCACCTCGTACTTGATGCCAGGGCCCAGGATGTTGCCGCGCGAGACGTCCAGAACATCGACGCCCGCCTCGCCGGCCAGCCGGCAGAAGTCGATGACCTCCTCGATCGTGAGGCCGCCCTCCAGGTAGTCGTCGTGGGCGTCGATCCGCATGAACAGGGGCATGCCGTCGGGGAGGTTCTGGCGGATGGCGCGGATGATCTCCAACGGGTACTTGACGCGGTTGGCGAACGGGCCGCCGTACTCGTCCGTCCGGTGGTTGATGCCGCCGGACAAGAAGGAGTGGACGAGGTAGTTGTGGGCGGCGTGCAGCTCGACCGTGTCGAAGCCGGCCGCCACGGCGCGGGCCGCCGCCCGGCCGAACGCCTCCCGGATTTCGGCCATCTGCTCGAGCGTGACGCCGGGCAGCACGACGCCGGGCGCCACGGGCATGTCGCTGGCCACGTAGATGACCGCGGTCTTGTCCATCCCCACCGCCAGGCTGCCCTGCCAGAGCTGGATGCCGGCCTTGCCGCCCGCCTCGTGGATGGCGTCGGTCAGGCGCTTCAGCCCGGGGATGTAGTAGTCCTCGGAGATCGACACGAAGCGGCGGGGCGCGCTGGGCGAATGCACGCTGGCCACCTCGACCATGTTGAGCCCGCAACCGTTCTGGGCGCGGAGGCGGTGGTAGTCGATCAATTGGTCCGTCACGCGGCTCGCCTGGTCGGCGAACTTCGTGCCCATGGCGGGCAGCACGACGCGGTTCTTCAGTTCCAGAGCGCGAATCTTGAGGGGCGAGAAAAGCAGGTCGAACATCATTGTCCTTAGTCCCTTGGCACAGTTGATGGCGGAGGCAGCCACTGGACCTCCCAGCCTAAGTCGTCCGCTCACATAGCTGTCAAGGGGTGCTGGGCTGTCACGAGGTGCGCGGCTGCCGAGGGGTGCGGGGCGGCGTGGGGCCGGGTCGGCGCCCTGTCGGCGTCGACGCCACCGCCCACGGCCGGCCGAGTTCTCCCAGCGTGGTGGTGGAGAGCTTGACGTACGACTCTCGGTGAGGCCCAGGATGACGTGACGGGCGAGTCGAGGAACGTCCTGTGTGCCCAGACGCCGTCACGGGCTTCACCAGACGAAGGGGATGAGGCGCCGGGTGTGGCCTTGGTAGGCCCGGTAGCGGTCGCCGAAGACGCTGGTCAGCAGGGTCTCCTCGGTGTGGATGCGGTAGGCGTACGCGGCCGGCGCGGTCACGGCGATGGCGGCCAGGGCGATCCAGTTGGCGGTGGCCAGCCCGGCGCCGAGCAGGGCCAGGAGGGAGCCGGCGTAGCCGGGGTGGCGGATGGCGGCGTACAGGCCAGTGGTCATGAGGCCGTGGCCCTCGTCGGAGCGCAGGGTGCGCGTGTACCAGCGGCCGAGTTGCCGCAGGGCGGCCAGCCGAAGGGCGAGGCCGGCGAGGGCGAGGACGACCCCGGTGACGGCGACCGGGAGCGGCCAACGGGCGTCACGGACGCCGGGGGCGGCCGTGGCGGCGACCGCCAGCACGGCCGTGGCGAAGATCGCGCCCACCAGGCGGGTACTGGCGTCACCGCGCGCCCCGCGGGCCGACGGCCCGTGCCGCACCGCCAAATCGGCCAGAGCGTAGGCGGCGAGCAGGGCCAAGGCCACCCAGGTCAGGATCAGGGACTCACCCACGCAGCGATTGTGGCACGGCACCCGGCGTGTTTCCCGGCCCGGGACGTGGAAGTATGAGGCCATGGCTCCGTCATACAACGTGACTCCCCTCGGCGACCGGGTCTGGGCCATCGACGAGGGCTGGG
>JAISTC010000234.1 GCA_031272805.1 Propionibacteriaceae bacterium
GGTCCGGGGTCACGCGGGGGACAACTCCAGTGCCCCGGCCAGCCCGTCGAGCGCGGCGGCGCGCTGGGCCTCGTCCGAGTGCAAGTAATGTTTCATGGTGATGTTGACCTGGCTGTGGCCGAGAATGTCAGCAATAACCCTTTCGGGGACTTCCATCGCCATGAGCAGCGTCGCGGCGGTGCCGCGCGCACCGTGCAAGGGGACGTGGGGGATGCCCGCCGATTCGAGGGCCTTCGTCCACACTCTCCAGTCGGCCTTGGAGTCCCTCGGCCCGCCTGACGGCGACGGGAACACGTAGCCCTTGCCGCCGGATTCCCGCCGCCAGGCGGCGAGCATCTGGACGACGGGCCGGGGGAGCGGCACCTGGCGCTTGGACCGGGCAGACTTGGGCTCCTGCCGGAATCTGCCGACCCCTGGCACTGTGGCCAGCGCCTCGTCCACGGCCAGCCAGCCCTCTTTGAGATGTACGTCCTTCCACAGCAGTCCTAGCGCTTCGCCTTGCCGCAGCCCTAGGACGACGGCGACAGCGAGGCGGGCGAGCAAGCCCACGTCGCCGGACTCGGCGGCCCACGACAGCAGCCGGTGGGCCTGGGCGAGGGTGAGGATTTCGTGGGGGTTGACCGCAGCGCTCGGCGCGTCCATCAGCGAGCAGGGGTTACGTCTGATCTTGCCTTCGCGCTCGGCCACTTTCAGGGCGCGCGAAAGTATCACATGGGTTTGGCGGACGGTGGTTTCGGACAGGCCCCGCTTGCGCATGGCCTGGTGGACGGCGCGAACATGGTCGGGGGTGAGCCGTTTGAGTTGCACCTTGCCGATGGTCGGCTTGACGTAGTTCTCGACGTGCCGGGTATACCCGTAGACGGTCTTGGGTTTCAGGCCGCGCTCCTGGCAGTGGACGGAAAGCCAAGTGTCCATCCACTGAGCCACCGTCACAGTGTCTGGGGTGATGCCAGCCCTGATGTCAGACTTCAGTTGGTCCATCTTGGCGAGGACGACCTTCTTGGTCTTCCCGGTGACACTCCGCTGGACCCTCTTGCCGTCGATCACGCCGACTTCGACGCGCCCCACCCATGTGCCGTTTTTCCGCTCGAACACGGCTCCTTCGCCCTTGCCTCGCGGTGCGCTTGCCTTCATGGCCGACAGTCTACCCGATGACACCCGTTTTGACACCCATACGCCTGACGTTCCCTGACGTTGCCTGTCGTTCGCTACGCCTTGTCAGAGGCGTTTCTGCTGCGCCCCATGCAGGGCTCGAACCTGCGACCGGCGGATTAGAAGTCCACTGCTCTATCCAACTGAGCTAATGGGGCTGGCGCGGGTACCAGTGTAAGGCGTGTATCGTCGCGGGCGATGACAGAATCTTCCGGCCCGGCGGGCGGTTGGGGGCGGTTCGCCGTGGCGGCCTATGGGCCGTCCACGCTGTCGGCCGTCGGCCACGGCGCCATCGCCCCGCTCGTGGCCCTGTCCGCCCTCGACCTCGGGGCGTCGGTCGAGCTGTCCGCGCTGATCACGGGCCTGTCGGCCATCGGGCAGTTGTTGGGCGACCTGCCGGCCAGCTATGTGGCCACGAGGCTGGGGGACAAGTTCGCGATCGTGGCGGCGTGCCTGTGGGACGCGGTGTTCCTCGCGGTCGCGTTCCTGGCGGGCTCCTTGCCGCTGCTCTGCCTGGCCGTGTTCTGCTTCGGGCCCGCCGGGTCGGTCTTCGGGCTGGCCCGCCAGAGCTACATCACGGAGGCCGTATCGCCGCTGGTCCGGGCGCGGGCGCTGTCGACGCTCGGCGGCGCGTTCCGCGTCGGCTCGTTCATCGGGCCTTTGGCCGGGGCGTGGATCATCGGCCGCTGGAACCTGTCGGCCGCCTACGCCTTTGCCGCCTGTATGTCGGTGGCCGCGGCGGGCGTCACCCTGGCGCTGCCCGACCTGCCCGGCGCGCGGGCGCGCGCCCAGCGTGACCAGGCGGACGACGCCAAACTCGGCCACGTCCTCCGCGCCCACTGGCGCGTCTACGCCACGCTCGGGACCGGCGTCCTGGTCCTCGCGCTGACGCGGTCCGTGCGGCAGACGATCCTGCCGCTGTGGTGCGAGTCGCTGGGGTTTTCGGCGCAGCAGACGTCGCTCGTGTACGCCGTGTCGATGGCCGTCGACATGAGCCTGTTCTTCGTCGGCGGCCTCATCATGGACCGGTTCGGGCGGCTGTGGGTGGCCGTGCCGTCGACGATCGTGCTGGGCCTGGGGCTGGTCGGGCTGGCCTGGGCGACGCACCCGGCGCTGGTCGTGGCGGTCGCCGTCGTGCTGGGGCTCGGCAACGGCGTGGGCGCGGGCCTCGTCATGGTGTTGGGCTCCGACGCGTCGCCGGAGGTCGGCCGGGCGCAGTTCCTGTCAGGCTGGCGGCTCATGTCGGACGTCGGCAACACCCTCGGCCCCTTCGCCATCTCCGCCCTCGTCCGGGTCACGGCGTCGCTGGCCGTCGGCTCTGTCACGTTGGGCGTCGTGGCGTTGCTGGGATCGGCGTGGCTGGGCTATGGCATCCGGCGCAACCCGCCGCCGGGCGTGAGGGCGTGAGCGTGTAATAGAGTGACAACGATGGATAACTTGGTTTGGGTCGATTGCGAGATGACCGGGCTGTCGCTCGAGCGCGACGCGCTCATCGAGGTCGCGGCGCTCGTGACGGACAAGGATCTCAACGTGCTCGGCGACGGCATCGACGTCGTCATCAAACCGCCGGCCGGTGCCCTGGAACAGATGGACCCGTTCGTCGTCGAGATGCACCAACACTCCGGGCTGTTGGCGGAACTCGATGCCGGGATGGCGCTGGCGGACGCGGAGGCGGCCGTGCTGGCGTACATCCGCCAGTTCGTGCCGGAGGCGGGGAAGGCGCCGCTGGCCGGGAACACGATCGGGACGGACCGGTCGTTCCTGGCGCGGGACATGCCGGAGTTGGAGGGGTACCTCCACTACCGCAACGTCGACGTGTCGAGCCTGAAAGAGCTGGCCAAGCGGTGGTTCCCGCGGATCGTGTTCTGCGCGCCGGAGAAGCAGGGCAACCACCGGGCGCTGGCCGACATCCAGGAATCGATCGAGGAACTGCGCTACTACCGCGAGACGCTGTTCATCCCCGAACCGGGGCCCGACCGGGCGTCCCTGGCGGTGATCGCGGCCAAGCACCGCGGGTCGCTGACGGGGTTGGGCGACGGCGCCCCCGGGGTCGCGGGGGTCTCGGCCACGGCCTGATCGGGGCCGTGTTTTTGGACTGGCGGGGCGTGTGACCTAGGATGTCCTGGTTGGCTCAGCGCCAACATGGTGGCTGTAGCTCAGTTGGTAGAGCTCCTGATTGTGGTTCAGGCGGTCGCCGGTTCAAGTCCGGTTAGCCACCCTTGATGAGTCAGGGCGGACTCCTGCGCATCGGCGCCGGCTTCGTGGCTGCCAGGTAGTAGCGACGCACGGCCGGGTCCGCCGTGACTGTGACCGACTTGCTAAAGCTCGGCGCGGCGATTGAGCGCCTCTCGACAGGCGCCTCGGCGTGTCAGGGCGTGTACCGGTTGAAGATCGCTCAGTCGGCGATTGGCCGCGCGGGCGGCCGTCTCTAGTGGGAGCAGGTCGCGGCCACGTCGGCCAGGTCGGTCAGGAGGGGCGTGAACACGCCCCAGCACAGGTCGTTGCGGCGGCTCATGTCGTCGAGGACGAGGTCACGGAGGCCGTCGGGCAGGCGGTCACGTTGCCAGCGGCTTTCCGCCAGGACGGCCTGGTCGGGGGTGCCGTCGTTGCCGCCGTCGGCGGTGGCCGCGGCGCGCACCGCCCGAAGGGCGTAGGCGGCGGCGCCCAACGCGTGGGCGGCGACGTGGGCCACGGGGGCCGCCTGGCCGGCGGCATGGGCGGCCTCCCGGGCGGTGCCGGCCACCTCGCGGGCGGCCGCATTGGCCGTGAAGGCGGCGTTGTGGGCGGCCGTCATCGTGACCTCGCCCCGCGCCCACGCCCGGCCCGTCTCGATCGCCCGGCGCGGCCGGTCGTCGTCCGGGCGGACCGCCTCGAACCAGGGGAGCACGTGCTCGGCGCAGTCGGCCGCCCACAGGGCGAGGAGGCGGTGGTCGTCATCGGTCAGAGTGCCGCCGCGCCGGATCGTGGTGAACCGCGGATCGCGTTCCTTCGGCAGGATCACGGCGCCACTCTACGCGGCCAGGACCCTGGGGGTGCTGGCCTGGGCGGTGCCAGCCTGCGACCATGGGGGCATGGTTGACTTGGGGTTGCGGCAGGTGTCGCTGGTCTTGTTCGACGGGTTCGAGTTGCTGGACGCGACGGGGCCGTTGGAGGTGTTCGGCCAGGTCGGCGACCGGGTTGGCGTCACGCTCGTCGGGCCTCGCTCCGGGCCCGTGGCGAGTAGCCAGGGCATCAGGCTGATGGCCGACGTCGCCTACGCCGGCGCTCCGGCGCCCGACATCGTGCTCGTCCCGGGTGGTTCGGGGACTCGGGCCCTGGCCGGGGATCGGGACTGGCTCGCCTGGCTGGCGGCCTGGGCGGGGCCGGCGCGGCTGGTCGCCTCCGTCTGCACGGGCGCCGCGCTCCTGGCCGCCGCCGGGCTGCTCGACGGCCACCGGGCCACGACCAACCGCCGCGCCGCGGACTGGGTCGCCGGACTCGGCCCCGGCGTGACGTGGGTGCAGGACGCGCGCTGGGTCGAGGACGGCGACCGCTGGACGTCGGCCGGCGTCTCGGCCGGCCTCGACATGGCCCTCGCCCTGACGGCCACGTTGTGGGGACAGGCCGCGGCCGACGCGGCCGCCGCCGCGATGGAGTACGGCTGGATGGCAACGCCATGTGGCTAGGCGAGTGCGATCCACCAGTGGCCACGTGACAAAGGCACCATGTCACGTTGACCAGGCCGCTAGGCTGGTCGTGACTGCAAGGGGGCGGTGTGACCGGACACGGGGAACGCGGGGGCGGCGGGCGGTCCCGGCCCGCCATGAAGCTGCTCAACGACCAGCCCCTGGCCTGGGACGGGCGGCGCTACACGCTGGCCAGCCCCGACACGCTCGGGCGGGACGAGTTGGCCGGCCAGATCGCCGACGTCATCCGCGTCGTCGACCCGCCGTTCACGGTCGCCGTCTACGGCACGTGGGGCGAGGGCAAGACCCACCTCCTCAAGTCCGTCGAGAACCAGGTCCGCGGCTTCCAGGACGACCCGGACCACCCCGGCCGCCCCGCCTTCCAGACGGTCTGGTTCGACCTCTGGCAACACCAGCACGACGACAAGCCGACCCTCGCCCTCCTCCAGGCCGCCGTCCGCGCCGTCCGCTACGACGCGGCCGGCCACGAGCAGGCCGATTGGCCGGGCATCTGGGACAAGGTGGCCCAGGTTGGCAAAGCGTTGTTGTGGACCTTGGGTGACATGGTCACGCCGAAGCTCGCCTTGGGCGCGACCGGCGCCACCCTCTCGGCGTCGGTCTCCGACAAGGGGCTGGTCAGCGCTTTCAAGGACAACTGGGAGGCCCTGGCCGAGGCCGGGATGCAGGTCCGCGACGAGCAGGCCCGGCTCCAGGAGCTGTTCCGCGACGCCCTCGACGCCCTGGCCGGCGAGGCCAAGATCGCGTTCTTCGTCGACGACCTCGACCGCTGCCTGCCGACCACGACCATCGAGTTGCTGGAGCAGATCAAGTTGTTCATGGACCATCCCCGCTGCGTGTTCGTGCTGGGGGTGGACGCCCGCGCCGTGACCGAGGCCGTCCGGACGGTCAAGGGCTACACGGACGACATCGCGGAGCACTACCTGGAGAAGATGATCCAGTGCGCCTTCGACCTCCCGCCGGTCGCGGACGAGGCCAACCGGCGTTTCATCGAGGACGCGCTCAGCCGGGCCGCCAACCCGTCCAGCCGCCCCGGCCGGCCCGACGTCACGGCTGGGCAACTCGATTTGTTGACGGGCGGCCAGGTCACGGCCATCGCCGACCTGTGGCTGCCCGCCTTCCGCGACGCCGACGTCGACGCTACCCCGCGCCTGATCGTGCGCACGGTCAACACGTTCCTGGTCGACCACGCGGTCGGCCGGGGCGCCGTGACGGACCGCCAGGGCAACCGGCGGCCGCGCATCCCGGGCTACGACCCGCGGGTCATGGCGGCGTTGGCGCCGCTCAAGACCTGCTACCGCGCCGCGTTCGATTACCTCCGCCGCCACCACGACGACCGACCCGGCCTCCTCGAATCGCTCCTGTCGACCTACGACGGCGACCCGCTGGACGCCACAGTGCGCGAGATCGTCTTCCAGGGCCAGGGCCGGCGGTACATCGACCACGTGCGGAGCCGGATCGAGGCGGCTGGGCTGGTCATCGACCGGGAACTGGCCGAGGCGTACTGCAAGCTGTCCTGATCAGCGGGCGGCGCACAGGCGGAGAACGGCGCGCCTGGCGTGC
>JAISTC010000129.1 GCA_031272805.1 Propionibacteriaceae bacterium
GCGCTGAGTTCGTCCTCTTCGTTGGGGCACAGGTCTGCGACCAGGGGCACTACTTCCTGGATGGACGGCAGGACGCGGCTCGGGCGGGTACAGGGACATCCAGCCGCGTCTCGCGGCCAGGCAGGTCGGGTTGGTCCACGCCCGGGCGGACGTCTGGCCGAGGGGCCGGACAAGTCGTAGCATGACGGCAAGCGGCGCGAACCGTCCAACCCCCACTCGACAGGCCTCATCGCGTGATCAAGTACATCGTCAAGCGGCTGCTGATTTCCCTGGCCACGATGTTCTTCATCGTCGCGCTGACGTTCGTCCTCATGCACGCGGTTCCCGGCGGCCCGTTCGCCCAGGAGAAGGAGGCGCCTCCCGAAGTCCTGGCCGCGCTCAACGCCAAGTACCACCTCGACCGGCCGCTCATCGTCCAGTTCGGCGAGTACCTCTCCGGGCTCCTCCACTTCGAACTGGGCCCGAGTTTCAAGTACACGGGCAAGACGGTCAACGACTTCATTGTCGCCGGAGCCCCCTATTCCATGAAGCTCGGCGCCGTGACGTTGGTTTTCACTCTGGCCGTCGCGATCCCGATGGGCATCGTGGCGGCGCGGAAGAACGGCCGGTGGCCGGACCTCCTTGTCATGGTGCTGGCCACGCTCGGCGTGACGATCCCGAGCTTCGTGGCCGCGTCGGGCCTGATGTACCTCTTCTCGTACAAGCTCAACTGGCTGCCAACCTTCGGCCTGGACAAGCCCAGCACCTACGTCCTCCCCGTGGTCGCCCTGGCGGGCTACTCGTTGTCTTTCCTGGCCCGGCTGATGCGGTCGAGCCTGCTCGAGGTGATGGGCCAGGACTACATCCGGACAGCCCGGGCCAAGGGCCTGTCGGAGTTCAAAGTGGTCGTCCACCACGCTCTCCGCAACGCCCTCATCCCGGTTCTGACCGTCCTCGGGCCGACCATCGCGGGCCTGCTGACGGGCAGCTTCGTCATCGAGAAGATCTTCGCCATTCCCGGCATGGGCGGGTTCTTCGTCAACTCCGTGACCCAGCGTGACTACACGACGATCATGGGGATGACCGTGTTCTACGCGGCCTTCCTCATCGCCATGGTGTTCGTCGTCGATCTGTTCTACCGGCTGGTCGATCCCCGAATCGAACTGGCATGAACGCGACCCAGAGCCTGCCCCCCGATGTCGGCTGGGAACCCATTCCGACCGGGGCACACGCCGCCGCGGTCGCGCCGCGCCCCGGCCGGAGTTTCTGGCAGGACGTCTGGTACCGGTTTCGGCAGAAAAAGCTCGCGCTGGGGGGTGGCGCGTGCCTCCTCCTCATCGCGGTCCTCGCCATCGCCGGGCCCAGCCTGACCGGGTATTCCTATTCGGCACAGCAGTCGTCGCTGGCCAACGTGCCGCCGTGGTTGGCGCTCGCCAAACTCCCCCAGTCAGACGACCTGTTCTACATCAACCCCCACCTCAAGGTCATCGAGGTCACGCCGGACGGCCGGCTCGTGCGGCAAGTCACACAGACCGGCGACGACATGGTCAACAAGCGGATGTCGTTCGACCTCGACGGCGCCACGCTGTACCTCGACTACTCCGCGCAACCGCCGGCCCTGCTCGACCCGGACGGCCAACGCGTCCCGGCCACCAGCCACCACTGGAACACCAGCTATCTGCTCGGCACAGACGCGCTGGGGCGGGACATCCTGACGCGCACCCTGTACGGCTGCCGGATTTCCTTGGCCGTCGCCGTGGTGGCGGCGCTGGTCAACATGGTCATCGGCATCGTGTACGGAGGAGTTTCCGGCTACGCCGGCGGGATGATCGACGTCAGCCTCATGCGCGTGGTCGACATCATCTCCACCATCCCCCTGACCCTCTACGTCATCTTGATCAAGGTCGTCTTGGGCTCCGGGGGCTTCCTCTCCATCGTCATTGCCCTGTCGAGCGTGTACTGGGTCGACATGGCCCGGGTCGTCCGCGGGCAGGCCCTATCTCTCAAGGGGCAAGAGTTCGTCCTGGCCGCCCGGACGATCGGGGCCGGGCCGGGGGCCATCCTCAAGCGCCACATCGTGCCCAACGCCATGGGCCCGATCCTGGTCACGGCCACGATGTTGATCCCGAGCGCCATCTTCATCGAGGCTTTCCTCTCCTTCATCGGCATCGGCATCGCCCCTCCCATGGCCAGCCTCGGCACGATGTGCAACGACGCCCTGACCACGCTGCGCGCCAGCCCCTACCAACTCCTCATCCCGGCGGCGGCGATCTGCGTCATCATGTTCGCCTTCAACTTCGTGGGCGACGGGTTGCGCGACGCCCTCGACCCCAAACTGAGGCAGCGGCCGTGACGGCCACCGGGCCGACGACGCCCCTGGAACGCGCGCCAGTCGCCGAGGCCCCTCTCCTGTCGGTCAACGATCTCCACGTCACGTTCCGCGGCCGGTCGGGCCAGGACAGCCGCAACTCCGTCTACGCGGTCCGGGGGGTCAGCTTCGGCTTGGGCCGCGGCGACACGGTCGGGCTCGTCGGGGAGTCCGGGTCCGGCAAGTCCGTCACGGCGCTGAGCCTCGTCGGCCTCCTGCCGGACACGGCAGACGTGACAGCCCGGGCGATCACGCTGGCCGACGAGCCGATCACCGGACTGTCGCCCAAAGCCATGCGCGCTCTCCGCGGCCGCCGCCTCGCGATGGTGTTCCAGGACCCGATGACAAGCCTCAACCCGCTCATGCCGATTGGCCGCCAGGTCGCCGAAATGCTGACCACACACGAGCGCGGGCTCTCCCGCGCGGAGAGGCGGCAGCGCGTCATCGACCTCCTCGCAGACGTCCGCATCCCCGAGCCCGACAAGCGGTACAAGAGCTTCCCCCACGAGTTCTCCGGCGGGATGCGCCAGCGGGTCATGATCGCCATGGCCATGGCGCTCAGGCCGGAAGTCTTGATCGCCGACGAACCGACGACCGCCCTCGACGTCACGATCCAAGACCAGATCCTGCGCCTCATGCGCCGACTCCAACGGGAGTCCGGCACCAGCATCCTGCTGATCACCCACGATCTCGGCGTGGTCGCGAGCCTGTGCTCACGAGTCCTGGTCATGTATGCCGGCCTGATCTTGGAAGAGGCCCCGGTCGACCAACTCTTCGCCCGGCCCCTCCACCCGTACACCTTGGGCCTCCTCGGCTCGCTGCCGTCCGCCCGCGCGGACACGGACGAGCCGCTCCAGTCCATTCCCGGCCAACCGCCCGACATGACGAACCCGCCGCCGGGCTGCCCCTTCGTCGACCGCTGCCAGCACGCCCGGGCCCGCTGCCAAACGCACAGGCCGCCCTATTACAGCGTCGGCGCCGGCCACCGCTCCCTCTGCTGGCTCCTCGACCCGGCCGCGCCCGCCGACGGCAACCCGTTCGCCGGCGTGACCGCCACGGCGCTGGCCGAGACCGCCGAGAAGGTGTCACCGTGACCGCCCCGATGCCCCTGCTGGCAGTGGAAGCCCTGACCAAGCACTTCCCTTCGGGGACCCGCGACAAGCCGGTCCGAGCGCTCGACGGCGTCACGTTCACCGTGCGCCGGGGCGAGACGTTCGGGCTCGTCGGGGAGTCGGGCTGTGGCAAGTCGACGTGCGCCCGGACGATCATCCGCCTCTACCAGCCGACGGACGGACGTATCCGCCTGGACGGCACCGACATCACCAGCCTCTCCCAGAGACAGCTCCGGCCCTTCCGGCGCCGGATGCAGATGATCTTCCAGGACCCGTACGCCTCCCTCAACGCCCGCATGACGGTCCGGGACATCGTGGCCGAGCCCTTGGCAGTCCACGAGTCGGCCCTCCCGAAGGCCGAAGTGACCGAGCGAGTCGAACTGGCCCTGTCCCAGGTCGGGTTGTCCCGGGAACACCTCTTGCGCTACGCCCACGAGTTCTCCGGCGGACAGCGCCAGCGCATCGGCATCGCCCGGGCGCTCATCCTCCACCCGGAGCTGATTCTGTGCGACGAGCCGATCTCGGCGCTCGACGTGTCCATCCAGGCTCAGATTGTGAACCTCCTGCGCCAGCTCCAGGAGGACCTGGACCTGACCTACGTGTTCATCGCGCACGACCTGTCCATGGTGCGGTACATGGCGGACCGGGTCGGCGTGATGTATCTCGGCCAACTCGTGGAAGTGGCCGACGCTCCGGCCCTCTACTCCCACCCGCTGCATCCCTACACCCAAGGCCTCTTGGCCTCCGTTCCCGTGCCCGATCCGGCGGCCGACCTCGTCGCCCGTCCGCCCGCCATCGAAGGCGATGTCCCGAGCCCGATCGACCCCCCCTCGGGCTGCCGTTTCCGCACCCGCTGCCCGCTGGCCCGCCCGATCTGCGGCGAGGCCAGCCCCGCTCTGACCGACACCGGCGACGGCCACGAGGTCGCCTGCCACCTCTACGGAGGGCCCGGCCAGAGCCCCGACCACCCATCCACCACGACGACATCCGACCATCAGAACCACTTGGGAGGGAACCCCACATGAGAATCAAACAACCCATCGCCCTGCTTGCCCCCCTCCTGGGGATGAGCCTGCTTCTCGGCGCCTGCAGCAGCGCGACGCCGTCATCCACCGCCACGACCGGCCAATCGGCCGCCGACGGCACTGGGACCACCTCGGCCCAGGAGATCATCTTCGCCCTGCACGACACGCCCGACGGCATCGATCCGGGCATCACGTCCAACAGCTTCGCCTCACCCATCATCGTCAACACGTTCGAGGGCCTCGTGACCTACTCGACAGACGACGGCGAACTCATCCCGGGCCAGGCCGAGAGCTGGGACATCAGCGAGGACGGCCTCACCTATACCTTCCACCTGCGGTCAGGGCTGAAGTGGTCCGACGGCACCCCGCTGACCGCCCACGACTTCGTCTACTCCGCCCAGCGGGTGCTCACCCCGGCCACCACCGCGCAGTACGTCAACCTGTACACGGACTACGTCGTCGGCGCGCAGGACTACTACGACGACCAGACCAAGGTCGACGGCCTCGGCATCAAGGCTGTGGACGACTCCACGCTGGAGATCGACTTGTTGGCGCCAACCCCCTTCTTCATCGACATCCTCGGCATGTGGGCCTGGTACCCGGTCCAGGAGGCGACGATCGAGGCCAACGGCGACCAGTGGACGAACAAGGCCGACTCCTATGTCTCGAACGGCCCGTTCAAGATGTCCGAGATCCACTTGGGCGAGTCCTATGTCCTGGTCAAGAATCCGGACTACTGGGACGCCGCGAACGTCAAGCTCGCCAAGATCACGTTCCGCATGATCCCCGAACCGTCGACAGCCCTGTCCGCCTATGAGTCGGGCGAGATCGACGGCCAGCTGACCGTGCCGCCGGGCGACATCGCCCGGCTCAAGACCACGGACTCGGGACTCGTCATCACGGCGTCGTACGCCACCACGTTCTACGACATCAACAACGCCAAGGCGCCGTACGACAACGCCCTGGTCCGGAAGGCCCTGAACCTGGCTGTCGACCGGAACACCATCATCAACGACGTCCTGCAGAACGGCGGCACACCGGCCTATACCATCGTGCCTCCCGGCTACTCGGTCGACGGCGAGGAGTTCTCCGAAGGGCGATCGACCTTCGACCTCGGGCCGACCGCCGATCCCGAGGCCGCCCGCGCGGCTTTGGCCGAGGCCGGTTATCCGAATGGCGAGGGCTTCCCCACACTCCACCTGTCCTACTACACGTCCGAATCGGTCAAGATGATGACCGAGGCGATCGCCGAACAATTGAAGACCAATCTCGGCATCACGGTGGAGATCTCGAACGAGGACTGGGCCGTCTACTACGACAACATCCAGGCCGGGAACTATGAGGTGGCCGCCATGGGTTGGGGAGCCGACTACTTCCACCCGATGACGTTCCTGCAACTCTTCAAGACCAACGACGTTAACAACAACGTGTTCTACTCCAACCCGGCCTACGACGAGTTGGTCAGCCAAGCCCAAGCGGAAGTCGACCCGGCCAAGGCCCTCGACCTCATGCGGCAGGCAGAGAACATCGTCTCGGCCGACTACCCCGTGATCAACCTGTTCTACCGAGCCAACATGATGCTGGTGTCCCCGCATCTGCAAGGCGTCTACCGGACCACGTTGAACAACCTGTACTTCAGGTCGGCGTACGTGGTCGAGTAGCGGGCTGGTCGAAACGCGCACAGAACTCGGGGCGTGACCTGCCTCTGTCATCCTGAGCGAAGCGAAGGATCTCTGCCCAACCAGGCAGAGATCCTTCGCTTCGCTCAGGATGACAGGCTGGCCGTCAGTCGGCGCTGAGTTCGTCCTCCTCGTTGGGGCACAGGTCTGCGACCAGGGGCACTACTTCCTGGATGGACGGCAGGACGCGGCTCGGGCGGTACGGGTAGGTGGCGACTTCCTCGGCGGTGGTCGAGCCGGTCAGGACGAGGATCGTCCGGAGGCCGGCCTCCAGGCCGGAGATGACGTCCGTGTCCATGCGGTCGCCGATCATGACCGTGGTCTCGGAGTGGGCCTCGATCCGGTTGAGCGCCGTGCGCATCATCAGCGGGTTGGGCTTGCCGAC
>JAISTC010000067.1 GCA_031272805.1 Propionibacteriaceae bacterium
ATCGACACGTCGTCCATGACCGTCAACTGGCAGGGGTTGGCCGACGCGGTCGAGCCCGCCACGGCCGCGCTCGACACGATGGCCCAGGGCGTCAGCGGCGACGAGCTGGCCGCCGTCGACGTCCTGCGTGACTTCTACGGCAAACTCCACGACGCCGCCGCCAACCAGGACCTCAACGCCTTCGTCGAACTCAACGGCGACACCGCGGCCCTGACCTCGGCCAGCGCGCAGATCGTCGAGATCGCCGCCCAACACTGCGCGTAGGCAACGTCTCCGGGTTCGGCCATGGCCAACCCCTCAGGGAACCATCAGTACCAGTTGTGGCTCTGGAACCAGCCCCAGGCCCCGCACGGCGTGGAATAGGTCGCGGCGATGTAGCCCAACCCCCACGCGATCTGCGTCGCGGCGTTGGTCTTCCAGTCGGCGCCGGCGGAAGC
Organism: Propionibacteriaceae bacterium; assembly: GCA_031272805.1. GTDB lineage: Bacteria > Actinomycetota > Actinomycetes > Propionibacteriales > Propionibacteriaceae > WQYJ01. The sequence goes on from JAISTC010000067.1 coordinate 438, forward strand.
CATCTTGTCGGCGGGCAGGGCCTGCGGGATGCCGTAGGCGCCGGAGTACGGGTTCTCGGCGTTCATGCGCCAGCCGGACTCCTTCTCCCACAGGTTGACCAGGCACTGGTACTCCGCGTCGCCCCAGCCCTTGGCCGCCACCTGGGCCTTGGCCAGTTCCTTCGCCTCGGCCGGCGTCGTCGTCAGGGACGGCGTGGGCGTGACCTCGGGTTTGGTGGAGCTCAGGTACTCCGTGGCGACCCAGCGGGACGCGCCCTGGTAGACGATCTCGGTCCAGGTCCCGGACACCGTGCCCGTCACGTCGACCGCCGTGCCCTTCGACAGGACGGCGACGATGGAGCCGGCGCGGTCGGGCGAGCTGCGGACGTTGAGGTAGTCCGTGGTGTAGAGCTGCCCCGTCACGGCGGGGGCGGCCGGGGCGACCGGCGCGGCGGCCGTGATGTCGGTCAGGTACTGGGCGGAGACCCAGCCGACCTGGTTCTGGCGCACGATCTGGGCGAAGCCGTTCTCGGTCGTGCCGGTCAGGTCAACGACCGTGCCGTCGGGGATGACGTGGATGATCTTGTAGTCCAGGCCGGGGCCGGAGCGGAAGTTGAGGTCGGACGAGGTCCGCTTCTGGCCGGTAGTCGCGGGCAGCGTGGCGGCCGGCTCGGGGTCGGCGGCGGGCGCGGGATCGGCCGCGGGCGCCGGGTCGGCGGCAGGGGCGCTCGTCACGCTCGTCAGCCACGACGTCGACACCCACGCCGTCGACCCGGCGTACTGGATCTCGGCGAAGCCGTTCGCGGTCGTGCCGGTCAGCGTGACCGCCGTGCCGTAGGGCAGGGTCGTCAGGCGCGTGTAGCTCGTGCCGGGGCCGCTGCGGACGTTCAGGTCGGCGGTGGTCGTGGCCGTGCCGGCCGGGCCGGACTCGGTCGGCGTGGCGACGGGCTCGCTGGAGCCCGTGAAGTACTCGGAGGCGACGTAGGCGGCCTGGCCGTTGTACGTCACGGGGGTCCAGCCGTTGCTGGACGGCCCGGTGGCGTCGACCGTGTAGCCCCAGTAGACGACGCCGATGATGGGATAGTCCGTGCCAGGGCCGGTGCGGACGTTGACGGTCGTGGTCGCGCGCATGACCGTGGCCGCCTGGGCGGGCACGACGGTCACGAGCGGCAGGACCAGACCGGCCCCCATCAACGCGATCACTGGGAGGAACAGCTTGCGCCTTGTCACGTGGCTTCTCCTTAAGAGTTCAGCTCGAGTCGGGCCCCGCGCGGGTCGCGGGCCCTCCCGGCGAACTTAAAGGCGACCCTGAGAGCAATCCAAGGATTCCTTAGAAACTGGGCTCAACCGAAGGGTGAGGGTTAGGTCGCCCGTGACCCGCCCGACCGGCCCGTGGGCCCGCCCGCGGGCCAGGCGATTGAGCGATCCTCGACCGGCTACGGCCAGACACGCCGGAGCCAGCGTCGAGCATCGCTCAATCGGCTGACTGGGCCGGGGGTCAGAGGGGCAGCGGGTCAGCGGCGCAGGGGGTCAACGGAGGGTGCCGTGGAGGTCGGCCTTGGGGATCGGGCCTAGTGCCGTCACGCCGTCCGTGCGGTCGGGCGCGAAACGGGCCAGGCCGGCGGCGGCCGCGTCCGCGGTAGCCCGCGTGGCGGCCGTCACGGGGCCCGACGACTGGCCGGTCAGCTCGTAGCCGTAGACGTAGACGAGGCCCGGGCCGAGCACGAAGCGCTTGGCCTGGCGGCGCCGGTCCGCCGGCGTCAGCCCCAGGATGACGTGGGTCGAGCGGAGGTCCGGGCGGGCCTCCAACTGCTCCCGGGTGTCCGCGACCTGGACGATCAGGACGCCGACGCGCGTGACGTCCTGCCAGCGGATCGGGGTGCGGCGGTGGTGGAGGTGGATGCCGTCGGCGTCCAGCGTGATGGCGGGGCGGGCGTTGTACAGGTACGCGACCACGCTGAAGATCAGGACCAGGCCGGCGATGATGCCGACGCCGATGATCTGGTCCAGGTCGTGCTTGAGGCAGCCCGCGATGACCACGGGCACGAAGAGCAGGTTCGGCAGGAACGTCACGCCCGCGGGAATCCAGGGGGAATAGCCGGTCGCGTACCCCAGCCGCACCGGCTTGCCAGGCGTGGCGGGAACCAGATCGGCGGCAGGCATGGGGCCAGACTACTGTCGGTCGAGGTGTCTGATACCGCGGCCTTGGCGAGGAACGAGCCCGGGCGGCGGTGTCAGATACCGCGGCCGGGCGGGGGTGTCTGCCGGCCGCGTCTGGGGGATGTCTGGGGGCGGCCGAGGTGTCAGGTGCCGCCGCCTGGGCTCGTTCCTCGCCCGGGCGGCGGCGCCTGACACCTCGGCCTTGGAACCTAGGCCTCAGGATGACGGCGGCCGGCCTGGGCGGCGCGGGGGCGTCAGGCCGGTGGGGAGGCGGCCGGCCTTACGCAGGGACTCGCGCAGGAGCAGTTCGATCTGGGAGTTGAGGCTGCGGAGATCCGCGGCGGCCCACTCGACCAGGGCCTGGTGCACGGCCGGGTCCAGCCGCAGGACGAAGCTCTTGCGGCCGGACCGGCCCTCCGTTGGCGGGGTCGACATGACCAGCAGCCCCAGGCTCAGTTGTACAGCGTGCCCGTGTTGACGACCGGCGTCGCGCGCGAGTCGGAACACAGCACGACCAGCAGGTTCGACACCATCGCCGCCTTGCGCTCGTCGTCGAGGTTGACGATCCCGTCCGCCTCGATCCGCCCCAGCGCGGATTCGACCATCGTGACGGCGCCCTCGACGATGCGCGAACGGGCGGCCAGCAGCGCCTCGGCCTGCTGCCGCTGGAGCATCGCCTGGGCGATCTCGGGGGCGAAGGCCAGGGTCGAGATGCGGGTCTCGATGACCTTGAGCCCGGCCAGCGCGATGCGCTCCCCCACCTCCGCCGCCAGTTCCGCGGCCACCTGGTCGGTCGAGCCGCGCAGCGTGGCCTCGCCGGCGTCGCCGTTGTCGTAGGGGTGGATCGTGGCGACGTGGCGGAGCGCGGCCTCGGACTGGACCGTGACGAACTCCTCGTAGTCCTCGACGGCGAAGACGGACTGGGCCGTGTCGGCGACCTGCCAGACGACGATGGCGGCGATGTTGATGGGGTTGCCGGACGCGTCGTTGACCTTGAGCTCGCGGGTCTCGAAGTTGCGGACTTTGACGGAGACCTTGTGCTTGGACGTGAACGGGTAGGTCAGCCGGACGCCATCGTGTCGGATCGTGCCGACGTACTTGCCGAGGAACTGGAGGACCTTCGTCTCGCCCGGGCTGACGACGGTCACGGCGGTCTGGCAGATCGGGCCCACCAGGAGGATGACGACAAGGCCGGCGACCAGCGGGGTGACGCCGGGCTCGTCGTGGGCCAGCCGGACGATGCCCCACGCCACCAAGGCGGACCCGGCGAGGCCGAGGAGGATGAGGCCGAGGACGCCGAGGATCCCGTTCATGGACGGGGCGATCCGCTCCGTCACGATGGGGCGGACGTGCGGCACGTCGGGCTGGACGGGGCTGGCGTGGCTGGTAGACATGGAGTTCTCCTCCCCCGGAAAAGTGATATCAAAATAATATCACTGGAGAGGTCACGCGGCTAGGCCGAGGTGTCAGATGCCGCGGCCTGGGTTCGGTCCTCGCCGGGGGGCGGGGCTTATCCCTTATGTCAAGACACATTGTCATCCCGGCGAAAGCCGGGATCTTTCGTTGGGCGGTCAAGCACCTGGGTTAAGTCTGGGCATGGTGGTATGTCTCGCTGCCCGGAAAGATCCCGGCTGTCGCCGGGATGACAAGGGGTTTGGGGTGGCCGGCGGTTGGTCCAGGCGAGGCTGAGGGCGTGTGGCGCGTCGGCTTGGGTGGCGAGGCGGAGGTGTCTGATGCCGCGGCCTTGGCGACGAAGGAGCCCGGGCGGCGGCGTCTGATGCCTCGGCCGGAGGTGGAATCTGCGTGGGGTCGGCCGCGGTATCAGGTGCCGCCGCCCGGGCTCGTTCCTCGCCAGGGCCGCGGCGCCTGACACCTCGGCCTAGGCCCTGACACCTCGGCCTTAGTTCATGGGCGGGGGCACGTCGTTGAACTGCTCGTCCGGGTTGTTGGAGAAGCGGCTCAAGTGGCCTTGGAAGACGAGCTTGATGTTCCTCGTCGCGCCGTTCCTGTGCTTGGCCACGATGAGGTCGGCCATGTAGTCGCGCAGCGCGGGGTCGGGCTGGTAGACGTCGTCTCGGTGCAGCAGCAGGACGAGATCGGCGTCCTGTTCCAGCGAGCCGGACTCGCGCAGGTCCGAGATCATCGGCTTCTTGTCGTTGCGGGCGTCGGGCGAGCGGTTCAACTGGGACAGCGCGATGACCGGGATGCCGAGCTCCTTGGCCAGCAGCTTGATTTGGCGCGAGAACTCCGACACCTCAACCTGGCGGGATTCGACGCGCTTGCCGGAGCTCATCAACTGGATGTAGTCGATGACGACGAACTTGAGGTCGTGGCGCTGCTTCAGACGCCGGGCCTTGGCGCGGATTTCCATCATCGTCAGGTTGGGCGAGTCGTCGATGAACAGGGGCGCGCCCGAGAGCCGGCTCGACACGTTCGACAGCCGCTCCCAGTCGTCGTCCAGGTTGCCCGTCCGGATCGACTGGAGCGCGACGCCCGACTCGGCCGACAGCAGCCGCATCATGATCTCCATCGAGCTCATCTCCAGCGAGAAGATGGCCGTCGCCATCCCGTGGTGGATGGCGGCGCAGCGGGCGAAGTCGAGGGCGATCGTCGTCTTGCCGACGGCCGGGCGGGCCGCCACGATGATCATCTGGCCCGGGTGGAAGCCGTTGGTCAGCTTGTCGAGCTCCGTAAACCCGGTCGGCACGCCGGCCAGCCCGCCGCCGTGCCGCGCCAGGGCCTCCATCTCGTCCCACGTCGGCTGGAGCAGCTCGGAGATCGGCTTGTAGTCCTCCGACAGGGAGTTGTCGTTGACCTCGTAGACCGTCTGCTGGGCCAGATCGACGATGTCGGCCACGTCGCCCTGGGCCTGGTAGCCCAGTTGCGCGATCTTGATCGACGCCTCGACCAGCCGCCGCAGGATCGCCTTCTCGCGGACGATGTCGGCGTAGTAGGAGGCGTTGGCGGCGATGGCGACGGAGGACAGCAGGTCGTGGAGGTAGATCGGCCCGCCGACCCGGCCGATCTCGCCGCGCTTGGTCAGCTCGGCCGCGACAGTGATGGGGTCGGCCGGCTCGCCCAGCCCGTAGAGGTTGAGGATGGCGTCGAAGATCAGCTCGTGCGCCGGCTTGTAGAAGTCGCGGCCGCGGACGATCTCGATGACGTTGGCGATGGCGTCCTTGCTCATCATCATGGCGCCGAGGACGGACTGTTCCGCCGCCAGGTCCTGGGGCGGGGTCCGGTCGATGGCCTCACCCCGGAAATCGGCGAGGTCTTGCGCCAAGGTCACGCTGCACTCCAGTTCCACTCACGCCCGGCGGGCGACGAATCCCGTCGGGCCGAATCCGACCAGACCTGCTTCCGGGCGCCTTCCACAGTCACGCGCGACGGCTCGTGACGACGGCCCTACCGATGAGGTTGATCAAGGGGAAGATTAGGCAGAGCGACCGACAGCCTTCCCAAGACCTGCCGCGTCGCTCTCACTGGCCCGAACCTAGGCGAGAACCCGGCCACCGCCAAGTCCACCGTCCACACGGGCCTGTGGACAGCCTGTGGACAACCCCTGAGGGTCCGGTCGAGTTGTTCACAGGGCTTGTGGACAGCCCGCGCAGGGAGGCCCGAAAGTATCGCATAACCCGCCCCTGACAAGGCAAGATGCGAACGACGTGAGCGATTTCCGGCATTTGTCGACCCTTCGACTTTGCGGACCCCCGCTCCCGCGCGCCCGGCCCGCGCGGGCGCAAGAGGTGAGGTTATGCACAGGCCGGTGGACAACGTGACTTGTCCATGCAGGGGGCCGTCGGGCGGGCCGGGAAGCCGCCCCCGGGCTTGTGGGACGGCGTGTCGCGCCCGGCCGCCGGACGGCCCCAGGGGGTGGCCCGGAGCCCGGCTCTCAGGTTTTTCTCAGGTTCTCAGGATTCTTTTGGTTTTCGGGCGGTTTCGGGTAGACTCCGCTGACGTCGTGAACCTTCCCCGTTGGCGGCAACCTGCACAGGGAGGACAAGTTTCGTGCGGAAGTTCCTCGCGCTGGCCCTGACGAGCGTCGTGGCCGGTGTCGCGCTACTGGGCGCCGGAGTCAACGCGGCGTTCGCCCACACCGTCACGGTCGTGGTCGACGGCGTCCCCCAGGACGTGTCCGTCGTCTACGCCTCCGTCGCCGAGGTTCTCGCCTCCCAGAACATCCGCCTCGAGGCCCGCGACACGGTCGAGCCCGCGCTCGGGACCAAGATCACGTCCGACACTCAGATCATCGTCCGCCGCGCCCGCCCCGTCGTCCTCAACCTGGACGGCCGCTCGGGGACGTACTGGACGACGGCGACGTCCGTGGCCGAGGTCGTCGACGAGCTCGGCCTGGCGGACCACGAGGTCAACCTGTCCCACGATCCCGAGACCGCGATCGGCTCCGACGGGCTCCTCCTCGGCATCGACTCGGCCAAGGACGTGACGGTGACGGCCGACGGCGTGACGACGGCCCTCCGCTCCCCCGGCAAGGTGGCCGACGCGCTCAAGGCCGCGGGCATCGAGTACGACGCCGACGACCTGTTGACCCCGGCGGCGACCGACTGGCTGACCGACGGCCTGGCCATCACTTTGGTGCGCGTCTCCCAGGAGACGGTGACGCGGGACGTCGAGATCCCGTTCGAGACGACCGTGACCGACGACCCGACGCTGTACGAGGGCAAGACCGAGACCGACCAGAAGGGCGCCAACGGCGTCCGCCAGGAGACCTACCTCCAGACCCTCAACGACGGCGTCGTCGTGGCGGAGACGCTGACGGCGTCGACCGTGACCCTGGAGCCCGTGGGGCAGGTCGAGCGGCGCGGGACGAAGGCGCTGCCCGTCGTCGTCAACTCCGAGGTCAAGAAGACGGCCTACTCCCTCGTCCTCGAGCGGGGCTGGGACGACGCCCAGTTCAACTGCCTCGACAAGCTGTGGCAGCGCGAGTCCGGCTGGAACCCCTACGCCTCCAACCCCTACTCCGGCGCCTACGGCATCCCCCAGGCCCTGCCCGGCTCGAAGATGGCCTCGGCCGGCGCCGACTGGGCGACCAACCCGACGACCCAGATCATCTGGGGCCTGGGCTACATCGCCAGCCGCTACGGCACCCCGTGCGGCGCGTGGGCCCAGTCCGAGGCCGTCGGCTGGTACTGATCCCCCCATCCCCCCACTCCGCTACTCCGTAGGAGGTCACGATGCTCGCCAGTTACGACGTCAAGGGACTGACGTGCCAGCACTGCGTCAACCACGTCCTCGAGGAGGTCCAGGCGATCCCCGGCGTCGACGGCGCCACTCTGACGCTGGCCGAGGCCGTGCTCCGCGTGACGTCGGCCGCCCCGGTCGACGCGGCCCTGGTGGCCGCCGCCGCGGCCGAAGCCGGCGACTACACGGTGACCGCTCGGACGGCGTGACCGGGCGCCCCGCGTGACGCGCTGACCCCCTGCCCGTGGACCACCCCGGTTCGTTAGGCTGACCCCATGCAGCCACTACTGGTGTCCCCCGACCTTCTCCGCGCTTCCGGGAAGGGCAAGAAAATCGCCGTCATGACCTCCGGCGGCGACGCCCAGGGCATGAACGCCGCGCTCCGCGCTGTCGTCCGCACCGCCATCACGGCCGGCGCCGAGGCCTACGCCATTTACGAGGGCTACCAGGGGATGATCGACGGCGGGGAGGGCATCGCCCCGCTCCGCTGGGACTCCGTCGCCGGCATTCTCAACCGCGGCGGGACGATCATCGGGACGTTCCGCTCGACCGAGTTCCGCGAGCGCTCCGGCCGCCTCAAGGCGGCGTACAACCTCGTCACCCGCGGCATCGACCGGATCGTCATCATCGGCGGCGACGGCTCGCTGACCGGCCTCGACGTGTTCGCGGCCGAGTGGCCCGACCTCCTCGACGAGCTCGTCAAGAAGGGCAAGATCAAGGCCAAGGACCGCGCCGCCCACCCCAAGCTGATCTTCGCCGGCCTGGTCGGCTCGATCGACAACGACCTCTGCGGCACCGACCAGACGATCGGCGCGGACTCGGCGCTCCACCGCATCCAGGACGCCATCGACGCCGTCGCCTCGACCGCCGCGTCGCACCAGCGAGCCTTCGTCGTCGAGGTCATGGGCCGCCACTGCGGCTACCTCGCCCTGATGTCGGCCATCTCCGGCGGCTGCGACTACGTCCTCATCCCCGAGCGGCCGCCGGCGCCCGGCTGGGAGAAGGCGATGGTCGACCAGCTCCGGCGCGGCCGCCAGGCGGGCCGCAAGGACTCCATCGTCATCCTGGCCGAGGGCGCGACCGACCGGGCGGGCCAGCCGATCACGGCGGAGCACGTCCGGCAGACGATCGAGGTGGGGCTGGGCGAGGACGCGCGCATCACGATCCTCGGCCACGTCCAGCGCGGCGGGACGCCGTCGGCGTACGACCGCTGGGCGTCGACGTGGCTGGGCTACGAGGCGGCCGCCCACGTGCTGACGGCGACCGGCGACGAGCCCGGGCCCGTCTTCGGCTTCCACGGCTACCAGGTCGTGCCGCTGCCGCTGGTCGACGCGGTCGCCCAGACGCGGGAGGTGCCCCAGCGGATCGCGGCCGGCGAGTACGACCAGGCGACGCGGCTGCGCGGCGACGAGTTTGTCGACGCGCTTCGCTTCTTCGACGAGCTGAGCTCGCCCGAGGCCCAGGCGCGCGAGGCCGAGGCCGTCTCCGCCGGGGGCTCCCGGCGGCGCATCGGCGTCATGCACGGCGGCGGCCTCGCCCCCGGCATGAACACGGCGGCCAAGGCCATCGTCCGCCTCGGCATCGCCCGCGGCTTCGAGATGGTCGGGATCGAGGACGGCTTCGCCGGGCTCATCGGCGGGCTGACCCGGCCCCTCTCCTGGCGCGACGTCGACGGCTGGAACCAGGAGGGCGGCGCCACGCTCGGCACCCGCCGCCTGACGCCGCGCGTCGAGGACCTCTACCGGATCGGCCGGACCGTCGAGGAGGCCAAACTCGACGCCCTCGTCGTCATCGGCGGCTTCAACGCCTACGAGGGCGTCGCGCTGATGCTGGCCGAGCGTGACCGCTACCCGTCGCTCAACATCCCGGTCGTCTGCGTGCCCGCGTCGATCGACAACAACCTCCCCGCCACTCAGGTCGCCATCGGGACGGACACGGCCCTCAATGTCGTCGTCGACGTCATCGACAAGATCAAGATGTCGGCCACGGCGTCGTCGCGGGCGTTCGTGGCGGAGACGATGGGCCGGGATTGCGGCTACCTCGCGTTCCAGGGGGCGCTGGCCGGCGGCGCCGAACAGGTCTACCTCAACGAGACCGGCGTCACGCTGGCGCAGATCGAGCGTGACCTGGCGTGGATCACGCAGAGCTTCGACGAGGAGGACCGCGACTTCTTCCTCATCGTCCGCAACGAGAACGCCAACGCCAACTACACGACCGACGTCCTCGCCCACCTCCTCGACGAGGCCAGCCAGGGCCGTTACGACACGCGCACGATGGTCATCGGCCACATCCAGCAGGGCGGGACGCCGACCCCGGCCGACCGCATCCTGGCGACCGAGCTGACGGCCGTGGCCCTGGCGCGCGTGACGGAGGAATGGGAGTGCGCCGGCCGCGGCTACTACTGCGTCGGCGTCGACACGGACCGCTACGGCGTGACCGAGTTCGCCGACGC
>JAISTC010000088.1 GCA_031272805.1 Propionibacteriaceae bacterium
GTCGACACCCTGGCCCGGTCGCGCTCGCGGGCCGTGCTCATGGCCAACCACGGCGTCTTCACGGTCGGTCACACCGCCGAGGCCGCCGTCAAGACCGCCGCCATGACGGAAGAGGTCGCCAAGACGGTCCACGTCGCCCGCCAACTCGGCGCGCCCGTGGCCCTGGACCCGGCCGACATCGACCGCCTCTTCGACCGCTACCAGCACGTCTACGGACAACCCAACCCGCCCACCTGAACCCCACCCTTGTCATCCTGAGCGAAACCCTTGTCATCCTGAGCGAAGCGAAGGATCTCGACCTGGGGAGGCCAGATCCTTCGCTTCGCTCAGGATGACAGGGGGGCTCAGGATGACAAGGGCTCAAGATGACAAGGACAGCAAGAGAAAGGCCCACCATGACCAAGCCGACCGTGTGGTTTCTGACCGGCAGCCAGCATCTCTACGGCGACGAGGTGCTCGCCCAAGTCGCCGCCAACTCCCAGGCCATCGCGCGGACGCTGGCTGACGCCGGGCTGGCGGCGAGCGTGACGTGGCAACCCGTGCTGACCAGCAAGGACGCCATCCGGCGGACCATGCTCGAGGCCAACGCCGACGACTCCGTCATCGGCGTCATCGCGTGGATGCACACGTTCTCGCCTGCCAAGATGTGGATCGCCGGCCTCGACGCGCTCCAGAAGCCGCTCCTCCACCTCCACACCCAGGCCAACGTCGAACTGCCCTGGGCGACGATCGACATGGACTTCATGAACCTCAACCAGGCGGCCCACGGCGACCGCGAGTTCGCCGCCATCGAGACCCGCCTGGGCGTGGCCCGCTCGACCGTCGTCGGCCACGCCGCCGAGCCCCGGGTCCAGGCCGAGGTCGACGTCTGGATGCGGGCGGCGGCCGGCTGGCAGGCCGTCCAGCGGCTCAACCTCGTCCGGTTCGGCGACAACATGCGCAATGTCGCCGTGACGGAGGGCGACAAGGTCGAGGCCGAGCATGTCTTCGGCGTCTCGGTCAACACGTACGGCGTCAACGACCTGGTCGACGCGGTCGCCGCGGTCGGCGACGCCGAGGCCGTCACGCTGGCCGCCGAGTACGAGGAGTTGTACGACGTCACGCCGGAGTTGCGGCGGGGCGGCGAGCGCCACGACTCGCTGCTGTACTCGGCCAAGCTGGAGTTGGCGTTGCGGCGGTTCCTCGAGGCCCATGACGCCCAGGCGTTCACGACCAACTTCGAGGACCTCGGCGGGCTCGTCCAGCTCCCCGGCATGTCGGTCCAGCGGCTGACCCTGGACGGCTACGGCTTCGGCGCCGAGGGCGACTGGAAGACGGCCGTGCTCGTGCGCGCGGCCAAGGTCATGGGCGCGGGGCTGCCCGGCGGGGCCACGCTGATGGAGGACTACACGTACCACCTCGTGCCCGGTCACGAGCGCATCCTGGGCGCCCACATGCTGGAGGTCTGCCCGTCGCTGACGAGCTCCGTCCCAAGGGTCGAGATCCACCCGCTCGGCATCGGCAACCGGGCCGATCCGGTCCGCTTCGTCTTCGACGCCGACCCCGGCCCGGCCATCGTCGTGGCCCTGACGGACCTGCGCGACCGCTTCCGCCTGACCGGCAACAGCGTGACCCTGGTCGCCCCCGACGAGCCCATGCCCAAGCTGCCCGTCGGCCGGGCGGTCTGGATCCCCGACCCGGACTTCCACACGTCCGCCGCCTGCTGGCTGACCGCCGGCGCCGCCCACCACACGGTCATGTCGACCGCCGCCGGCGCCGCCCACTTCCAGGCGTTCGCCGCCATGGCCGGGACGGAGTTCGCGCTCATCACCGCCGGCACGACCCGTGACGGCTTCGAGAAAGAACTGCGCTGGAACTCGGCGTATTACCGGCTCGCCCGCGGGCTGTGAGGGGGCCGGCGGGGCATACTTAGGCCATGCCCAGACCCGCGCTCCCCCCTGAACCGGCCGAGGCGCTGCCCCACGGGGTGGACGAGACGGTCGACCCCGAACTGGTCGACGCCTGGGTGGGAGATGCCGAGGCCGACCCCGCCGAGGCCCAGGTCCCGTCGCTGCCCGGCATCCCGAGCGCCCTCGGCGTCGTCATCGGCCTGGCCGCGATCCTGTTCATCATCCAGGGCATCAGCCCGATCCGCGAGATCGTGGCGGCGTCGTTCCTGGCGCTCAACCTGGTCCTCGTCATCTGGCCGATCCAGCGCCTGCTGGCCAAGGTCCTCCACCGCGTCCTGGCCTCGATCATCGCGGGCATCCTCGCGATCGCCGTCCTGCTGGCCCTGCTGACCGCGATCGGCTGGGCCATCGCCCGCCTCGTCCAGGCGCTGCCGGCCTACCGGGAGCCCTTCCAGAACATGGTCAACCAGGTCGTGGAGTTCTCCGAGCGCTACGACATCCAGTGGGACTTCTCGACCGGCGCGATCATCGACACGATCCAGCGCTACGTCAACGTCGAGTGGATCGTCAGCAACCTGACCACGGTGCTGGCGAGCCTCGGCTCGGCCGTCTGGCTGATCGCGCTGATCATCATGATCATGATCTTCATGACGATGGACTCGGGCTCCTTCGGCGACCGCATGACCCGCCTGGCCGAGCGCCACAACGCCACGCTGGCCTGGGCCCTCAACGCCTTCGCCAGGGGCGTCCGCAAGTACTGGATCGTGGCCTCTGTCTTCGGCCTCATCGTGGCCGGCGCCGACTGGGTCCTGCTGGTCGCGCTGGGCGTGCCGCTGGCGAGTGTCTGGATGGTCTTCGCGTTCGTGACCAACTTCATCCCCAACATCGGCTTCGTCCTCGGCCTCATCCCGCCGACGATCATGGCGTTCCTCGACCAGGGGCCGTGGACGGCGCTGTGGGTCATCGTCGGCTACTGCGTCCTCAACGTCGTCATCCAGGTCATCATCCAGCCGCGGGTCACGGGCGAGGCCATCGGCATCACGGCGACGGTCGCCGTGCTGTCGCTGTTGGTCTGGGCGGTCGTGCTCGGCCCTCTGGGCGCCATCCTGGCCATCCCGGCCACGCTGTTCGTCAAGACCCTGTTCATCGACATCGACCCGCGCTCCCGCTGGGTCAACGCCCTGATCGCGGCCAACCCGAAGACCTCCGACGAGGACCCGATCAAGCTCTCGGAGTTGCTGGAGCGCGCCAAACGCCTGCGCAAGGCCGCCAAGAAGAACGGCCACACGGGCAAGTAGCGAGGCCGAGGTGTCAGGCGCCCTGGCCCTGGCGTGACAAGATAGAGCGTCGAAAGGAACCCTGATGCCCGAATTCGCGTATGCCGACCTGTTGCCGATCGGCCCGGACCCGACCCCGTACCGCCTGCTGACCAGCGAGGGCGTGAAGTTGACGCAGGCCGGCGGCCGCAGCTTCCTGGAGGTCACGCCGGAGGCGCTGACCCTGTTGGCCGAGACGGCGTTCCACGACATCGCCTTCTACCTGCGGCCCGCCCACCTGGCGCAGCTCCGCACGATCATGGACGACCCGGAGGCGTCGGCCAACGACAAGTTCGTCGCCCTCGACCTGCTGCAGAACGCGAACATCTCGGCCTGCGGTGTCCTGCCGATGTGCCAGGACACGGGCACGGCAATCGTCATGGGCAAGCGCGGCCAGCAGGTCCTGACGCCCGGCGAGGACGAGAAGGCCCTGGCCCGGGGCATCTACAACGCCTACACGCGCCTCAACCTGCGCTACTCCCAGAACGCGCCCCTGACGATGTGGGACGAGGTCAACACGGGGACCAACCTGCCCGGCCAGATCGAGCTGTACGCCGACACGGACCCCGGCCACGAGACGACCTACAAGTTCCTCTTCATGGCCAAGGGCGGCGGCTCCGCCAACAAGTCGTTCCTGTTCCAAGAGACGAAGGCCCTCCTCAACCCGGACTCCCTGATGAAGTTCCTGGAGGAGAAGATCCGGTACCTCGGGACGGCCGCCTGCCCGCCCTACCACCTGGCCATCGTCATCGGCGGCACGTCCGCCGAGTTCTGCCTGAAGACCGCCAAGTACGCGTCGGCCAAGTACCTCGACACGATGCCGACCGAGGGCTCCCCGCTCGGCCACGGTTTCCGTGACCTCGAACTGGAGGCGGAAGTCCTCGAACTGACGCGCCACCTCGGCATCGGCGCCCAGTTCGGCGGCAAGTACTTCTGCCACGATGTCCGCGTCATCCGCCTGCCGCGCCACGGGGCATCGCTGCCGGTCGCCATCTCGGTCTCGTGTTCGGCCGACCGCCAGTGCCTCGGCAAGGTCACGCCGGAGGGCGTGTTCATCGAGCAGTTGGAGACCGAGCCGGGCCGCTACCTGCCCGACACGACGGACGAGCACCTGGGCGGCGAGGTCGTCAAGATCGACCTGACCCGGCCGATGGACGAAATCCGGGCCGAGCTCTCCAAGTACCCGGTCAAGACCCGGCTGTCGCTGACGGGCCCGCTGATCGTGGCGCGTGACATCGCCCACGCCAAGATCAAGGCCCGCCTCGACCTGGGCGACGGGATGCCGCAGTACCTGAAGGACCACCCGGTCTACTACGCCGGGCCCGCCAAGACCCCCGAGGGGATGCCGTCGGGCTCGTTCGGCCCGACGACGGCCGGGCGGATGGACTCGTACGTCGAGCAGTTCCAGGCGGCGGGCGGCTCGCTCGTCATGCTGGCCAAGGGCAACCGGTCGAAGCAGGTGACGGACGCCTGCCAGGCGCACGGCGGCTTCTACCTCGGCTCGATCGGCGGCCCGGCGGCCCGCCTGGCCCAGGACTGCATCAAGAAGGTCGAGGTCCTGGAGTACCCGGAGCTGGGCATGGAAGCGGTCTGGAAGATCGAGGTGGAAGACTTCCCGGCCTTCATCGTGGTCGACGACAAGGGCAACGACTTCTTCGCCACGATCAAGCCAGTCGCCTACACGATCACACGCAAGCCGAAGGCCTGACATTCGGCTGTCGGCCTGAGCCCCCGTCAGAGGGTTTCCCAGGGGTTGACGTAGGGCACTCCGAAGCGGTCGAAGTCTGCCACGTTCCTCGTCACGACGATCAGGTCATGGGCGAGGGCAGTCCCAGCGATCAGGGCGTCACGCTCGGGCGCTGGGTTCGGCACGTGCAGGGGCGCCGTGGCTCGGGCCGCGGCCAGGTCGACGGGCAGGATGCGGGGCGCGAAGTGGCCGATGACTTTGGCGATGAACCAGCGGCGCAGCCTCGCGCCCGCCTGGGGATTCCGGCGCTCCAAGAGGAGGATGCCCTTCTCCAGTTCCATGATCGTGACCACGCTGATGGCCAGGTCGGACGTATCCTGCTGGGTCAGCCAGGCCAGCACGGTGGGATCGGGGCGCGGCCTGACCGGCTCGCTGACCACGTTGGTGTCGAGCAGATAGGTCATGGTGTCACCTCGGGATCGGGCGGGGGAGCCGGCTGAAGATAGCCATAGTCATTGAGGTCGAAGTCCCAGTAGCGGGCTGGCTCGGACCGCCGGCTCGGGATGAAGTCCGTCAGGTCGAAGTCAACGTCCAGCGGCTCGTCCGGACGGAGCGCCTCCCAGCCGTTCGGCTCGTCGGCAGGTTCATGCCGGAGCCGGTCCCACTCCGAGTGGGCTACAACGACCAGGCTGGGTTTCCCCCGATCCGTCACGATGACCGGCTCGGCCAGGGCTTGTTCCTTGACCCGGCTCGGATAGCGATTGAACTCGGCGCCAGTCACAGTCAGCATCTCGGCCCCTAAGGTAGTATGTGTAACTACTTTAGCGTGATGAGCCACGCGGCGCTCCTTCCGTTGGCCCACGGCACGCTGCGTGCCGGGGTAGTCCTTCCTTCAGCCGGTGGGCGTCGGTTGCGACGACGATGTCCGGGCCTTTGGAGAGGTGACTGGCCCGGTCACGCGGTGGTCTTGGGTTTCGGCGTGGTCGGGCGGCGCTCGGATCGGGGTTTCATGCGGCCGTCCAGCAGGGGGGTGTGTTGGACTTGCGCGATCAGGCGGAGGGTTTCCGCTTCCAGGTCCAGGCCGAGGTTGTCCGACCATTCCCACAGGCTGGCGATGGCCGCCTTGGCCGACTCGCGGTCGCCCGTGACGTAGCTGGTCAGGACGCGGAGCCGCCAGAGCCGCTCCTCGCCCGGCACCAACGCCAGGGCCGTGGCGAGGACCGTCTGGGCCGAGGTGAAGTCGCGCGCCTGGCAGCGCCGCCGCGCCAACTCCTCGCCGACATCCGCGATGGCGGCCAGCATCTCGCGGTGGAACCGGTCGGACCAGCGGTAGCCGCGCCGGTTGACGCCCGCGAACGGGGCCCCGCGGATGAGCCCGAACGCCTGGGCCAGGCGTTCCGTCGGAACCTGGGACAGGGGGCCGGCGCCGATCAGGCGCTGCCAATCGAGCCAATCGCAGCCGACCGCCGACGCGTCATACGTGAACGCCGGCAGGTAGGGCTCGCCGTCTGGCGTCTGGCCGAGCCAGCGCCGGAGCTTGCTGACCGCCGTGTTCCGCGTCCCCGCGTTCTCGCCGGCCCGGTCGGGCCAGATGGCCTCGTCCAGGTCGGCCACGGCCGCGCCGGGATGCAGCACGAGGAACGCCAGGAGCTCGGTCAGCCGCTTGACCTTCGACGCCTCGACCCCGCCCGTCGCGCCCACGACGTCGACTGTCCCCAGCAGGCGGAGGTAGGGGCCGCGGGCCGGCGCGGCGTCGGGCTCGACCGGGCTGGCCGTCGCCAGGGGCTTCCCCTCCAACGCCGCCACCAACTCCGCCCACTCGGCCTCGTCCACGGCCGGAGTGGCGGCGTCCGGGTCGGCCGGGTGCGCGGGGTCGGCCGCGGTATCAGGTGCCGCCGCTGGGTCCTGCGATTCCGGCGCTGGCGCGCCTCCGCGCAGGATGACGTGTTCCTCGCCAAGGCGGCCGGGCCTGACACCTCGGCCTAGCGGCGGCGCCGGTTCGGCGAATGCCGCCAACTCGGGGGCGGCCGCGACCAGCTCGGCGAACGCCAGGGGGTCGGCGGGGGCAGCGACCGGGACCTGCGCCAACCGCACGATTCGGCTGACCGAGTCCAGCACGGCCGGCGACAGCCGCTGCGGCGTGAACGGCAACCCGAAGGGTTGCAGAGTGGCTCGCCCCGAGCCGTCGAACTCGATCCGGTACTCGCCCATCAGGTCCGGCTCCGCCGTCACGGCCGCCACGGCCACGCGCGGCTCCCCCGCGACGAGGTCCGCCAGCGCCGCCGCCGCGTCCGCCGCCACGTCCCCGGCCAGTACGAGCACCTCCGGGTACCAGGCGTCCCCGGCGACGCCGTGGACGCGGGCGGAGTGGAGCGGCCCGAGGCCGCTCCGGTCGGTCCCCAGGTCGGCGCCGACGAGTGCGGCCCGGGCCAGGTCGGCGCGGTGGGCCAGCCCGTCCACGACGGGCCCGAGGTTGGTCACGTGGTGGAGCCGGCCCGTGCCGAGCCGGGCCTCGAGGTCGGCCAGGGCGCCGGTCGTCGTGACCGTCAGATCGTCGGCCCACGGGCTCGTGGCCAGTTCGACGGCCAGCGCCGCCATCGCCTCGGCCGCGAACGGGGCCGGTCCCGTCACGCCGAGGACGCCGGCCTGCTCCAGGTCGAGGAGCAGGTGGGCGGCCTCCTCGTCCTGGCCGACGCAGACGAGCGCCGGGTAGGGCGCGGGCGGCAGGTCGTCGGCGGCCGGGGCCACGGGGTCGGCCACGTCGGCCACGTCCGCCGCGTCCGCTGCCGGCCCGGCCGCCATCTCAGGGCCGAGGGTTCCGGCGGCCGCGTCCGTCACGCCCGGCGCGGGCCCGTCGGCCGGGTCGGGGCCCAGGCGGGCGAACGCGCAGGTCCACACCGACGGGTCGACCGTCCGCACCCACGGCGCGGGCAGCGGCCCCGGCTGGGTCAGGAACAGTTGGAAGTGGTCGTCGGTCAGGCGGGCCGCCCGGAGGCCGGGCAGGTCGAGGCCCTCCTCGGCGCAGCCTTCGACCAGGGCGCGCAGCGCCTGGTCCGCCTTGGCGACCAGCGCGCGGTTCTCGACCAGGTGGAGCCG
>JAISTC010000119.1 GCA_031272805.1 Propionibacteriaceae bacterium
CTACGGCCTGTTCCAGGTCAGGTCGCGGACTGCGCTGTACTTGGCTCGGACCTCGGGGGTCAGGGGGCCCTCGCAGGTGGCGGCGATGGCCAGGGGCCAGGTCGGCGGGGTGGCGGCGCCGGACAGGACCCAGGCCGCTTGGCGGGCGGCGCCGTCGGCCACGTATTCGCCGGTGGCCGGGATCTCTACCGGGGCCGGGCCCAGCAGGCCCGCGGCCAGGGCGCGGACGGCGGCCGATTGGGCGCCGCCGCCGATCAACAGCACTCGGTCGATCGCCACGCCCAGCGCCCGGAGCGCGTCGAGGCTGTCCGCCTGCGCGCAGAGCATCCCCTCGACGGCCGCCCGCGCCACGTTGGCCGGCGTCACGTTGGCCAGCGTCAGCCCGTGGAGCGCGGCGGTCGAGAACGGCTTGTTCGGCGTCCGCTCGCCCTCGAAGTACGGCACGAGCACGACCCCGCCCGCCCCCGGCGCGGCCGCCAGGGCGAGTTGGTCGAGCCCGGCGTAGTCGACGCCGAGCAGCCCGGCCGCCGCGTCGAGGACGCGCGAAGCGTTCAACGTACAGCCCAGCGGCAGGAAGCGGCCCGTGGCGTCGGCGAAGCCGTTGACCTGGCCCGACGGGTCGGCCACGGGCGCGTCGCAGACCGCCGCCGCCACGCCCGACGTGCCGAGCGAGACCGAGACCTCGCCCGGCGCCAGCCCCAGCCCCAGCGCCGCCGCCGCGTTGTCGCCCGCGCCAGGCCCGATCGGCACGCCCGCCGGGGTGGTGGCCAACGCCTCCGCCGGCCCCGCCACGCGCGGCAGGATGACGTCGGACCGGCCGAACCCGAGGGCCAGGAGATCAGGCCGGTAGGCGTTCGCCACCGCGTCGAAGTACGCCGTGCCGGACGCGTCGGAGCGGTCCGTCACGAGCGCGTCGAGCGCGCCGTCACCGCCCTGGGACGTGGGCCCGTGGCCGGCCAACCGCCACGACAGCCAGTCGTGCGGCAGGCAGACCGCGGCCACGCGGGCCGCGTTGGCGGGCTCGTGCTCGGCCAGCCAGCGCAGCTTGGTCAGCGTCAGCGACGCCACGGGGACCGAGCCGGTGGCCGCCGCCCACGCCGCCGCGCCGGCCGCGCGGTCACCGTGACCCAGTTCGAGGATGAGGTCCTCGGCCGCCCCGGCGGAGCGCGTGTCGTTCCACAGCAGCGCCGGGCGGACGACCTCACCCGCCTCGTCCAGGCAGACCATGCCGTGCTGCTGGCCGCCGACCGCGATGGCGGCCACGTCGGCGAGCCCCCCGGCGGCCGCGGCGGCCTCTTGGAACGCCCGCCACCAGTGGTCGGGGTGGATTTCCGTGCCGTCCGGGTGCGGGGCGCGGCCCGAGCGGAGCAACGTGCCCGTGGCCGCGTCGCGGATGACGACCTTGCAGGATTGCGTGGACGTATCCACGCCGGCGACTAGGGGCATTGTGTTCCTTTCTCTCGTTGCGGCGCCACGGTGTCAGGCCCTGTGGCTGTCGCTCGTTCCTCGCTCCGTAGCCACAGTGCCCGACCCCGTGGCTGTTTCTCGTTGCGGCGCCATGGTGTCAGGCCCCATTCCTTTGTCATCCCGGCGAAAGCCGGGATCTTTCCTTGGTGGTCGACTTCCCCGGGTTCAAGATCCCGGCTTTCGCCGGGATGACAAAGGGAACGGGATGACAAGGGGTTTGGGATGACAAGGGGTTTGGGGCTCTTACCGGGCGCCGAGGAGGTGTTCCAGGGCCAGTTGGTTGAGTTGGACGAAGCCTGTGTCCCTGGCGCCCAGGGCGTCGGGGTCGGCCGGTTCCGGGGTCGCCAGGAAGGCCGCGGCGGTCTCGCCCGGAGCCAGCGTCGGCACGGCCAGCTCGTCCAGCTTGGACGCGCGCATCGCCTCCTGCACGACCGGGTCGGCGCGGAACGCCAGCGCCCGCTCCTTCAGGAGCAGGTACGTCGCCATGTTGGCCTTGACCGTGTCCCAGACCTGCTCCTCGGACTCCGTCCGGCTCGGCTTGTAGTCGAAGTGGCGCGGCCCGTCGTAGCGCGGCCCGCCGCCCGGGAAGCCGTTCTCCAGCAGGTCGACGGTCCCGAACGCGGACAGCAGGTCGCCGTGGCCGAAGACCAGGTCCTGGTCGTACTTGATCGACTTCTGGCCGTTCAGGTCGATGTGGAACAGCTTGCCCTGCCACAGCGCCTGCGCGATCCCGGCCGTGTAGTTGAGGCACGCCATCTGCTCGTGGCCGACCTCCGGGTTGAGGCCGACGATGTCGCCGTGCTCCAGCGTCTGGATGAACGCCAGCGCGTGGCCGACCGTCGGCAGCAGGATGTCGCCGCGCGGCTCGTTCGGCTTCGGCTCGAGCCCGATGCGGAGGTGGTAGCCCTGGGACTTGATGTAGCCGGCGACCGTGTCGAGGCCCTCGCGGTAGCGGTCGAGCGCCGCCTTGTAGTCCTTGCTCCAGTCGTACTCCGCGCCCTCGCGCCCGCCCCACATGACGAACGTCGTCGCGCCCAGCCGCGCGGCCAGGTCGACGTTGCGTAAGACCTTGCGGAGCCCGTAACGGCGCGCGGCCCGGTCGTTGGCCGTGAAGGCGCCGTCCTTGAACAGCGGGTGGCTGAACGTGTTGGTCGTGACCATCTCGCAGACGATGCCCGTCTCCGCCAGGCCCTTCTCGAAGCGCTGGATGAGGGCCTCGCGCTCGGCCTCGGGGGTGCCGAACGGGATCAGGTCGTCGTCGTGGAACGTGATGCCCCAGGCGCCGTATTCCGCCAGCTTCTCCAGGACGTAGACGGGGTCGAACGGCCGACGGGTGGCCGCGCCGAACTGGTCCTGGCCGGTCCAGTTGATCGTCCAGAGGCCGAAAGAAAACTTGTCGGCGGGGGTGGGTGTGGGAATTGTCATCGTGTCCTCCTTCGGACGGTAGGTGTAATCAGTGGGATAACGAAAACTGGGGAATGGGTCACGCGGTCGCCCCGCTCAGCTCGCACGTCACGAGGCGCGGCGTGGCCGGCCCGACGGGCGCGGCCGCGCCGGTCAGGGTCACGCCCACGGGGTCCGTCGCCGGGTGGCCCGCGTCCCGGCCGAGCCAGAGCCGGACCTCGCCCGGCTCGACGCGGCGGACGAGGTCACGCCCGGCGAACGCGAAGCGGGCGGCCGGGACCCGCCAGCGCAGCGTGGCCGCCGCCCCGGCGGCCAGATCGACCCGGGCGTAGCCGAGCAGCGCCACGGTCGGCCGCGCCAGGCTGGCCACGGGGTCGCGGCCGTAGAGCTGGGCCAGGCACGTCCCGGCCCGCTCGCCCGTGTTCGTAACCCGGGCCGTCAGCTCGATCCAGCCGTCGGTCGGCGCGGTCGGAGTGGTGGTCACGAGGTCCGCCAGCTCGAAGTCCGCGTAGCCCAGCCCGTGGCCGAAGTAGAACTGCGGCGTCGGGTCGATCGGCGAGACGCCGTTGGCCTCGGCCAGTTGCGGGTGGAGGTAGCTGAAGGGGAGGGTGGCCAGTCCGTTCGGCACGCTGACCGGCAGGTGGCCCGACGGGTTGAGCCGGCCGGACAGGACCCCGGCGACGGCCTGGGCCCCCTCCTCGCCGGGGAAGAACGCCTGGACGATGGCGGCGGCCCGGCCGGCGTAGCGGCCGAGCGCGTAGGGGCGGCCGGTCAGCGCCACGACGACGACCGGCCGGCCCGTCGCCAACAGCGCCTCGAGCAGCTCGCCCTGGACGCCCGGCAACTCCAGCGAGTCCGCGTCGCAGCCCTCGCCGGACGTGCCCCGGCCGAACAGCGCGGACTGGTCGCCGACGACGGCGATCGTGACATCCGCCTGTTCGGCGGTTTCGACCGCTGCCGCGAACCCCGACCGGTCGGCGTCACGCACCGGGCAGCCCGGCGCGCTCGTGACGGTGGTCCCCGCGGGCTCGTACTCCGCCCTGATCGCCTCCAGGACGGTGGGCGCGGCCAGGCGGGAGGGGACGCCCGGGTTGTGCTCCAGGACGTGGTTGACGAACGAGTAGCAGCCGAACAGCGCGGACTGGCGGTCCGCGTTCGGGCCGATGACCGCGAGGCGGAGGTTGGCGCGGGGAGTGAGGGGGAGGGTCTTGGCGGCGGCTGTAGTGTTCCCGGCGGCCACGGTGTCAGGCCCCGTGGCTGTCGCTCGCAGAGCTCGCTCCGTAGCCACGGTGCCAGACCCCGTGGCCTCCTCGTTGGTCAGCAGGATGACGGATTCTGCGGCCAGGGCGGCGGCGGTGGCGCGGTGGGCCGGGGGATCCAGCGTTTCTGGCAATGACGGCGCCAAGGCTTCCAGGCGGGCGATCTCGGCGTCGAGGTCCAGCAGGCCCAGCGCCTCCTTCTGCGCCAGGACCCGGGTCACGGCCCGGTCGATCCAGCCCTGCAACTCCGGGTCGGACTCCGCCAGCTCGACCAGCGTCCGGTACGCCACGCCCGTCGGCAGCTCGACGTCGACCCCGGCCGCCAGCGCCGCCCGGCCGGCGCCCGGCAGGTCGGCCGCGACGTGGTGCTGCCGCTCCAGGAACTCGACGGCGTAGTAGTCCGACACGACCGTCCCCTCGAACCCCCACTCGCCGCGCAACAGGTCCGTCAGGAAGTGGGCCGAGGCGTGGAGCGGCTCGCCGTCGAGGTCGACGTAGGCGGGCATGACCGACCGGGCCCCGCCGTCGCGGACCGCCATCTCGAAGGGCCGCTCGAAGACATCGGCGACCTCGCGCCGCCCCGCGTGGACGGGCGCCAGGTTGCGGCCCGACTGCGACGCCGAGTACGACAAGAAATGTTTGGCCGTGGCGATGATGCCGGCCGACTCGACCCCGGCGATGTACGCCGCGCCCAACGTCCCGACGACGTACGGGTCCTCGCCCATCGTCTCCTCGACCCGGCCCCAGCGCGCGTCGCGCACGACGTCGACGACCGGCGCCAGGCCCTGGTGGACGCCGAGCCCGGCCATCGTGGCCCCGATCTCCGCGCCCATCCGCCGGACCAGCGCCGGGTCGAACGTGGCCGCCCAGGCCAGCGGCGTCGGGTAGGTCGTCGCCGTCCACGCCGCCAGCCCCGTCAGGCACTCCTCGTGGATCAGGAGCCCGATCGGGACCCGGGTGTGGTCGCGGATCCAGCGCTGGTAGCCGAGGAGGCGCTCCAGCCCCTCGGACGGGGGGATCGGCGCCGTGCCGTACAACCGCGTGACGTGGCCGAGGCCGTCGGCCGCGAACTCCTGGAACTGGCCGACGGGCCCGGCCGAATCCATCTCCGGCGCGATGATGGCGCCGCCCGTGTCGGCGCCGATCCAGAGGCCCTGGAGCTGGGCCAGCTTCTCGGCCCAGGTCAACTCGGCCAGCAGCGCCGCCACCCTGGGCGACGGCCCCGACATCTCGGCCATCTCGTTCCCTTCCTGCCCCGGCCGGGGCTGGACTCGTGCGTTGGCCGGCCCTAACTGAGCCGGCAGGTGGTCTGCGCCTCGCCGCCGAGGGCGAACCCGCCCGTCCGGCCGAGGCCCGTCACCCGGTAGTCGCCCCGGAAGGCGCGGAGGCGGAAGGCGCCCTGGCCGTCCGTCCGGGTGGCGCTCGGGGCGACCCACCAGTCGCCCCGGACAAGGTTCTTCAGCGCGTGGTAGCCCGGCTTGGGGGAGCCGTCGGCGCGGAGCAGCCCGATGGGCGCGCCGAGCCAGGCGTCACGGTCGGTCAGGCCCCAGTACGTCAGCGCGGCCACGGCGGGGTGGCCGGCCAGCGACCGGTAGTGGCGGACGAGTTCGTCGGCCTGCCGGGCTTCGCCCTCGGGCGTCGACGGCCAGGCCGCCACCTGGTAGTCGTTCAGATCCACGATCTCCGGCGGCATCAGGTGGCCCGAGACGAGCGATGTCTCCGTGAAGTGGAGCGGCAGCCCGTAGCGGGCGAACCGGTCGGCCACCTCCAGGAGTTCGGCCTCGCCCCGGTAGCCCTGGTGCATGTGGGTCTGGAGGCCGATGGCGTCGAGCCGGACGCCCGCCTCCAGGACCCCCTCGATCAGGCACTCGAACGCCGAGCCCAGGTCGAAGTCGTTGAGCAGCAGGAACGCGCCGGGGTTGGCCGCCCGGGCCGTCTCGACCGCCAGGCGGACCATGGCGATGCGCCCGCGCGCCCGCGCCAGCGGGGTGATGGCGTTGTCGCCGTTGGCGAACACGGGCATGATGACGACCTCGTTGATGGCGTCCCAGGCGTCGACCAGGCCCCGGAACGTCCCGACCTCGCGCGTGATCCGGGCCCGCAGGAGCCGCTCGACCTCGTCCAGCGGGCGGCCGAGGAGCCAGTCGGGCGCCAGGGTGTGCCAGGCGAGGGGGTGGCCCTTGAGCCGGACGCCGCGCGCCGCCAGCCAGGCCGCCGCGGTCCGCAGCCGGTCGACCGCCGGTGAGCCTTCGGCCGGCTCGTACTGGCCCCAGTAGAACGGCAGCGTCGCCGTGTCGAAGAGCCCGAGCCAGAGGTCCGCCTCGGCCGCCGTGGCGGACCTCTCGCCGGCCTCGCCGTTGGCGAGGCCGGCCAGGTCGAAGGCGATGTTGCCGAACCAGAACTCGTGGCGGACCTGCGCGACCGCAATGTCCGTGTCCGCCAGGGGTCGTCCGGCCCCGTCCACGACCGTCACGAGCGTGTCGCCCAAGCGGGCGCCCAGCGTGACGTCGGGGCAACTGACAACGTTCATCGTGACCCTCCTAGCCCTTGACCGCGCCCGTCAGGCCGCCGACGATCCGCCGCTCGAAGATCGAGAAGAAGATGAGGGCGGGCAGCATCGCCAGCGAGGTGAAGGCGAGGACCTGCGCCGTGTCCTGCGAGTGCGTGGTCGAGAACTGCTGCACGCCGAGCGGCAACGTATATTGCGACTCGTTGTTGAACATGTACAGCGGCAGCATGTAGGAGTTCCACGAGCCGACGAAGTTGAGGATGGCGACCGTGATGACGCCGGGGAGCGACAGCGGGATGACCATCCGCCGGAAGAAGCCGAGCCGGGAGCAGCCGTCGACCGTCGCCGCCTCCTCGATTTCGACGGGGATGGCGGCCAGGAACGGTGTCAGGATGATGACCGTCTGGGGTAGGCCGAACGCGACCTGCGGCAGGATGACGCCCCACGGCGTGTTCACCAGGGGCGACTTCACGACCATGATGTAGAGCGGCGTGATCGCCACGGCCAGCGGGAACATCAGCCCGGACGCGAACAGCATGTACATGGCGTTGCGGCCCACGAAGTGGTAGCGGGCCAGGACGAAGCTGGCCGAGACGCCGAGGACGACGACGAGGGCGACCGTGATGAGGGCGATGTACAGCGAGTTCCACGCCATCGTCCAGAACGTCTTGGTCTGGAGGACGCCCAGGTAGTTGGAGATCTTCCAGGGGTCCGGCAACCCGGCGGGGTCGGCCGTGATCTGCGAGTTGGTCCGGAATCCGCCCAGGATGATGTACAGCACGGGCCCGATGCAGATGGCGATCAGGCAGAGGCTGACGAAGTAGACGACCGGGCTGCCCCAGCCGCCGGACTTGGGGGTTTGGCGGATGACGGTGCCGTCGGCAGTCACGACTGGTTTCTTGCTCATGCCATCCCCCTCTCGGTCAGCGCGCCGTCGACGTTGCGGTTGAGGATGAACCGCTGGTAGGCCAGGGCCACGATCAGCGAGATGACGAAGACGACGATGGCGATGGCGGAGCCGCGGCCGAGCTGGCCGGAGAGGCGCCCGTTCTGGGCCATGAAGTACGCCATCGTCGAGGTGCCGGCGATCGAGCCGATGTACTGGCCCCAGATGATGTAGACGAGGTCGAAGAGCTGCATCGAGCCGATGATCGAGAGGAACGCCCACACCTTGATCGTCGGCGTCAGCAGCGGCAGCATGATGTGGCGCTGGATCTGCCAGTAGCTCGCGCCGTCGACGGCGGCGGCCTCGGACAGCTCCTCGGGGATGCCCTGGAGGCCGGCCAGCATGAGGATGACGGCGAAGCCGACGTACTTCCAGCTGATGACGAACATCAAGGTCCAGAGCGCGACCTTGGGGTTGGAGATCCACGAGACCGTCTGGTCGAGGCCGATCTTGTGGAGGAGGGCGTTGACCGCGCCCGTGTCCTGGAGCATGAGGCGCCAGCCGATGCCGACGATGGCCTCGGAGATGACGTAGGGCACGAAGATCAGGACCCGGATGAGGGAGCGGCCGCGGATCCTCTGGTTGAGGAGGAGGGCCAGCAGGACCGCGATGGGGCCCTGGAACAGGAGGGAGAGCGCCGCGATGATGAAGTTGTGGCCGACCGCGCCCCAGAAGTCGTGGCTCGTCAGCGTCCACTTGTAGTTGCCGAGGCCGATGAAGTTGGTCGCCGGGCCGTAGCCCTTCCAACTGTAGAAGGAGTAGTAGAGGGCCACGAACACGGGGAAGATGACGAACGTGACGAAGACCAGGATGGCGGGGCCGGCCAACAACGTGACCTCCAGGCGGCCGCGCCAGCCCAGTCCCCGGTGACGGGGCCGGGGGCGGCGTTGAACGCCACCCCCGGCCTGCGTCGGTTCGTCGACTGCCGTGGGCGCAAGAGCCGCACGTTCGTCTGACTGGACCATGAGAGTTAGCCAGCCGCGACGGCCGCCTGCATCAACTGGAGCGCGCCCGCGGCGTCGACCTGGCCGGCCAACAGGGTCACGACCGCGTTGTTGACGGCGTTGCCGACGTCCTGGCCGAGGCTCGTGTCGAACCACAGGACCGCGTAGGCGGCCTGGCTGTAGGCCTCAGCCGCGGCCTTCAGCGACGGGTCGGTCACGACGCCCATCGCCTCGGAGTTGGCCGGGAGCGTCGAGTAGGCGTCGGCATAGCCCTCGGAGTACTCCTTCTGGGCGATGAAGTTGAGGAAGTCGACGCACGCCGGCGGGGCCGCCGCCGAGCAGGAGTAGCCGTCCGAGCCGCCCATGATGGCCGTCGGGTCGCCCTGGCCGCCGTCGACGGCCGGGAAGGCGAACCAGCGCAGGCTGGCCAGGTTCTCGCCGTCGGGGGTCAGGCCGCCGATGACGCCCGGCTCCCAGGAGCCCATGAGCTCCATGGCGGCCTGGCCGTTGGCCACGAGGCCGGCGGACGAGCCCGCGCCTTGCTGGGCCACGGTCGTGAGGAAGCCCTGGTTCCAGGGGTTGGTCGCGTTGAGGTCGGCGACATCCTGGAAGGCCTTGAGCCAGCACGGGTCGTCGAACTTCTTGTCGCTCGTCAGGTTGTCGATGACGTCCTTGGAGCACTCGCGCAGCGCGAAGGAGTAGAACCAGTGGGCGGCCGGCCACGCGTCCTGCGCGCCGAGGGCGACGGCCTGGATGCCGGCGGCCTTGAGCGTCGCCACGGCCTCGTTGAAGCTGGCCATGTCGGTCGGGTTGGTCGTGATGCCGGCCTGGTCGAACAGGTCCTGGTTGTACCAGAGACCCTCGGGCTGGACCGACATCGGCATGGCGTAGATCCGGCCGTTGAGCGAGTCGAAGCCGAAGGCGCCCTCGCCGTATGCCGCCTTGATGTCGGCGTCGATCAGGTCAGTGATGTCCATGACCTGGCCGGCCGCGAGCATCTCGGCCATCTTGCCGCCGCCGCGCTGGAGGAAGATGTCGGGGGTGGTCCCGGCCTGCATGGCGGTCTGGAGCTTGCCGTCGAGGTCCTCGTTCTGGACGACCTGGATCTCGATCGTCACGCCGGGGTTGGCGGCCTCGAAGTCCTTGACCGTGTTCTCCCAGTAGGTCGTGGCCTTCTCGCCCGTGCCGTTGTGCCAGAAGGTCATCGTGACAGATTCGGCGGCGGGTTCTGATGTCTGCGTCGTGGTCGTCTCGGAGCCGCCGGCGGCCGAGGTCTCGCCCGACGAGCCGGAGCCGCTGGAGCAGCCGGCGAAGCCGAGGGTCAGGGCCAGGACGGCGGCGACGCCGGCCGTGGTCTTCTTAAGGTTTCCGGAAAGGGATAACATCCGCGTCCTCCTTGAAGCGAAACTTTCTTGTTGGGGCTGTTTCCCGCTTGAAGCTCATCTTGACACTTAGAAGGTGACTTGCGCCACCCCTGTGCAGCGGATTGCTAGGTAACAAAGTCATAACGTTTACGAAACTTGCGCTAATCGCTGGAGTTTGCTTGACTTGGCGCCATGGCGGGTCAACGCACGACACTGGCCGAGATTGCGGTCCAGGCCGACACGTCGGTGGCGACGGTTTCCAAGGTCCTCAACGGGCGGCCGGGCGTGTCCGAGGCCCAGCGGGACCGGATCAACGAGCTGCTCGACGCGACCGGCTACCGGCGGCGGGGGGTGGCGCCCCGCGCCCCCGTCTCGCTCATCGACGTCGTCGTCCGCGGCATCGACTCCCAGTGGTCCAACCAGATCCTCATGGGCGCCGAGGAGGAGGCCGCGCGCGTCGGCGTCAGCATCGTCGTGACCGTGACCCACGGGCAGTCCCTCGGCAGCCGGCGCTGGCTGTCCATGCTGGCCAAGCGCCATACGGACGGGCTCGTCCTCGTCGTCTCCCGGCTCTCCCAGGGCGTCGACCGGGAGCTGGCCAAGCTGCGCATCCCCTACGTCTGCGTCGACCCGATCGGGACGGCGCCGGCCGGCGTGCCCGTCATCGGGGCGACGAACTTCGCGGGCGGGCTCTCGGCCACGGAGCACCTGACCCAGCTCGGCCACCGCCGCATCGGCATCATCACGGGCGACGCCGACCTCGAGTGCTCGCTGGAGCGGCTGGACGGCTACCGGGCGGCGCTGGGGCGGGCGGGCATCGTGCCGGACGATGCGCTCGTCCGCTTCGGCAACTTCCAGGCGTCGGGCGGCTACGAGGGGGCGCGCTCCCTGCTGGCCCTGGAGCCCCGGCCGACGGCCATCTTCGCCGGCTCGGACCTCCAGGCGTCGGGCGTGTACCAGGCGGCCGCGGAACTGGGGTTGCGCATCCCGGAGGACCTGTCGGTCGTGGGCTTCGACGACGTGCCGCTCTGCGGCTGGGTGACGCCGAAGCTGACGACGGTCCACCAGCCGATCGACGAGATGGCCCGCCAGGCCACGCGCCTCCTGCTCGGCCTGGCCTACCGCGGCTCCCAGCCCCCAGAGTCCAAACTGGAGCTGGCCACATCCCTCGTCCTGCGCGACTCGACGGCCCCGCCCCCCGCGTGACCGTCTAATGTGTAGCCGTGGGGTACTTCACGAAGCCGGACGGGTCGCTGTTGACGTCGGAGATCGCGCCGCTCAGCAATGAGCGGATCCAGGCGTGCCTGGACTCCCACGACTGGCACTACCGGATCGACTACGACGGCGACATCGGCGGCTGGTGGGAC
Organism: Propionibacteriaceae bacterium; assembly: GCA_031272805.1. Classification (GTDB taxonomy): domain Bacteria; phylum Actinomycetota; class Actinomycetes; order Propionibacteriales; family Propionibacteriaceae; genus WQYJ01. Next base: position 11,261 of record JAISTC010000119.1, read on the forward strand.
GGCCACTGGTTCTACTTCTTCGTGCGCGGCGCGGAGCGGGAGATCCTGTTCGTCCAGGGCCGCTGGGACCGGGGCCTGGGCTCGGCGCAGTTGGAGGACCTCATCCACCAGGTCAACACGTGGAACGCCGACCACCTCTGGCCCAAGCTGGCGGCCATCGACCGGGACGACAACGCCATCGTGCTGGCGTCGTTCGGCGTCAACTACGCCCACGGGCTGACGGACGCACAACTGGACGAACACCTGCGCGGGGCCATCGCGACGTCCATCGAGGCGTTCAACTGGCTCGACACGTTCTACCCGGCCGAAGCGGCCGCGGCCAGGGACGACGACTGAGACGAATCTCACACGGGCCGGGTGGACCACAGGGACCCGCCCACCGCTAGGGTAGTTAGTGGTCCAGGTCGATCAATGTGACAGTGCCGTCGCACGGCCTGGGTCACGTCCCGTTGATCCTCCCGCACCCCGTTGTCATCCCAAACCGTTGTCATCCCGACGCAAGTCGGGATCTTTCCCGTCGCGCAGTCATCCCCGTTCCTTGTCATCCCAAACCGTTGTCATCCCGGCGAAAGCCGGGATCTTTCCCGTCGCGCAGTCATCCCCGTTCCTTGTCATCCCGGCGAAAGCCGGGATCTTTGACCGAGGCAGTCGACCGCCGCAGGCAGGATCCCGACTTTCGTCGGGATGACAAGGCATGGGGACGACCAGTGTTGGGCAGGCATGACAAGGCATGGGCATCACCGGCGCCGGGGGAGAGCGGGGGAGAGCACCCCCTAGAATGACCCCACAACACGGGTGGTGAAGGAGCCAACGCATGGCCGAGGCAGAAGACCGAGCGGACGTCACGCCGGAGGAGAGCGACGCCCCCAAGCAGATGCCGGTGGCGGCGCCGTACACGCCGGACCCGGCTACCGACCCGGACCAACCCCGCCGGCGACGGCGGACGGCCATCGTCATCGCGCTGGCCGTGCTGGTGGTGGCGGTGTCGGCGGTCGTGGTCTTCTTCCAGCTCCGCGACGAGAGCAGCACGTCCGCGGTCCAGCCCGACGACTACACGGGCGAGTACCTGTCCGGCCTGGACTTCACGGGCCAGACCCTCAAGGGCGTCATCTTCGTGAACGCGAACCTGCAGGAGGCCGATTTCACGGGCGCGAACCTGACCAACGCCAACTTCAACGGCGCCAACATCAAGCAGGCCGGCTTCGAGGACACGATCCTCGACGGCGCCACGTTCACCGGCGCGATTTACGACAGCGAGACCATCTGGCCCGACGGCTTTACGATCCCCGACGACGCGATCAAGGAGGGCTAGGCCGGCCGCCGTCCCCGGCTCAACGCGTGACCCCGGAGCCCTGGTATTAGCCCTGGCCAGGCCCTAGACTTTCGCCCAAACAGGCCGCTCTCTCCTTTCGAGGCCACCATGCGCACCACCGCCGTTGCCATCCTGTCCACCGCCCTCCTCGCCCTCGCCCTCCCGCTGGCGGCCGCCTCGCCCGCCGTCGCCGGCTCCGCCGACCCGCCCGAACTGGCCAAGGACGTCATCACAGTCGACGACTTCACGTTCGTCGGCGCCGTCTCCCTGCCGGCCGACAACTGGGAGTACTGGGTCGGGTTCGGCTACCCCCACGGGCTGACCCACCGCTACGTCGACGGGCAGCTCAAGTTCTACACCGTGGCGTACTCCAAGCTGGCCGAGTTCGAACTGCCCGACGAGCTCGGGACGACGGCGCCGTTCCCCATCAACCGGACCTACACGTGGTACGGCGACATCTGGCAGGACTCGCGGACCCACCTGGTCGAGGGCGAGGACGGGGTGTGGGACGTGGTCGCGCCATTCCCCGTCGAGTACGTGGACGACATCAACGGCCTGTACTGGGACGAGGCCGACCAGCGGCTCTACTGGACGTGGGTCAATTACTACCAGACCGGGGTCATCGACACGTCGATCGGCTTCTCCACGCTGGACTCGGCTACTCACACGGGGACCGGCGTCGGGAGTTGGATCATCGACGCCACGCGGACGAGCCGCTACGCCTGGTCGATGACGGGCATACCGAGCTACTTCGCCGACGCGTTCCTGGGCGGGCGGCGCCTCGGCCTCGGCTTCGGCTCCGGCGTCGGCGGCTACGCCGACGGGTCGATCGGCCCGGCGCTGTCGGCCATCGCGCCGATCGACCTGGCCCTCAACCCCGATCGGGCGGTGCTGACGCCGACGGTCCTGCCGCTGATGCACCACTACCTGGGCGAGACCCCGGCCCAGCGGCCCGCCGGGCTGGAGGTCTGGGCCGGCCACAACGGCTCCGAGGACGAGGTCTACACGGTCGTCAACGACTACATCCGGTCCGACCGCTCGCCCTACGGGGTCTGGATCGAGGGGGAGAACAAGCACGGCCTGCTCATCATGGCCACGTTCGTCTACGGTCACGAGCGGACGACGATCCTGGACGACCCGCGCAACTCGCTGACCCAGGTCGTCGTGGCGGACCCGACGGGGATCGGCGTGGGCGACTCGATCTGGGTCCATACGGTCGGCCAGTCGATCCAGTTCGCCTATTTCGACTCGCCCATCGTGGCGTCGATCGACGGCAACGTCATCACGTTCCGCGACCCGATCCACTCCCTGCCGCAGGTCGGCGGGGAGGTCCGGACGGGCAGTTGGTACGGCGCGGGCGGCCCGGATGGCTCGTCCCGCCACACGACCGGCTGGTACATCTTCGACCCGGCCGACCTGGCCGCCGCCGCCCAGGGCGAGGTGGCGCCGGACGAGGTGCCGTTCAGCTCGGCCGAGGTGGTCGAGTATCCGGGGCTGGACTACCCGCTCCACTCGGGCCACACGTACGCCAATCCCTTCGTGCTGGGCGTCACGTTCGACGAGACCACGGGCCGCCTGTACGTCCTGACGGGCCTGGAGTCCGCCACGCTCAACGTGTACCAGTTCAACGACACGCCCGTGACCCCGCCCACCGTCGACTTCGCAGCCCTGATGCAACAGATCCTGGACATGCTCCGAGCCTTCATCGCCAAGATCCTGGCCCTGTTCACCTAGCCCGAGGTGTGACCTAGCCCGAGGTGTCAGGCGCCGCGGCAGCGACGAAGGAGCGCAGCCAGCGGCACCTGATGCCGCGGCCGACCCCACACCCCCCCGCCTCAGAGTGCGATAATCGTCACGGGCGTTGAAGGAGCGATCATGTCCGTCGATCCGCAGGGTGGGTTCCGCGTGTATCCCGTCGAGGCCGAGCCGGAGGCCGCCGGGCCCGACCCCGGGCCCTACGTGCCGTACGTGCCGCCGGCCGGCCAGGCCGTGACGCCGGCGCCGGCGTGGGACCAGCCCGACCCCAGTCCGCGGGCCCAAGCGCAACTCCTGCCCCCGACCCCGGCGCGCAAACGCCAACGCGGCCGGGCCCTGATCATGACCGCCGTGATCGCCGCCGTCATCGCGGCCGGCTCCGTCACCGGCGGCCTGTACTTCTGGGGCAACCCGACCGTGGCGGGCGCGGGCCCGGGCGCGAACTTCGACGGCGTCGACCTCACCAAGGGCAACTTCAAGACGGTCGACCTGACCGGCGCGTCGTTTCAGGACGCGACGTTGACCGACGCCCAGTTCCAGCGCGCCAACCTGACGGACGCCGACCTGACGGGCGCGGACCTCGAGCAGGCCCACTTCGACCGCGCCAACCTGACGGGGGCGGTCTTCGTCGGCGCCGACCTGGAAGAAGCCCACCTGCCGAGCGCCGATGGCACGCAGGCCGACTTCAGCGACGCCCGCCTCCCCTCCAGCGACCTCACCCAGGCCACCTTCGTCGGCGCCCAGTTCGACAACGCCGACCTGGAGGACGCGGACCTCGCCCGGGCCACGCTGACGGGCGCGGACCTCCACGGCGCCGACCTGCATGACGCGGACCTGAGCCGGGCCAACCTGAGCGGCGTGGACCTGACCGGCGCGGACTTTCACGACGCGGACCTGAGCCAAGCCGACCTGACCGGCGCCACGCTGGCCGGGGCGAACTTCACCGGCGCGGACCTGAGCCAGGTCACGTGGCAAGGGGCCACGTACGACGACACCACAGTTTGGCCGGAAGACTTCGGCATCCCAGCCGGCGTCACGAAAGTGAAGTAGCCACCCCAATGTCACGTCCGGTGTGACAAAGGAACCGTCCCCAATGTCACACCTTCCCTCGTCATCCTGCGCGGAGGCGGCGCGGGCCGAGGAACGAGGCCCTCAGCCGCCGGAGTCGCAGGATCCACCCGTCACGTAGTCATCCCGCCCCCCTTGTCGCCCGCCGTCCGCGTGACGAACCTCCACACACACCCCTCACACGCCCACACAGAACTTTCCGCCGTCCCTCACCCGATTCTGCGTACCAGCTCACACGCCCCAACTACCGTCCAGCCCACATGGTCTAGATCACCAGCGATGAGACGAGCAGAAAGGACTGGGCACCCATGGACCAGAAGAAGAAGGCACTCGCCGCGGCGGGCGTCCTCGTGGCGGCGGCGCTGGCCGCGACGGGCACGTGGGCGTACACGAACTTTGTGCAGAACGAGACGAACGAGGTCGCCGGCACGTCCAGCCCGGGGGTGCGGCTGCACGACGACTTCGCCAACATCTCCTCGGCGGTGGTCAACAAGGAGGAGAACAAGGACATCTACGTCGAGAACTACGGCGACCATCCCCAGTTCGTCCGCCTCCGCCTGACCGAGCTCCTGACGCGCGGCGATTCCGACTACCTGCCCGTCAACGCCGATCCGGCCGACCCCACGACGTGGTTCGTCCACATCCCGCGCGGCGCCGGCGCCAACGTGGCCGACCCGACCGACGACCAGTTCCACGATTGGTGGACGTGGCAGCTCGGCGGCCAGAAGTGGTACCTGCCGACCACCATCACGCAGGACGACAACCCGGCGGCCGACCAGAACACGACCGTCTACGACGGCTCGGAGGACGGCGTCAAGCAGACCCTCGACTCGACGGGCCAGGTCATCACGATGGCCGACTACTGGGCCCTCACCGACGACGAGGCCCGCAAGGCGTTCCAGGGCTGGGTCTGGGATACGGACGGCTGGGCCTATTGGGTCGGCCCCCTCCTGCCCGGCCAGGCCACCGGCCTCCTCCTGAGCGCCGTCACGATGACCGTCATCCCCGAGGCGTCGAGCTACGAGTACAAGATCAACGTGGCGCTGCAGGCGGCCACGAGCGAGGACATCGACAAGTTCTATTCGCTCGGCGGCTCCTTGACGGCCGAGGCCGCCAAGATGCTGAACCTGTTTACGGCCAAGGCGCCGCAGATCGTGCTCGGCCAGGCCGCCGTGACGCTGCCGGCGGTCGAGGGCACGGCGTGGACGCTGGACCTGAACGACTACTTCGCCGATCCGAACTACGGCGACACGGTCACGTTCCAGGTCGTCACGGCCGCCACGACCGTCGTCGGCACGGCGCCGGCCATCGACGCGGACGGCCACACCTTGAAGTACACGCCGGTCGCGGGTGACGTCGGCGCCGGCCACGTCATCGTCGTGACGGCGACGGACCAGGACAACCAGGTCAGCGCGCCGGTCACGATCACCTTGACCGTCACGGCCGCCGCCTGACCGCGGGAGTGGCGAGAGAGAGTGGGTTGATGATGGCGAGAGACAGGCTGAAAGTCGCCGGGCTGGCGACGGTGGTCGTCGCGTCCGCCCTGGTCACGGGCACCTGGGCGTTCTTCGGCAGCGGCCAGAACGCGACCAACGACATCGCCGGCGGGTCGACGCCGGGCGTCCGGCTGCACGACGATTTCGACGCCACCGCGGCGACCACGCTGGCGCCGGGCGAGTCGGTCAACAAGGACGTGTACGTCGAGAACTGGGGCACGTACGCCACGTACGTCCGCGTCCGCCTGGGCGAGTACCTGGAGCGCGGCTACGGCGAGCGGGGCTCGTCCGAGCAGGCCCCGCAGTCGATCGACGGCGCGGCCAAGGCGGATACGGCGACGTGGCGGTCCCACGTCGTGGCCGACGCCGACGGCACCCCGGCGGCCGACGCCAAGGGCAAGGACCCGTTCCACGACTACTACACGCTCAAGCTGGGCGGCCAGAAGTACTACCTGCCGAGCGACAACCACGACGAGGGCGCCGCGCCCGACGCCGCCAAGGTCGACAACCAGCTCAACTACGCCGACCCGGGCGACCGGGTCTCGGCCGCGCAGACCAGTGCGGACGACACGGACCGCTACACGGTCGCTGACACGGGTTACGACTCGACCGCCACGGACGGCCACGAGTCCCTGCCGCACAGCGCCGCCGGCCTCGGCGTCGTCCAGACCCCGCTGGGCGGCATCGTCACGATGGCCGCCTGGATCGCGGCCGACCCCAAGCCGGTCAACGTCTGGGTTTCGGACACGGACGGCTGGTACTACTGGGTCGGGACGGCCGACGGCACGACGCCGATCGGCCTGGCCCCCGGCGCGGCCACCGGCCTGCTGCTGGACCAGATCACGCTCAACGTCAAACCGGAATCCGATAGCTGGTACTACGCCGTGCACGCGGAACTCCAGGCCATCTCGGCCGAGGACAAGTACGGCTTCTCGACCGGTGACCGGACGATCACGGAGAACGCCTGGACACTGCTGGAGACCATCGGCGGCTTCTCGCTGCTGAAGCCCGGCGCCGCGGCCGTGCTGGCCGCGACGCACCCGGCCGTGCCCGCGTCCAGCACGGGTACCCGGACGGTGTCTACGCCGTACATCCAGAACCTGGACGACTTGGTCGACCGCGACGCCAAGACGACCCCGACCTACGAGGTCGTCGCCGACGAGACCACGGCCAGCGCCGCGGCGATCGACCTGAGCGGCTCGACGTTGACCTACACGCCGACCGTCGAGGAAGGTGCAAAGGTCATCGTCGTCAAGGCCACGATCGGCAACATGGAAAAGAAACTCACGTTCAACGTCAACGCCAGCAAGGTCGCGTACCTGAGCAGCGCGTACACGGTCAGCCCGGCCGACTCGACCGGCTACCTGATCCTGACAGCTGCCGGGATCAACTGGTACATCATTGACGTCGGCGGCGACGCCTACGGCGACGGCACAGCCAACGACCCGGGCGTGGTCTACCTATGGGCCAAGAACCCGTTGGCCACTGCCCGGGCGTACAACGCCGGCACTTCCAACGACTGGGACGGGTCCGACCTGCAGGTCTGGCTCAACGACGACTCGGCTGGCTTCCTCAAGACCTTGACGGACGCCGACCCCACGTTCGCGAGCAAGATTCTCACGACGCACCTGTGGACGGCCCAGACGTCGTATCTGCAGGACTATGTCCAGGGCGACTCGAAGGTCTTCGTGCAAAGCCCCGAGGAGCTCTTCGGCGTTATCCAGCCCCTCATGGATTATGACCCTGATCAGGACCACCCGCCGCGGGAGCCTCTCCTGGAGAAGAACTTGTATCCGGGAAGCCAGCTCTTCGACGCGGCGATTCTGAAAGTCAGCTCAGCCCCCGACGGGGCCCGCTACTGGATGCGCGGCCCAGGACGTCGGGAAGACGCTGTCGCTGCCGTCACGACCGCGACGAGCACACCCCAGCAGGGAGTTCAGGGTCCAACCGCTCCCAACGGTGTCCGCCCGGCCCTGCGGGTGGACCTGAGCCCAACCCCATAACCACCCAAGGCCGCAACCAAGGGGGCGGCACTTGGTGTTGGACGCGCACATGGAAAAGACCGGCTACGTCTACATCCTCACGAACAAGCCGCGTGGCGTGCTGTACACAGGTGTCACGAGTGACCTCGTTCGGCGCCTCGAAGAGCACAAGCGCCACGTGGTCCCTGGATTCACCGCTCGGTACCACGTGACCCGGCTCGTGTGGTTCGCGGCCGGCGACAGCGTCGTAGGCGCGATCGAGTTGGAGAAGAAGATCAAGAACCGCAGCCGCCAGTGGAAGATCAACCTGATCGAGGAGTCGAATCCCGAGTGGCGCGACTTGTCCGCTGACTGGTAGCCCGACCGTGACATTGGGACCGCGGCGGTGTGACATTGGGGACGGTTCCTTTGTCACACTTGACGCGGCGGTGCTCGCTTACGTGACATTGGGGACGGTTCCCTTGTCACACTCCGCCCCGGCGAGCAACAACCCAGGCCGAGGTGTCAGGCGCCCCCGCCAAGGCCGCGGCATCAGACACCTCGGCCTCCCCCACTTCATGAGCGTGGACCGTGACATTGGGGACGGTTCCTTTGTCACACTCCGCCCCGGCGAGCAACAACCCAGGCCGAGGTGTCAGGCGCCCCCGCCCTGGCGAGGAACGAGCCCAGGCGGGGGCACCTGATACCGCGGCCGACCCCACGCACCCCCCCATCGGCCGAGGTATCTGACAGCCCCACCGGCCGAGGTATCTGACGCCGCCGCCCGGGCTCGTTCCTCGCCAGGGCCGCGGCGTCAGACACCTCGGCCTTGGCATCAGACACCTCGGTCTGGACCGGATTGGCTCGCACCGCGTCATCACTGATAGCTTGGCCATGCCACTGGAATCCTCCCAAGTGAAATCCGCCCTCACTAAACTCTCACGAGAAAGCCAGCGTCATGGAAACCA
>JAISTC010000182.1 GCA_031272805.1 Propionibacteriaceae bacterium
TGGTCACGGCGTGGGAACGGCGTTCTCGGGGTCGCGGTCGCTAAGGTCGCCACTATGGCGACCCGCACCGCTTCCCCATCGCGGTCCCGTTCTCAAGCCGCGACCTCGTCGCGGCGTCCGGCGGCCACGCGATCTCCGGGGACCAAGACACCCGCCCGGCCCGCTGCCCGGCCACCGGCCCGCAAGCCCGCGCGCCCGCCCCGGCGCGGCTTCTTCGCGACCCTCGGCCACGGCGTGGCCGTCGTCTGGCGGGCCCTGGCGCACGGCGCCGGCCGGCTCATCCGCGGCCTCGGCGACGGCGCCCGCGACATTCACCCCGAGGTCCGCCGGGACGGCCTCGGCCTCTTCCTCGTGGCCCTCGCCATCGTCACGGGCGCCTTCCTCTACGCGCCCGGCATCGGCGCGGTCGGGGCGGCCGTCAAGACCGGCCTCCTGACCCTCGGCGGGCTCGGCGCCTACACCGTGCCGCCGCTGCTGGGCTGGGCGGCGTGGCGCTGCTTCCGGCCCCCGCGCGACCGCGCCTGGGGCCGGACCGCCCTCGGCCTCATCGCCGTCACGTTCGGCGTCCTCGGCCTCGTCCACTGCGTCCGCGGCATCCCGCGCCCGTCCGACCTGGCCGCGCTCGAGGCCGCCGGCGGCGTCCTCGGCTTCGTCTCCAGCTCGCTGTTGGAGTCGCTGCTGACGATCTGGGTGGCCGTGCCGCTGCTGCTCCTCCTGACCCTGTTCGGCGTCCTCGTCCTCGTCGGCAAGCCGCTGCGCGAGGTCCTCTCGGCCGGCGCCGGCCTGGTCGAGAAGGGCGTCGCGCTCGTCCGGCCCGACACGGCCGAATTGGAGTACGGCGTCGACGAGGCGTACGACACACCGCTGATCGAGGAGCCCGACGACGCCACGCCCGACGAGTACGGCGACTTCGCCGGGGAGTTCCCGCCGCTCCGCCCCGCGCCGGACGCGGCCCCGCCCGTGACCGTGTTGCCTGCTACCCCGGCCACCGCCGCGCCCGCGGCCGCCCCCGACGCCGCCCCCCGCGTGACGGCCCCTCCGGCACCGCCCGCGCACACGGCCAACCCCGGCGTGGCGGAACAGCCCGCCCTGTCCGGCGACGTGGCGTACCTGCTGCCCGACATCGCGCTGCTCAAGCCCGGTTCCGTGCCGAAGGCCCGGACCCAGGGCTCGGACGCGGTCGTGGCGGCGCTGAGCGACGTGCTGCGCCAGTTCGAGATCGACGCGGCCGTCACGGGTTACACGCGCGGCCCGACCGTGACGCGCTACGAGGTCGAGCTGGGCCAGGGCATCAAGGTCGAGAAGGTCACGGCGCTCTCCCGCAACATCGCCTACGCCGTCGCCTCGCCCGACGTCCGCATCCTCTCGCCGATCCCCGGCAAGTCGGCCATCGGCATCGAGATCCCGAACCGGGACAAGGAGGTCGTGTCGCTGGGCGATGTCCTGCGCTCCCCGGCCGCCCGCAACGACCACCACCCGCTGACCGTCGGCCTGGGCAAGGACGTCGAGGGCGGCTTCCTCATGGCCAACCTGGCCAAGATGCCCCACCTGCTGGTCGCCGGCGCCACCGGCTCCGGCAAGTCGAGTTTCGTCAACTCGATGATCACGTCGATCCTCATGCGCGCCACCCCCGACGAGGTCCGCCTCATGCTGGTCGACCCGAAGCGCGTCGAGCTCAACCACTACGAGGGCATCCCGCACCTCATCACGCCGATCATCACGAACCCGAAGAAGGCGGCCGACGCGCTCGGCTGGGTCGTGCGCGAGATGGACGTCCGCTACGACGACCTGGCCAGCTTCGGCTTCCGCCACGTCGACGACTTCAACAAGGCCGTCCGGACCGGCGCGCTCAAGCCGCTGCCCGGCTCCGAGCGGGTCCTGGCGCCCTACCCGTACCTCGTCGTCGTCGTGGACGAGCTGTCGGACCTCATGATGGTCGCCCCGCGTGACGTCGAGGACTCGATCGTCCGGATCACGCAGTTGGCGCGCGCCGCCGGCATCCACCTCGTCCTCGCCACGCAGCGGCCCTCGACGGACGTCGTGACCGGCCTGATCAAGGCCAACATCCCGTCCCGGCTGTCGTTCGCCACCAGCTCCATGACCGACTCGCGCGTCATCCTCGACCAGCCCGGCGCGGAGAAGCTCGTCGGCCAGGGCGACGGCCTGTTCCTGCCGATGGGCGCGTCGAAGCCGACCCGGGTCCAGGGGGCGTGGGTGACGGAGCAGGAAATCCGCGCGGTCGTGGCCAAGGTCGCGGCGCAGTTGCCCGCCCAGTACCGCGACGACGTCACGCTGTCCGCCGAGACCACTGCGAAGGTCGCGGAGGACATCGGCGACGACCTCGACCTCGTCATCGAGGCAGCCCGGCTCGTCGTCAACCTGCAACTCGGCTCGACCTCGATGCTCCAGCGCAAGCTCCGCGTCGGCTTCGCCAAGGCCGGCCGCCTCATGGACATCCTCGAGACCCGCGGCGTCGTCGGCCCGTCCGAGGGCTCCAAGCCGCGCGAGGTGCTGATCAAGCCGGAAGACCTGGACGACTTCCTCCTGACCCTGATGGGTTAGGGCCCGGCGCAGACCGTCATTCCTCGGGCAGGGACGTCATCCTGCTGTGACTGCAAGCTGGCGGCCAAGCGTTCACGGTCAGCTCGGGCCTGGCCACGCCGCTGAGCGTGCGCGCAGCCGAGTTCGCAGAGGACACCTGCAGCACGGGGCCCGCCGTCGCGGGGCGGTTTGGCGCTGCAAGTCTCCCCAATCGTGACTTATCGCGGTTAGATGTGAATAGTAGCCGCTGTAACCGGCCAATTCTCTACAGATACAGCGGCTAATGATGTACTCTTGACGCTGTAACTGCTCGACTGGGAGAGGGGGAGCCAGACGTGGAGGTCATTGGGCGGCGGGCTGAGTTGGCCTTGCTGGAGGATGAGTACCGTTCCGACAAGCCGGGGTTTCTCGTGGTGTACGGCCGGCGGCGGGTCGGCAAGACGTTTCTCGTGCGCGAGGCGTTCCGCGGCCGGCTGGCGTTCCAGCACACCGGCTACGCCAAGGTCGGCACCAGGCAGCAACTGGAGCGGTTCAACACCTCCCTTGAGACCTGGGGCGGGCGGGCGTATCCGACGGCCCCGGACTGGTTCCAGGCGTTCGACCAACTGCGCGACCTGATCGAGCGCCAACCGGAAGGCAGGAAAGTCATCTTCCTGGACGAGTTGCCCTGGCTCGACACCAAGGGGTCCGACTTCCTGTCGGCGCTGGAGGGGTTCTGGAACGGGTGGGCCGCCGGGCGGGCCGACATCCTGCTGATCGCCTGCGGCTCGGCCACGTCGTGGCTGGCCGACAAGCTCTTCGCCAACAAGGACGGGCTCTACAACCGCGTCACCCGCCGGATGGAACTGCTGCCCTTCACACTCGGCGAGTGCGAGCAGCTCCTGGTTTCCCGCGGCGTCAAGTACGACCGGCTGCAGGTCCTTGAGGCGTACCTCGTGTTCGGCGGCGTGCCCTACTACCTGGAGCTGTTCCAGGGCGCGCGCAGCGTCGCCCAGAACGTCGACGCCCTGTTGTTCGCGCGCAACGGCACACTGCGAGGCGAGTTCGACCTGCTGTACTCGACCCTGTTCCACCGCCCCGAGCCGTACATGCGGACGGTCCGGGCGCTGGCGTCGACAGCTCGCGGCATGCCCCGCGCCAACCTGGCCCAGGCGGCCGGCCTGAGTGACGGCGGCGGGTTGACCGCGGTTCTCGACGGGCTGGAGCAGTGCGGCTTCATCCGCCGCTACCTGCCGCCGGGGCGGCGGTCCCGCGACGCGCTCTACCAGCTGGTCGACCAGTTCACGCTCTTCTGGCTGAAGTGCGTCGAAGGCTCCACCAACGAGAGCGAATGGACGAGCGGCTTGGGCACGGGGGAGCGCCACGCCCGCCTCGGCTACGCCTTCGAAACGGCTTGTCTGAACCATGTCGCCCAGGTCAAGGCCGCCCTGGGCATCGCGGGCGTGGCGACCGAGACGTACGCCTGGCGCGGGCCGTCGGGCGCCCAGATCGACCTCGTCCTGCAGCGCGCCGACGGCATCACCAACCTCTGCGAGTGCAAGCTGGCGGCCAAGCCGTTCACGGTCAGCGCGGACCTGGCCACGCGGCTGCGGCTGCGCGAAGCCGAGTTCGCCGAAGACAGGCACGCCAAGGGGGCGCTCCACCAGACCCTGATCACGCCCATGGGCTTGGCCCAGGGGAGCTATCGCGGAGACATCCAGTCCGTCGTCACGCTGGACGAGCTGTTCGCTTGACCCGGTGGGTGACCCGCGGGCCCGCCCTCGCCGGTGGGGCCGGTTTCGCGGTAGCGGCGCCAGACTGCCTCGAAGCCTGGGTCGTCGGTGGGGAGGGGGCGGCGGGGGCGCCAGCGCGCCGTGATGCCGGCCTCGCTCCAGGTGACCTGTTGGATGACCTCGTCCAAGGTTCCGCCGTCGAGCGGCGGGCGGGCCGCCAACGGGTCCGCGCCCTCGTCCAGGTAGAGCGCCGAGCCGCGGGACAAGCCGCCGTGGGCGGCGTAGTCGGCCATCGCGCCCAGGTAGACCTGGGCCGCCGGCGCCGCGTCGCGGAGGCACCAGAAGCGGTCGACCGACCGGCGTGACGCCGCGTCGACGGCGACGCCGTCGGGGAACCGGGCGAGCCAGGCGCCGACCTCGGCCGAGGCCCGGGCCAGGCCGGCCGGCGTCCGCACCGGCCCCGCGGCGTCCGACATCAGCCGCTGCAGCCAGGCCAACCAGTGGTCGGGGTCTTCCCCGGCCGTGGCGGCGGCGACGTCACGTTCGGCGCGGGCCCGCGCGGCGGCCGCGGCCGCGGCGAAGTCCCCGGTTGTCCCGTCCCCAGCGGCGGGCGTCCCGCGTGACAACGCCACACAGCGGGCGATCCACTGCGCCGCCCGCAGCGCCCCCACCTGCCCGCCGTTGAGGGCCGCGCCGCCGGGCCGGTAGACGCCGTGGGAACCGGCCGCCTCGCCGACCGCGTAGAGGCCGGGGAGCGTCGTCCGCCACCACGGGTCGATGGTCAGGCCGCCGTTGTTGTGCTGGGCGCAGAGCCCGATCTCGAGCGGCTCGGCCGCCAGGTCGACCCGGGGCTGTTTGTCCAGGTAGAGCTGGTACGCGGGCTCGTTCAACCGGCGCAACCGCTCGACCGGCGTGGCCCCGAGGGCGTCGGCCCGGGCCAGGTAGTCGCGCGCCTCCGCGCTCAGCCGGTCGGGGTCGAAGGTGCCGTCGCCGCCGTTGCGGCGGAAGTCGAGGCAGACGCGGCGGCCCAGCGCCTGCTCGCGTCGGACCAGCAGGTCGACCCGGCTCGACCCGTCGGCCGCCTTGCGGACGTCGAACGGCCACTGGTAGCCCTTGAGGAAGGTCAGCTCCGCGGCGCGGGCCGCGCCCAGGTCCGCCTCCAGGAAGTCACGCTCGACGCCCGCCGCGTCGACGGAGAAGAACCGCGGGATGACCTGCATGTAGCTGCCGGAAACGTTCCAGCGGGGCCGGAGCGACGCCAGGCCGAACTGCCACTCCGTCACGTTGGAGCAGGCCGCGCCCGCCCGCAGCGGCGCGCCCGCCGCGCCCCACTGTCCCGACGGGTAGACCCGGTCCGCGTAGAGGGCGGCGGGCCCGCCGACCGCCCAGACGACGTGGTCGGACCGGACCGCCAGCCAGCCGCTCGCCTCGATCCGCCAGCCCAGGAACCCGGCGACCCGGCCCGGCCCGCCCTCCCCGGCCCCGACCGTGACGAGGTCGACCGCCCGGACGCCCGCGACGACGCGGGCGGGCAACTCCGCCAGGCGGCGGGCCAGCGCCTCGACCATGGCCTTGGACGTGTAGGGCCCGGCCGACGTCGCCCGCTGGCGCGGATCGTGGTCGGTCTTGTAACCCGCGAACTGGCCCCACGGGTCCTGCGGGAACGGGACGCCTAACGCGACCAGCCGGTAGAACGCGCGGGCCGACCCGGCGGCCTCGGCCAGCGCCACGTCCCCGTCCATCGCCCCGCCCGCGAACAGCGTCGCGGCCAGGCCGGCGACCGAGTCGTCGCCGTCTCCCGCCAGCGTCAGCTTGTAGTAGGTCTGCTTGTCGGAGCCCGCGTTGCGGGAGGTGCCGGTCAGCAGGTGGTCGGTCACGAGGAGGACGTCGACGCCCGCCTCGGCCAGCGCCACGGCCGCCGCCAGCCCGGCCGCGCCCGCGCCGACGACGAGCGCCCCGGCCTCCGCCCACTCGACCGGCCGGCCGTCCACTGTCACGGGTGCGGGGGCCATCACGGCCTCACAGGACCTGGATGTGCTGGCCGCCGTCGACGTGGAAGACCTCGCCCGTCGAGTAGGGGGTCTGGCCGGACGCCAACAGCCCGACCGCCGCCGCCACGTCCGCCGGCTGCCCCCAGCGGTTGATCGGCGCGAGCCCGGCGGCGAACAGCGCGTCGTAGCGCGCCGTCACGGCCGCCGTCATGTCGGTCGCGATGACGCCGGGGCGGACCTCGTAGACGACGATGCCCTCCGGCCCGAGCCGGGCCGCCCACAGCTTCGTCGCCATCGCCACGCCCGCCTTGGACAGGCAGTAGTCGCCCCGGTTGAGCGATGGGGCCTCGGCCGAGATGGACGACACGTTGACGATCGTCGCGACCGGCGCCGGCCGCTCCTGCCAGTCGGCCGGCCGCAGCTCGATGACGCGCCGGGCGAATGCGGCGGTCAGGAAGTAGGGGCCGCGCAGGTTGATGCCGAGGACCCGGTCGAACGACTCCGGCGTGGCCGCCAGGAGGTCCTGGCGGACCTCCGGCGCGACGCCGGCGTTGTTGACGAGGACGTCGAGCTGGCCCCACGCCGCCACGGCGTCGTCGAGGAAGGCCTCGTGCAGGGCGAGGTCGGCGACGGAGCCCTGGACGTAGCGGACCAGACCGCCGTCCCCGGCCAGCGCGCGCAACTCGGCCAGGGCGGCCGCCGGCTCGCCGCTGCGGCCGAGGATGCCGACGGCGTAGCCGTCGGCGGCCAGGCGGCGGCAGATGCCGAGGCCGATGCCGCGGCCGCCGCCCGTCACGAGGGCGACCGGGCGGTCGAGGAGGGTGGGAGTCACGTGGGCCCTCCTTCTGCGGGTGGGGCGGCCGGAACCGCCGGGGTGCTGTCCCGGACGACGACCGCGAGATCCAGGGGGGCGTCCGGCGCCCACCCCGGGTCGACCGCGCGCCGCACGGCCTGGTAGCCGAGGTCGCCGAGCGGCACGTGCACGGTCGTCAGCGCGGGCGTGACGTCGCGGCCGGTCGACGTGTCGCCGAAGCCGGCCAGCGCGATGTCGGCGCCCGCCTCGCGCCCGGCCTCCCGGAGCGCGGCCAGGGCGCCGACGGCGACCTGGTCGGAGACGCCGACGACGAGAGTGCCGGGCGCCACGCCGTCCACCAGGAGCTGGGCCATGAGGCGGTAGCCGTCCTCGCGCGTGTAGCCCCCGCGGTAGAGCCCGGCGATGACGCCGCCGCCCTCCGTGAAGCCCTGCGTGAAGCCGGCCACGCGGTGGTCGGAGCTGAGCGCCCCGACGGGGGCCGCCAGCAGGACGGCCCGCCGGTAGCCCCGGCCGGCCAGCGTCCGGCCGAGTTTGATGGCGCCGCCGAGGTGGTCGATGTGGATGGCGCGGTAGCCCCCGGCGCCCGGGCCCAGCGCGACGACCTGGCCGCCCCCGGCGGCGAACTGGGCCAGTTCCTGGTCGAGTTCGGGGGCCGGGTCGGCGCCGCGTGACGCCGCCAGGATGAGGCCGAAGGGCCGGAGGCCGCGGAACATGCGGACCAGCTTGGCCTCCTTGTCTGGGTCGCGGTCGGTCTCGGCCACGGCGACGGCCAGCCCGGCCTCCTCCGCGCCGCGGGCCACGCCGTGGGCGATCTCGCCGAAGTAGGGGTCGGCGATGTCCGCCACGAGCAGCGCGATGAGCGAGGACGTGCCCCGGGCCGTGGCCTGGGCCGACAGGTTGACGGAGTAGCCGAGGTCGGCGGCCGCCTGGTGGACCCGTTCCTGGTAGGCGTCGCCGACGTGGCGGGCCGAGCCGTTGAGGACGCGGGACGCGGTCGCCTGGGACACGCCCGCCCGCTCGGCGACGTCTTTCAGGGTCGGGGCCGCGGTCACAGTCGCGCCCCTCCCCGCGCCAGCCCGGGGGCGACGGCCTCGGCGAAGGACTCGGCCACGCGCTGGGCGACCACGGCGGGGGGAGCGGCCCAGATGTCGGCGTTGAAGATCTCGACCTCGATGTCGCCGTCGTAGCCCGTCGCCTCGACCGCCCGGGTTAGGGGCCCGAAGTCGATGACGCCGTCGCCGGGGTAGTGGCGCGACAACAGGACATCGGCCGGGAGCGGCGTCCGCCAGTCGCACACCTGGTACGTCGCCAGACGGCCCTCCCGCCCGGCTCGGGCGATGGCGTCGAGGACGGCCGGGTCCCACCAGATGTGGAACGTGTCGACGGTCACGCCGACCACTGCGGGGTCGAAGGGCGCGGCCAGGTCGAGGGCCTGGTCGAGGGTCGAGACGATGGCGCGGTCGGAGCAGTACATCGGGTGCATCGGTTCGACGGCCAGGGTGACGCCGGCCGCCGCGGCGGCGGGGGCCAGCTCGGCCAGGGCGTCGGCGAAGCGGGCCCGGGCGCCGGGGAGGTCGCGCGAGCCGTCGGGCAGCCCGCCGGCCACGAGGACGAGGACCGCCCGCGAGCCGGGGGCCCCGGCCGCCGCCAGCGTGGCCGTCTCCTCGATCGCCCGGCGGTTGTCGTCGAGGGCGGCCCGCCGCTCCGGGCCCTCGGGCATCGTGCAGAAGCCGCCGCGGCAATAGGTCGAGCAGCGGAGCCCCGAGGCGCTCAGGAGGCGGGCGGCGGCCGCCAGCCCGACTTCCGCCACTGGCTCGCGCCAGAGCCCGATGGCCTCGTAGCCGGCCCCGGCCGTGACGTCGAGGGCCTCGGCCAACGGCGCGTACTTGACCGTGGCCTGGTTGAGGGAGAGGCGGGGGACCGGGGTCATGGCGCGACCTCCTCCAGGGCGTCCAGGGGGTCCAGCGCGTCCAGCGGGTCCAGCGTGACCTTGCGGCCGAGCCGGGCGGATTCGAGCCCGACCTCGGCCAGTTGGACGCCCCGGGCCCCGGCGAACAGGTCGAAGGGGTAGGGCCGGCCGAGGGCGTAGGCGGTCAGGAACTCCTCCCACTGCCGCCGGAAGCCGTTGCCGAACACGGCGTTGTCGGGGACCGGGGCCCAGTCGGCCAGGTAGTCCCAGGGGTCCGGCTCGTCGGGGTTCCAGACCGGTTTGGGAGTGGCCGAGCGGTGCTGGACCTTGCCGCCGAACAGCCCGACGACGGCCGAGCCCTCGGTCCCGTCGACGTGGAACTCGACCAACTCGTCACGGTGGACGCGGGTCGCCCAGCTGGAGTCCAGCGTGACGATGGTGCCGCCGGCCAGCTCGAAGACGGCGTACGCGGCGTCCTCGGCCGTGGCCGGGTACGCCTGGCCGGCCTCGTCCCAGCGGGTCGGGATGTGCGTGGCCGTCTGGACGTAGACGGATTGGACGGGGCCGAACAGGTTGTCGAGGAGGTAGCTCCAGTGGGGGAACATGTCGGAGACCATGCCGCCGCCGTCGGCCGCGCGGTAGTTCCAGCTCGGCCGCTGGGACGGCTGCCAGTCGCCCTCGAAGACCCAGTAGCCGAACTCGATGTGGACCGACAGGACGCGGCCGAAGAAGCCGCCGTCGAGGAGGCGGCGCAGCTTCAGGAGGCCGGGCAGGTAGAGCTTGTCGTGGACGACGCCATGGAGGATGCCCCGGTGACGCGCCAGGCGGGCCAGGTCGAGGGCCTCGGCGAACGTCGTGGCGGTCGGTTTCTCCGTGTAAATGGCCTTGCCGGCGGCGATGGCCTGGCGCAGGGCGGCAGGCCGGGCGGTCGTGGCCAGGCAGTCGCCGTAGACCTCCCAGGCGGGGTCCGACAGCGCCCCGGCCAGGTCGGTCGTATAGTCCGGGATGTCGTGGCGGGCGGCGGTCTCGGCCAGCTTGGCGGCGTTGCGGCCGACGAGCAGGGGGCGGACGGTCAGGCGCGAGCCGTCGGGCAGGGCCAGGCCGGTGTCGCGGAGGGGGAGGAGGGAGCGGACGAGGTGTTGCCGGTAGCCCATGCGGCCGGTGGCGCCGTTGAGGATGACGCCGACGACGCGCGGGGCCGGGGGGCTGGACGGGGTGGCCATGGTGGTCCGATCTGGAAGGCTGACGGCTACGGTAACCGCTTTCCCAGTCATTCTAGCGGGCAGGCGTAGGAGCGCAAGACGCTGCGGGGGGCTAGTTCGGCGAGTTGATGGCAAGCGCTTTCCGCCTGGTGCTACGCTGGCCGACGTTGGCGGTGGTTTCCGGCGAAAGGACTCCGATGTGCGCTTCCCACCCGGCGACCGCCGTCCTCGTGGGCGTCGGCGGCTTCGGCCGCATCCACCTGGCCAACCTGTACCGCCTCTCCCAGGCGGGCCAGGCCGAGGTCGTCGGGCTGGTCAGCGGCGGGGGAGTCGGCCGCCTGGACGAGTTGGTGGACGCGCCCGTGGCCGCGTGGGCCCGGACCCTCCCCGTCTACCCGACGCTCGACACCTGCCTGGCCGCCCGGCCCGCGCCGGACGTGACCGTCATCGCCACGCCCATCCCGACCCACCTGCCGCTCGCCCTGACGGCCCTGGCCGCCGGGTCGCACGTGGCCCTGGAGAAGCCGCCGGTCCCCGGGCTGGCCGACTTCGAGCGGTTGCTGGCCGCGGCGGCGGCGGCCGGGCGGGAGGTCCAGGTCGGCTTCCAGGCCTGCGGCTCCCTGGCCTGGCCCCGGCTGGCCGAACTCATGGCCTCCGGCGCCATCGGCGAACTGGACCACGTCGCCGGGCTCGGCACGTGGTCACGCTCGACCGCCTACTGGACCCGCTCCCGCTGGGCCGGCCGGCGCTGGCTGGACGGGCAGCCCGTGGTCGACGGCGTCGTCACGAACCCGCTGGCCCACGCGGTCGCGGCCGGTCTGAAGCTGGCGGGCGCGGTCCGGGCGGAGGACGTGGCGACGGTCACGACGGACCTCTACCGGGCCAATGACATCGCCGCCGACGACACGTCGGCTGTGGCGGTCACGACGGCCGCCGGGCGCCGCGTCACGTTCGGCCTGACACTGGCGGCGGCCGAGCAGACGGAACCGCTGGTCATCGCCTACGGCACGGCGGGGCGGTTGGTGTTCTCCTACACGCAGGACTGGGTCGACGTGACGGTCGGCGGACAGACGCGCCGGGAGCGGTTCGGCCGCGTCAACCTGGTCGAGAACCTGTTCGACCACCTGGCCGACCCTGCCGTCGCGCTGCTGTCCCCCCTGGCCGACACGGGCGCGTTCACGCGGGTCCTCGACGCCGTCGCCGGCGCCCCGGACGCCCGCCGCATCCCCAAGCAGTTCATCGACTGGCTCGACCGCGACGGGGAGCGCTGGGCGGCGGTCCGCGACGTCACGCGCTGGTGCGATGAGGTCGCCGAGACCGGCCGGACGTTCGCCGAGCTGGGCGCCCCGTGGGCGGCGCCCCGCCACGGGGCGATCGCCGAGGTGGTCGTCGCCGGGCCGGCCGGGCCGGTGGCCGTCGGCCGCTACGTCGACGGGGCCGGGGCGGCCACCACGGACAGCCCGCGGCCCCACTTCCACCCGCTGACCACCCTGGCTGGCACGCTCGTGACGGACGACGCACCTGCCGACCACTCGTGGCAGGCGGGGCTCGGCTGGGCGGTCCAGGACGTGGCCCGCGACGGCGAGCCCGGCCACAACCTCTGGGGCGGCCGGACGTACGTCCGCGGCCGCGGCTACGAGTGGCTGGGCGACCACGGCCAGATCGTGTCGACCGGCTGGACGCCGACGGCCGACGGCGGCGTCGACCGGCTGGACTGGCTCGACCGCGATGGCGTCCCCTTGCTGCGCGAGACCCGGACGCTGCGGTGGCGGGCCCTCGACGCGCGGACGTGGGCGCTCCGCGTGACGACCGTGCTGCGGCCGGCCGACGGGCCGGTCAGCCTTGGCAGCCCCGGCTCCAACGGCCGCGAGCGGGCCGGCTACGGCGGCTTCTTCTGGCGGCTGCCCGAGGGCATCGACGTGGCCATCCGGACGCCGGACGCGGAAGGGGAGGCAGCGGTCCACGGGACCGTGGCCCCCTGGGTGGCCTGGTCGGCCACCGTCCCAGCCTCGGGCAACCCGGCCGCCCCGCCGCCCGCCCGCTACACGGTCGCGCTCAGCGCCGACGACCCCGCGACCCAAGCCGACCCCTGGTTCGTCCGCCTGGCCGACTACCCGGCGATCGGCTCGTCCATCGCCTGGAACACGAGAACCCCGGTCCCTCCGGCGGGCCTGACGCGCTCGTTCACCTGCCTGCTAGCCGACGGCCCCCTGGACCCCCCGGCCATCGAGGCCGCACTGACGACCGCCCGCGCGTGACCCCGGCCGCGCAGCCCTGAAGTAAGGCCGCCCGTCAGACGGGACCGGGCTCCTGCGGTAACGGCGGAGGAGCGGCAGCGGGCCTCGCCATGAGGTCGAGGGTGGCCACACCGACGGATGCGGCTTTCTTGGCGAGGTCTTGGTCGAAGGTCGCCACCGTGGAGCTCAGGGCCTGGGCCGTGGCGACGACGACGGCGTCCGGCATCTTGAGGCCGGTGGCGACCCGGACCGTCGCGAGGTGGAGCGGCGTCGGAAGAGTGGTGGGGGGCGTGATGCCGACGGCGGTGATCGCTTC